>JAKJAQ010000010.1:0-9895 GCA_022707425.1 Candidatus Babelota bacterium
CACCGCATTGTTTTTTCTCGGCCTGCAAGTTTGCAAAAGTTCAAAGAAAAAATTGAGCAATTCTTGGTTCATAAGACAAAAAAGAATAATATCTTTGAAGAATCTCCTCTTGATCCTGCGTTTACGGTTGCTGATCCAGAACTGGCGCGCGCTGCACGATTGGGAAAAAAGGCACTCAAAGACCCAAAATTGATGGCCACGTTATGGCAAAAATTTGGTAATCACGCGCAAATTGCTAACTTTTTGGGTGTCAACCGTTCAACAGTGCATCGTCGTTTTAAACTGTACAATCTAAAAACTGAAGTAAATTAACGAATCACTTTACGTGTTTTGCCACCTTCTGTGGTAATGATTAAACCGCTTGCCTCAAGTTTTTCTATCATGCGCGCAGAACGATTGTACCCAATTCTAAACTGTCGTTGTAATAAAGAAATTGAAACTTCATCTCGTGATTTAATAAATCCTAACACTTCTTGATACAGTTCTTGATCATTTTCATCAATATCTTCATCATCATCAATTATAAATTGCGCTTGTGTATCGAGATATTCTACTTTTTGTTGTGCACGCACATGTTCAGCGACTGCTTGCCGTTCATGATCAGTAATAAATGCACCATGAACACGCATCAGTGTTGAACCACCATCCAAATATAACATGTCACCTTTACCTACTAATTTATCGGCACCGGCACAATCTAAAATAATACGCGAATCAATTTTGGAGGCAACTTTGAACGCAATACGACTTGGAAAATTAACTTTGATAATACCAGTAATCACATCAACTGATGGTCGCTGTGTTGCAACAATTAAATGTATTCCTGCAGCACGCGCCATTTGCGCTAAACGTGCAATGCGCATTTCGACATCTTTACCTGCAACCATCATTAAATCTGAAAGTTCATCAATGATTACCACAATTAATGGTAATTTTTCTAACTGTGGTTCATTTTTACAACGATGTTGATAATCATAAATGTGTCGTACACCTACACCAGCTAATAACTGGTAGCGGCGATCCATTTCTTGTACAACCCAACGCAATGCACTACTTGCCTGTTTTGCATCGTCTACAATAGGAAATAATAAATGAGGAATTGCAGCATAGGTTGCAAATTCAAGTCGTTTTGGATCGATCAAAATGAGTTTAAGCTCTTGTGGTGTTTTCTTACACAACAAACTTACTAACATTGCATTAAGTGCTACCGATTTTCCTGATCCTGTTGCACCGGCAATAAGAAGATGAGGCATAGTTGCTAAATCCACAATAATTTTAGTACCGCTTGTGTCAACACCAAGAATAAGTGGTAAATATGCCGTTGACTTTTGCCATTCAACACTCTGAATAATATCTGAAAAGTAAACTGGAAGTCGCACTTGATTGGCAACCTCAAAGCCAACTACCGATCGACCAGGAATGGGCGCGATAATACGAATTGCAATTGCTTGTAACGCAAGCGCCAAATCATCTTCAAGTGCCAAAATTTTGCTTACTTTTGCATCAATATGTGGTTGATATTCAAACAACGTAACTACCGGACCTGCTTTTATGCTGACAACTTTACCCTGAATACCGAAACGCAGTAATTTTTCTTCTAAAATTGCAGCTAATTGTTCATGACGTTTAGTTTGATTTAATTCTTCTTTACTCATTTCATGTACGGTAAACAATCCAACCGTGGGCAGCTGATAATCAACAAGTTGGGTCTCTTGTGTAACGTTTTGTTTTGCAGAAAAGAGTGATATATCACTTCCAGCATTCATCTTGGTAGCGTTCAATGAACGCCAAGGCTCATCATTTATCGTATTTATTTTCGTTATTCGATATTCAGGCAGCACAATTTGTTCACTTGGTGAAATGTACGCAACCAACCGTTGCGGCAATGCGTAACACCATTTCACCGCGAAAAAACTTATTGAATAGATTTTGTGATAGGTCTTGGCAACTGGTTGTGTAAAAACATTCATTTTTCTACAAAGAAGCACATGTACCATTCGTAATAATGCTCCGCGCGTAATTAAAATGAGAGAAATAAAAAAAACACCATGCACACACAAACCAACAACTAATTGATCGATCGATGCAAATGCATGCACAATGGAAGCACCACACGCACCGCCAGGAACACAACCAAGTTTCATTAACGGTACACCATACCAAGCACCAAGAATACTTGCACTTGAAATCATTAAAACCCAACCAACTAATTGATCATAGTTGCGCCGCAAGGTCCCTTGAGCAAGCAATATTGTTCCAATAAAAAAAAGAAACGGAATTAAAAAAAGTGCTGCGGTACCAAACAAAAAATAAAGTAATGCTGCACCGTGCGCACCAAGTGCTCCAGCTTTGTTAGTCACTTCATACACATCACATTGTTCATATAATAATGATCGGTCTGTTTGGTGGTAGGTAAATAAAGAAACAGACAGCCACAAAGCAAAAAGCCATAATGCCAAACACATACCGCACAAACGCCATGAGCGAATGCGCATAAAGCGTACTAATCTTGAAATCATTACATTCCTTTTTTTATTCTGATTGCTAATCTCGCAGCATGAAACTCACCATCGCGCATACAAAAGTATAGCAACCAAATAACCACCACTTTGCTTCATTAACCATTGTGTATATTCGATGTAGAATTTTTAGCGCAATTCCTCCAGCTATTACCATAATTAAATAAGTTTTGTAGTTCAAGAGATTGAGTGCACCAGCTGTTGAAAGATCCATTATTCCTTTACAAAAAGCAGCTGCACTAATTGGAGCTTCTATCAAAAAAGAAATTTCGAACGCATGTCGCCGCGAAAATCCACACCACCTTGCAGTAGCAAAGGTGATACCCAAACGGGAAATACCTGGCAAAAAAGCCAATCCCTGTGCACACCCCAGCAACAACGCTTTGCTAAAATTCCATGATGTAGATGCTCGTTGTTCAGGAATAAACCGTTCGCTCAACAAACAAATTGTCGTTATTGTAAATCCGATCCACACAGGAAATGATCCTAACGACATTTTTTTTATCACAAGAAAGAAAATAAGTGTTATGAGTTCAACGACAAAACCTAATAGTAGGTAATGCAATGCATATTGAACATTTCGTGCCAAATAAATCAAAAATAATTTAATGCGTTCATAAAAAAATAACAAAAGAACACACAAGGTTGGCCCATGAACAATAAAATCGAACGCTTGTAAAATTTCTGGTCGCTCTGAAAGCACCGAATATTTTTGCAACGTATGAATGATGGCATACATATGCGTTGAGCTACTTATTGGTAACATTTCCAAAATTATTGAAGTAGCAATTACAAACAATAACCAAAACACAATAATTCCTTCTGCTCATTATCAATAGTGTTGTATAAGTATAATTGTTCAAAACAACTGCGTCGATGCTGGGCAGCACATTGACGAAGATTTTCAGATATAGTAGCGTTGGGGCGTATCACTTTTTTTTATTTTAAGGAGATTGTATGAATCATCTACGCACATTTTTTTTATGTGCATTTGCTCTTGCAGCAACTCCACTTGCTGCCGAAACGACCGTGTTTGGTAAATCCTTTTATCGACAACGTTCTCAAGGTTCTAATGAAGCTCGCTGGATGGCAGGTCAAGCACATCATCTGTATTTACCTGATACCGATTGCTTGAATGGCAGCGTTTCATTCGCCGCAGAATATCAACAATCGTTTCGTGGCAAACAAATTGCAGAATTTCTCTTCTTTAATGGTACCGATACGATGACATTCGGACCAGCACGCACCGATATTTTGGGAACTCCCGTAGCTGCTGGCGCAACTACCGACGTTTTTGCACAAAACTTTTTTCTTAACCCAAACTTTTTTGGTACCGTACGCGCACGCCCACTTGTTCGTAACTTTATTTTTGATATGAATTTATATTTGGGACTTGATGAAATTTTATGCGGCCTTTATTTCCGCGTTGATGTTCCGTTTAACTGGACAAGTTGGGACATGCGTTTAGAAGAAATTATCACTACTACCGGAACTCCAGGTTTTCCTGCATTTACATTTGGTAATCCAGTAATACGCCCTTCGCCGCTCAACAGCATTATTGAAGCGTGGGCTGGCGGTGTTACTGATGTAAATTTACCCGATATTAAACAGGGTCTCAATTTTGCAAAAATTAATGGAAAACGATCAAAATCTGGTGTTGCAGATTTGACCTTTATTGTTGGGTACAGTTTCTGGCGCTCAGATTGCAGTCATTTCAGTTTACAAGCAGCATTGATTGCTCCTACTGGTAATCGCCCACGCGGAGAATTTTTCTTTGAACCGGTAGTAGGTAACGGACACCATGTAGAACTTGGTGGTGGTATCAATGCACATTATGAACTATGGAATAATGGTTGTGACCAATCATTCGGCATCTACTTTGAAGGAAATATTTTCCATGTATTTAATGCGCGTCAACATCGCACCTTTGATTTAAAAAATAATGGTATCGGAAGTCGCTATCTATTGTTTAAACGGTTTTCAAGCGGTGTTTATGCAGGTGAAGTACTCTTTGGACCAAACATTTTGACCGTTGAATGTAAAGTACAAAATGATGTCCATGGTGATGCTGCATTAATGTTTGATTATAAACGCAACTGCTGGACCTTTGATGTTGGTTACAACTTATGGGGAATTTCTAAAGATAAAGTAAAAATAACTGAAGATATTCCCTTAAATACGTTTGGTGTGCAAGGTTTAACGCTTGGAACCGGCGGGGCTTCTGCTAATCAAACACAAAGTTTGACCACCATTAATGGCACCTTCGCTCCACCAACTTCGGATGGTGTTTCGCCAGTAACCATTACCACCGATAGCTTAGACCCAGATTCAGCAGCACATCCTGGTGCATTTACCAACAAAATCTTTACCCATTTGGGTTACACCTGGGAAAACTGCGATTATCTCCCATTCTTAGGTATTGGCGGCGAAGTTGAATTCTCAGGAAGCAACGGCCGCGCACTTGATCAATGGGGTGTGTGGGTCAAAGGTGGATTCACCTTTATTTAAACCCCTATTTTCATTTTTGTTATACAAAAAGGCTCGGTATTGCCGGGCCTTTTTTCTTATTCTTTTTTTCTCCTATTTTACCTATTAAATAGCCAATTTAAGTACCAATTCTCATTTGTATAAAGGCCAGCCGCCATATTTTCTAATTGTCAAATTTTGTTTTCGAAATTATTGATTTTTTAGTGCAATTTGTAACAAAATGATAATAGTAATGCAGGTAGTATGCCTGCAAAGTATGGAAATACTAACCCTTTATCAAAGGAGAGCCAAATGAAGAAGCTCTTATTAGCAGTTTTCGCAGTTGCTGCGTTGTTTGTAGTTGATGCGGACGCTCGTTATTACAACAGAAGTTGTGGTTCTTGTCCAAAAACCAAATGTTGCGAACGTGTAGAAGAAGCTGCATGTCCACAACCTCCATGCTGCGTTAAATACGCACGTGTAACTTTCCCTGCAACTAAAGTTAAACACGTTTCTTATTCTTGGGAATGTCCAACGGACTGTTCTGAAGAAGCAGGCGAAATTGCAGCTCAGTAAGCTAATCTAGCTTTCGAGCTCTAATGATTTTGCCCCTTTTTGCGGTACTCCTTTTTTGATAAAGGGCTGTTTAAAGGGGCTTTTTTTATTTAAATCTGATTTTTTTGGTATCGACCAGTCAAATTTTATAGCTCTTCCTCAATTTCTCTCATTTATATTTAATCATTTCTCCTAAAATCCCTTACAAGAACTTTCTGTATAGCTCGATTAAAATATGGTTTGCAGCATTTATCAGTGATTGACAAATCTCATCATTAATTTATACTTGTAATTAATGGAAGAGTTTAATGATAAATGGAGTAAAACATGAATTATAAAAAGCTAACCTCTATTGCCATCTTTGCCCTTATAACAGTTGGTAGCATTTTTATGTATTTGCAATTAGCAAAAAATAACAAATTTACTGCCAAACTGCACTCGCTTGAACAAAAAACATGGCAATCATTCAAGAAATTCAATATTACAAAAGAAGAAGTATACAACAAAGTATATGAATACGATCAAATCCAAAAAGAGTATGATCAAAAAAATGGTTCTACTAAAAAACAAGATAATAAAGCCATATCGAAAGAATTATATAGATTAATTGCTTCATTAGCATATTATTTTGGGCTGGATATAGAAACAATTTCTTTAATACCTACTTCTGATCCCAATCTGTCTCCTGCAACAGCAATTAATAATGCAATTTATATTGATGAAAAAGCATTAGCACAGTATTCAGCTGACGCAAAAAAGTATATTTTTGCCCATGAAATTCAGCATATACTCAACATGGATCCATATGCATTATTCGCAGTTGATCAAGCATTAACCGATCGAAAAATCGAATTGCAAGAACAGAATCCTGAGTTTGCTGCAAATTGTTTTTCTCGCTTTTGTGAAACCCGAGCCGATATTGGTGCCGCAACTGCAACACGTGAAATTGCACATGGATTTGTTGAATTCACGCAAGAATTAATAAAAGAAGGTCATCATAATCCTGGAACAACACATCCAAGAAATGAAGAACGTTTAGCATTAGCACAAGAAATTTATTCATCAATGACGCAAACTGCTTAAGTAGAGGATGAAACAAATGAATTATAAAAAAATTATCACTGCCATTTTACTCACGACTGCTGGAATTATCGGATTGTTTGTTGTCCAAAATTGTTTTCAAAAATCGATTACCCAACAGATAACATCATCTTGCCAATTATTAAAATTGGTAAATGAACAAGAAATAAACGCTTGGAAAGCAATGGAAACATTGGGAATTACAAAAGAAGAATGTTATAAAAAAGTAAGCGAATGGGAAAAAGAATATCAACAATCGCATCCAAGAGTTTCAGTGGATAAAAATTTATCAAAATCAATTGTACAACTTATTAAAGAACTATTAGTAACGTATGGAGTTAATCCGGCAAAAGTTACTTTAGAGCGTTATGATAACGGTCTAAGTGCTGCAGGTGCTACCAATGACACAATATGTGTTAACCAGCAAAAATTTAATTCTCTTCCTGCAGATGCACAACGATTCGTCATTGCGCACGAAATTCAGCATATCATTTACAAAGATGCTATTGTGAAAGAAGTTCTTAAAGATCACCTCAAGATTAAATCGACACATACCAATGTGATCGATAGTCCTCTTAATCAATTATCACGTTTCTTTGAGATTCGTGCCGATGTCATGGCTTCGTTAAAAAATCCTGCAATTGCAGATGGATACGTTAAACGTGCACACTTATGGCTTACAGAGAATGGTTACAATCCCGGAACTTCGCATCCAAAACATGAAGAACGACTTGCACTCGCACAACAAATTACACAAGTACACCAACAATCTGCACCAACAGTTGCATAAAAATTATTTGGTTCGCTGTGCATTAATTTTTTCTGCTGCCTGACCGATTGAATTGATTTTTGCAGCTTCTTCATCATCAATTTCGATGCCAAATGTTTCTTCAAGTTTCATCACAATTTCTAATTTGTCTAAAGAATCAGCACCAAGCTCATCAAGCGTTGTTTGCTGACTAATTTTTTGTTTTTCACTATGTAAAACATCTGAAACAATGGTTGCTATTTTCTCAAATGTATCATTCAGATCAAAAACTGGCATACAAAGCTCCACTCTTGGTTGAGTTTTTTATTTATGTATTAGTTTTAACAACTCGTCAATATCATCAGGATTATTAATGGCAATAAACTTTTTTTCTGGATAAAATGCTTCAACAGTATTTTTTAATGAACTTCCTGGACCGCACTGCACAACCAATTGCCAGTCAGCAATCGTTTGCATTACTTTATCCCAATGAATTGGGATTATTAATTGTTTCATAACCTCTTCGCGCACCACTCTTCCATTGGTAATACGGGTTCCGTCAATGCTGCTGATTAAGGGACAAGAGAAATCGTGAAAATCAATTTTTTCTAAATAAACACGCAGCTGTTGTTCGACCGGTGTCATTAATTGACTATGCATTCCGGCCTCAATTGGAACTTCACTTATCTGTGCTTCCATTTTTAAAGCCAGATCTTTTATTCCCACAATTTCTTGATTTAATCCTGAAACAACGCATTCAGTTAAACTATGATATACGGCAATGGAAACATGACGAAACTCTTCACACCATTTTTTTACCTTATCAACCGGAACACCACTAATACAGACACATCTTGCCTGCATTGTTTCTAGCTGTTCTTGGTAAAATTGCGCATATTTTGACAAAAAATAAAGACCATCAGGCAGTGTTAAACTTCCTGCAACGTTTAATGCGCTCAGTTGTCCGATTCCATACCCTGCCACTTCTTGGCATGCCATTCCTTTTTCTTTAAGCAAAGCACCAATTGAACAACTCAATAAAAAAAGTGCAGGATATGCATTCTCAATTAGAGCAAGTTCACTTTCTGATGAAGCAAAACAGAGTTTAACAAAATTTTTATCAAGACACGTTGATGCTTCTTCAAAATACTCTTGCATGACACGAGAAAGATCGTAAAGCTCTTTTCCCATCCCCACATATTGACTACCATAATCAGGAAATAGCATTCCAATTTTCATACTTGTCCCATTTTGTAGCTAAGATATTAGGCACTGTATTCTAAAAAATTTTTTATTCGCTGTTCGCTTTCTTCGCGACCTAAAAATGCCATCAATTCAAACGCTCCCGGACCATTTACTTTTCCTGTTAATGCTACGCGAAGCGGTTGTGCAAGTTCAACTAATTTAACACCGTGTTCTTGTACCACCTTTTTTGCTGCCGCAGAAAGTGTTGCACTATCAAATGGAGAAAGCGTCGGTAAAACTGGTAATAAATTCGTTAAAAGCGAAAGTGCCGTTGCGCCAGTAAATTGTTTCAATTCTTCTTTTGTGCAGCGCATTGAACACTCATAGAATCCGCATACTTCATCTGCCAGGTCACGTAATGTTTTTGCACGTTCTTTGTACAAATCAATTGCTTTTACAATTTTGTGTTCATCCCAATTTCCCAACGCAGGATGAAATCCTGGCTCAACATCGCGAGAAATTAATTTCAATAGATCTGCACCAGTAAACGAGCGCATATACATGCTATTTACCCAATCAAGTTTAGCTTGGTCAAAGATGGAACTTTTTTTTCCAACTCCACTGAGGGTAAATAAGGTGATCAGTTCTTCGCGTGAAAAAATTTCTTGATCACCATGCGCCCAACCAAGGCGTACTAAATAGTTACATAATGCGGGTGCCAAATAACCATTTTTTTTATAATCAAGCACTGCTGTTGCAGCATCGCGCTTGCTCAAACGTGCACCGCTCGGGCCCAAAATGAGTGGTAAATGTGCAAATTGTGGAACTTCAAAACCGAATGCTTGGTAAAGCACAATCTGCTTTGGCGTATTTGAAATGTGGTCTTCACCACGAATGACCTGCGAAATATTCATCAGCGCATCATCAACAACAACAACGAAATTATAAATTGGTGTACCATCAGTGCGCGCAATAATAAAATCATCAAGTTGTGTTGTCTCGAACACAATTGGTCCGCGAACTAAATCATTAAATTCAATTGTTTTTTGTTCCAGAGGTAATTTGATACGCACAACATGCGGTTTTTGCTCATCACCTGGTTCCATTTTGCGAATACGGCATTTGCCGTCATATTTAAAATAATCTTCATCGCTGGTCATTTGATTTGCTGGGCAGAAACATCTATATGCTTTTCCATGCGCGAGCAACCAGTCAATTTTTTCTTTATAAAGAGCCATTCGTTCGGTTTGCGTTACAACCGGCTCGTCACTTTCTAAATCAACCCATTCAAGTGTTTCTAAAATTGATTGCGTAAATTCTTTTTTGGAACGCTCAATATCAG
>JAKJAQ010000010.1:9906-68246 GCA_022707425.1 Candidatus Babelota bacterium
CAAATAACCAATTAAAAAGAGCAACGCGCAACGACCCGATGTGCAAATGCCCGGTAGGTGACGGAGCAAATCGAACCCGAATTGGTTTCATGCAAGCTCCCGAACTGCTTCTTGTGCCAAACGGGTCCATGGCGATGGATAATCAGTTTGGTTTTTTGTCATTTCAACAATTTCATTAAACGCTTTGAGAGCTTTTTCATTATCAGCACGATTCATATAATATGAACCTAAATAGTACAGCGTTTCATCTTTTTGAAGATTATTATTATTTTTTGAAATCGAAATTAATTTCTCAAGTCCCTGTGTCTGCGTGTTTTCATCTTCAGAATCAAGCATAATTCGTGCTTGTTTAGTTGCATATAAAAAATAAAGCGGCGAACGTTCAGATAAGCTATTGAGCGCTTCCCTCATCAATGAAAGTGCATCAGCATGTTTATTTTGTTGAATGAGTGCATCAGCTTGAACCGCAAGGAAATAGGGAGCAAGCGAAGTAGAACTGTATTGTTGATAACCCGTGCGTGCTGCAACTTCAATTTCAGGCCACAGCTCAGCGTTTTGTTGTGCACGAATTGTTTCATTTAAAACTTCAGATAATGTTGCTTGAGCTAATTCTTGGTGTTTAGTGCGTGACAAATGCCAATAAACGCCACCACCAATAGCCACACCAACAACAACGCCCGCAATAAGCAATACTGTTTTGTACCGTTCAATAAACGTCATTATTGCATCAAATGAAAATTGCTGTGAAAATTCCATGAGTGTTCTCCTTATGAAAAATTTTTATACCGCACAACGTAGCATAGCTTATTGAAACACTCAACGCTGATTTGAATAATTCGTGGAAAGTGGATGAGAATATACAACAGATTTTTCAATCATTGTTGAAACAGCATTATTAAATTGTTCAATAAACCCAGATTGAGTTACTCGATGCGCATAAACGAGCGCATCTTCAATCGCTTCTTTATGCGAAGAACCGTGCGCAATAATAATTGGTTTTTGCACACCCAGAAGCAATGCCCCACCTTTTTGCACGCGTGCTACATTTTGTTTTAACTTTTTGAAAAAACGTTTGCCCAAAAATCCAACCGTTCGTCCCCACCAACTTTTTTTGCATTCACGTTCAACAATTTTTGGCACTAATGAAACCATAGCCTCAAGCGATTTGAGCATTATATTGCCAACAAAACCATCACACACAAGCACATCTACATCACCATGCAAAATATCGTATGGTTCTCGGTTGCCAATAAAATTTAGACCTGAAGATTCTAATAGTTCATAACTGGTAAGAAGCGCTTTATTTCCTTTTGAACGTTCTATGCCATTAGAGAGAAATGCAATGCGTGGTTGATTTATCTGTTTTTTTAATTTGACGTAGACATCACCCATAATTGCAAATTGCTTAAGATGCTCTGGTTTACAATCAACATTAGCACCAAGATCGATGCAAAAAACTTCTCCATTGAGCGTCGGAATGAATTCGCCAATTGCAGGACGCAAAATACCTGGCGTTTTACCAACAATCAACATACCACCAACCAAACATGCGCCAGTATTTCCTGCCGAAACAAAAGCAAGAGCTTTACCACTTGCAACATCGTTCATCGCTTGTACCAACGATGAATCTTTTTTGCGCAATACCGCAGTAGTTGGCTCATCGTCCATTTGGACAACTTGCGAACAATGAACCAGAGTTATCGGCAAATTATGCCATCCTGGATCAAGTTTATGTAAACAGGGAATTATCTGATCTTCATCGCCATAAATGCGCAGTGGTATTCCGCGCCGCGCCGCCAAAAGAGCTCCTGCAACGATTGCTTGAGGGGCATGATCTCCCCCCATCGCATCTAATGCTATCATAGTGGGCCAAACAGGTTAAAAAGTTTAGGCGGCCTATTGAGCAGCTTGTGATTCATCGCGCTGAGCTTCTGTTTTTTGCTTTGCGCGAATTTCAAGACGCTTAACACCACGATCGCTCTTGGTATTTATTATTTTTGCGCCTTTATAGAAACCACATTCGCGACATGCTTGATGAGGAAGCTGTGGATGTTGGCAATTTGAGCACAACACTAATGCTTTTACAGCAATTTTCTTATTTGCAAATCTTGAATCTCTACGTGCTCGCGACCGCTTACGTTTTGGTACTGGCATACAAACTCCAATAATATTTTAAAATCGTGTTTTTTTGGTAATACATGTAACTGTACCCAAATTTGAAAAAAAACGCAAAAAAAGCCTTTTAGGATAAAGGTAGACATCCTTCTTGGATCAAGACATTTTTCAACGCCTTGTAATCTCCCTGGAACCAATAACTCTTAATGCCGCAGCTCTCTGCTGCTCTAATATTTTCGATCTGATCATCTACAAACAAGCAATCTGCTGGATTGAGATGATACTGTTCAATTACTTTTTTAAATAACGCTACATCAGGCTTCATAATACCATTGGCGCCTGAAATGAAGATATAGTGCTGGCCAAACAACTGGAATATTTTTCTTCCAGGGCCGGTACGCAATAAATGTGCGTATGAAAATGGATCCCAATTTGACACCACAATATTGGCGCATCCGCTTTTTCTGCACAGTTCAACCAGTTCAATTCCTGCATTTACTAACTTAGTGTAACGAGCAAGAACCTGTGGATCAAACACCACTTTAACCATTTTTTCAAGCAAAACACGTTCTCGTTCACTCACAAAGTAATGACGCGTATCAAGATCTTTGATGATTTGATGCAACTTGTTACATAACTCATGACCAGATATCATACCTTTTAACCAGTCCATCATGATTGGAGCCATACGCCGACCATCAGGCATATAAGCAATAAAACTATCTGGTGTTTGCGCGTCAATTCGGTACAGTAAATCGTCAAATAAAAGATCTTTCAAATTATTTGGACTTCTTTGATCCCACACCATATATGATGCAAAATCTTTCCATCCTAATTCGTAATAAGACATTCCCAAACGATCAACCTTAAATAATACACCACCAAGATCCCAAAGGATTGTTTTGGCATCAATAAAACTAAGGTGCCCAAGCGCAACAATCAGCAATAAGTATTTTCTCATTGAAATTAAATTTTTCATTCGCTCGTACTCCATATTCAAGAACTTTAATCTCTTGTAGTCTATCAGATGAGCTAAAAAATACAATGTTGGCACTAGATCTGTTGCCAGAGGCCAGAATAATTTTGTTCAATTTTTCCGCAGAGTTGCAAATCGAACACTGCTGCCTGTACAGTATTCAAATCAAGCCCAAGTAGTTCAACCAGATCATCTACCGACTTTGGTTCTTGACAATGAGAAATAATTTGTACGGCCAATGGTTGGTTATTTTCATTACTCATGAGTTGCTTTTCGTTGGTTGATTTGATTTCCTTTTTTTCGGGCACTACCTGAGCAATTGGAGAACAATGCAGCGGAAACTCATGCAGAATATCATTTACCGAATGCACCAATTTTGCACCTTGCGCAATGAGTTCATGGCAACCAACACTTAATGGATCATCAATAGGACCTGGTACGGCAAAAACGTCGCGGCCTTGTTCGAGACTAAAAAGTGCGGTAATTTTAGATCCGCTTGCTTGTGCCGCTTGAATGACCACACAACCAAGCGAAAGACCTGAAATTACTCGATTTCGCGCTGGAAAATTCCCTGGCGCTGCCGAGACTTCCATTCCAAACGGACTCAAAACGCATCCACCGTTAAGAACGATCTCATCAAATAATTTTTTATGAGCAATGGGATAGGGTCTCAACAATCCTGAACCAAGAACCACAACCCCCTTTCCACCATATTGAACTGTGGCGCGATGAGCCATTGCATCAGCACCAAGCGCCCCTCCGCTCACAATAGCAAAACCCTGGGCAATCAGCTGTGGAACTAATTGGTAAATCACTCGCTCACCATACAAATTTGCTTGTCGAGAACCAACAACTGCTAAAGAAGGTTGACTTGGCAATGTTCCTTTGCAGTATAAAACAAGAGGCGGTAAATGAATTTCTTTAAGCAAAGCGGGATAATGTTCATCAAATGAAGTAAACCAATTAATGTGATGTTTTTCAATTAAGGCAAGCTCATGGTCAAGTAATGCACGATCCTTTAATCCATCAACAATCAATTGTGCAGAGTGTGAAGAAATAGAACCGAACGTAATTAGGTCCTGCACATTAAAATTGTACAACCGCAAAAATCTTTCAGAACCTAAACATTCATACAATTTTTTTACAAGAGCTGGTCCAACGCCGTTAATTAATGAAAGGTGAAGAACCAGCTGTTGCAATGAAACGTCCATACGATAATTTATGCTTCGCTTATTTCATCAAATGATGATTGTGCATGAAGCATTTTCATAATATCTTCTGACGGAGTAGTTACATCGACATCGAAAATACTTACTTGTTGATCTTGTTCAAGCGTTTTAATTGAACCGCCCGTTGGAGGGGTTGTATTTTCATTATCAGGTGTTTCATCCATTTCTTCTTCAAATGCAACAATGCGTCTTAATTGTTGATCAGAATCCAAACGAATCAAGCGTACACCTTTTGCTTGTCTACCCATAGTGCGAATTTCACTTGGTGATAAACGAATCATTTTACCAACCGTATCAATAAGCAACACATTTGAGTTGTCGCTCACGGCAGCCAAGCCTATTACATCACCATTGCGGCCATCGGTAGGAATAGTGCGAACACCATAACCACCACGATGCGCAACGCGGAAATCTTCTGCTTTTACTCGTTTTCCGTAGCCACCACTGGTTGCAAATAAAATGTCGCGATCATCCGCAATTACTTCCATACCAACGACGCGGTCACCTTCACGCAAACGAATACCCATTACACCTGAAGCTTGACGGCCCATTTGACGGACTTCAGTTTCTTTAAACCGAATACCTTGGCCCTTAGCAGTTGCAATTACAATTGAGTCATTACCAGAACTCAGTGCACAGAATACGAGCTCATCACCATCGCGCAAACTAACCGCACGAATACCTGAGCTTCGAATTTTGGCAAATTCAGTTGCATCTGTTCGTTTGATGATACCATTTTTTGTGAGCATCACCATCGAACGGCCTTCCATTTCACGAATAGGCAACAATCGTACTACGTGTTCATTTGGGTTCAGTTGCAATAGGTTAACAATTGCACGACCCTTTGCAGTGCGCGAACCTTCAGGCACTTCAAATACACGCATGCTGTACACGCGACCCAGATTGGTGAAGAACATGAGTTCATCGTGCGTTTTTGCAACAAACACATCTTGTACAAAATCGCCCGATTCTTCGAGCGGCGCCATACCCATTTTTCCTTTTCCGCCGCGGTGCTGTACACCATATACTTCAAGTGGAACGCGTTTGATGTATCCGCGATCAGTAAGGGTAACAACCACTTCTTCTTGCGGAATCAAATCGGCTTCAGTGAGAATATCGATCGGTCCTTCAATTCGTGTGCGGCGTGGATCATGATATTCAGTTTTAATTTGTAGCAGTTCTTTTTCAATTTCTTTTTTTAGAACTGTTTTTTCACTCAAAATTAATTTGAGTTGAGCAATAATTTTTTTAAGATCTTCCATTTCACCAAATATTTTTTCTTGCTCCATGCCAGTTAAACGCTGTAAACGCATTTCTAAAATTGCTTTACCTTGTTCAGCAGAAAGCAAAAAGCGTTTATTTAATTTGGTAATAGCTTCTTCTGGAGTTGGCGAACTTTTAATAAGCGCAATCGCTTCATCAATATTACTGAGCACAATAATAAAACCAGCCAAAATATGTTCACGTGCTTGCGCTTTTGATAAATCAAAAACGGTGCGTTTATAAATAACTTCTTGGCGATGCAATAAAAATTCACGAATTAAATCACGCAAACTAAATACAAGCGGTTTGTTATCAAGCAAACCCAACATTAAAATTGAAATGCTCGTTTCAAGTTGTGTGAATTTATAAAGCTGATTAAGAACTACGTTTGGAATTTCGCCACGCTTAAGCTCAATAACAACACGCATCCCTTTTCTGTCAGATTCGTCTCGAATATTTGAAACACCGTCAATAATTTTGTTTTTTACCAAATCGGCAACTTTGATAATCAATTCTGCTTTATTTACTTGATACGGAAGCTCAGAAATGATTAATGCACTTCCTTTTTTAGTTTCTTCGATTTCTACAACACCGCGCAAAATAACATTACCACGTCCCGTTTTGTACGCACGCACAATTCCTGCACGTCCACAAATAATGCCCCCGGTAGGAAAATCGGGACCAGGAACTTTTTCAAAAATCTCTTCTTCAGAAATATGTTCGTTTTCTAAAAAAGCTAAACATGCATCGATCACTTCACCTAAATTGTGTGGTGGCACCGATGTTGCCATACCGACTGCTATTCCGGAAGTTCCATTGATCAACAAATTTGGTAATTTGCTTGGCAATACAACTGGCTCAATCGTGGATTCATCAAAGTTAGGAACAAAATGAACGGTGTCTTTATCAAGATCGGCTAAAATTTCTTGCGCAATTTTTTCCATGCGCACTTCGGTGTAACGCATCGCTGCTGCATTATCACCGTCAACAGATCCCCAGTTTCCTTGACCATCTAAAAGTGGATAGCGTTTTGAGAAATCTTGCACCATACCAACCATGGTATTATAAACCGCTTGGTCACCATGCGGATGATACCGTCCAAGAACTTCCCCAACCACGCGCACCGATTTGTGATAGGGTTTGTTGTAATGAAAGCCAAGTTGATTCATGGTATACAACACACGACGATGAACCGGTTTTAATCCATCCCGCACATCGGGTATTGCACGGCTGACTACAACCGACATTGCATAATCTAAAAATGAACTTTTAAGCTCATTTTCAATCAGCACCGGCTTTAGTTTTCCGTGGATCATTTCATTGTGCGAAGCATCGTTTGTTGAGGACGCCATACCATGACCTTTCTAGGAAAAAAGCGCTAGTTTGTTTTCTTTAATTGAAACCAGTTTCCGCTCAAAGAGCAAGCGCAATAATATATACATTAATAATAGCTCGAAAAGCAATTTTAGACAAGCTCAGTTGCAAGCTGAATTCTTGAATTTTTCTCTTCAGCCAGGTATTTTTGGTTCGATCTACTGCCACCATCAATTAAAGAGAGGAACTATGAAGAATATTTTCCTTACATTATCATTGCTAACATTTTCACTCTGCGGTCAATGCCACAAAGAAAATAAAGAAATCGAACTTCGTGACATGCAAAAAACAAAAAAAATTTCACAATGGACACCCATTTTTAATGCTCTTGATCAACAAAATGATTTTAATACAGTGCTCCTATTTTTACAAAATGAAATCACTAAAACACCCGCAGGCTATATTGATATTCACGCTACAATAAAACGAAAAGCTTCAAAACATTATCGCACCCCTTCGCTCGGAAAAAAAGCATATACGCGCATGATTCCTTTAATCAATCTTGCTTGCATTAATGACAAGTTAACTAAAATACAACTCGAAGAAAAATCACTAAAAGATCAGCAGCAAAAAATTATGACACTGATCACTGGCCCCGATTCACCCTATGTTTCACGAAACAAATGAACGTTAATTTACAAAAATGAGCAGATCCCGTACACTTAAGAGCAAAATTAACATTTCTCAATGCTCTTCTTACCTAGTGTGTTATGGATATTAAAAAAATAAAATTAAATGATTTTACCCCAGACAGAATTCGCAATTTTTCAATCATTGCCCACATTGATCATGGCAAATCATCACTTTCCGATCGATTGCTTGAAACAACGGGCACGCTTTCTGGAAAAGTGCGTCATGAACAATTTTTGGACAAACTCCAAGTAGAAAAAGAACGGGGAATTACGGTCAAAGCACAAACTGCGTCAATGTTTCACACCTACAAAGGCAAAACGTATTTACTCAACTTAATTGACACTCCCGGTCACGTTGATTTTAGTTATGAAGTTTCTCGTTCTCTCTATGCATGCCAAGGAGCGTTATTGCTTGTTGATGCATCACAAGGGGTAGAAGCACAAACAATTGCTAATTTTTATTTAGCATTTGAACAGGGACTTTCAATTATTCCTGTCATAAATAAAGTTGATTTAGGAACTGCTGATGTACCACGCGTTGTGGGTGAAATGAAAAAAATGTTCGATTTTTCAGATGAAGAAATCATTCGCGCATCGGCAAAATCGGGTATTGGTATTCAAGAAATTTTAGATGGCATTATTGAACGTATTCCGCAACCAGAAAGTGTGCCATCACAACCGCTCAAAGCATTGTTGTTTGATTCATGGTTTGATGAATACAAAGGTGTTGTATGCTTGATTGCACTCAAAGATGGCATGATCAGCAAAGGTGATGTGATTGAACTTGCGCACTCAAATTCTCAATATGAAGTGCTCGAATTAGGCCTCATGTATCCAGATCAAACACCGATGGATGCACTCTATGCAGGACAAGTTGGTTATTTAGTTTCAGGAATGAAAACGGTAAAAGAAGCCCGCATTGGTGACACCATTTGCCATGCAAAAAAAACAGTACCACCCTTTCCCGGTTTCAAACCAGCAAAACCAATGGTTTTCGCCGGCATTTATCCTATTGATAACACTGAATTCGAACCATTACGAACCGCGATTGAAAAATTAACACTCAACGATGCAAGTGTCACCGTTGAAAAGAAAACTTCGATAGCTCTTGGTCTTGGATTTAAATGTGGGTTTTTAGGTTTATTGCACATGGATGTGTTTAAGCAGCGTCTTGAGCAAGAATATCAAATTGTTGCAATTGTCACAGCACCAAGTGTTTTATATAAAATTCGCAAAACAAATAATGAAATGATGAATGTCGAAAGTCCTGCAGATTTTCCCGATCCTAGTCAAATCGAAGAAATTTTTGAACCAGTAATCAACGCAACCATCATTGTTCCCAAAGAATATTTGGGTAGTGTTATCAAGTTATGCCAAGACAAACGTGGTGTTCAAAAAGAATTAAGTTATTTAAGTGAAGACCGCGTCATTTTGCACTACACATTACCACTCAATGAAGTTGCAACCGATTTTTATGATCAACTTAAATCGCTCAGTTCAGGATATGCAAGTTTTGATTATGAAGAAGCTGGCTTTCAAGCAGGTGATTTAGTCAAAATGGATATTTTGCTCAACGGAAAACCGGTCGATGCGCTTTCAACCATTGTACACACCGATAATGCTTATCAAGCAGGAAAAGAATTGGCTTCGCGCCTCAAAGAAGTGATCAAACGCCAACTGTTTGAAGTGGTGATCCAAGCCGCAATTGGCGCAAAAATTATTGCGCGAGAAACTGTATCGCCAATGCGCAAAAACGTAACTGCAAAATGTTATGGTGGTGACATTTCACGAAAACGAAAGTTACTCGAAAAGCAAAAAGAGGGAAAAAAGAAAATGAAACAGTTGGGAACGGTAGAAGTCCCGCATGAAGCGTTCCTTGCTATTTTGAAGAAAACTGAATCGTAAAAGGAGTGTAGAATGAAGTCGGAGCAGCGTATTGAAGGTCAACCACTAGAACATTTTTCCGGTAACTTTTTCATATTCTATGCATTTGATGTTGGGGAAGACATTGCATTGAATAAAATTGAAACAAGTGGTGTGCTGACAACCAAACAATTAATGCTTTCCAAATATTTCAAAAATTATCATATTCCACTCGCCGTTGAACTTCCGCAACCATCAATGAGTCCACGCTGCCTTGGGGTAACCTTACACAGCTTTGGTGTTATGTCTCTTGCTTATAAAATTCCGTTTTCTGATACCATTGAAACAATTAGAAAAACGCTTAACACCATCGATGCTGAATATCGTGAACAAAGCATTGCAGATGCGCATGCAATTTTTGGCAAAATTAAAACGTACATTAAACAAGCTCGTTTTTTTCATTTGCGTAATTCGTACATGGTAATTCAAGTTGACCAAACAGCACATTTAAGCAGCTCTGAACTGAAACAAAATTTTGGCGGCTTAATCGCTTCATTGTTACGTTTTGAAACTGAAACGCTTTCTGAATATCAAAAAGATGCCATTTTGGAATCTGCAACTGGTTATTACCGCGGTGATTTAATTGTGATTGATACTGAAGCAGCATTTGTTTATGACGACGATTATGCAGAAATTTTGGACCTTTTTGAATTTGGTAATATTCAACAACTTGAACTGCATTATTACGATCGCATTCTCGATCAGCAACTCAATGTGGTGTATTTACAAGAAGTGTGGACACTTCCACTCACTGCTTATATTCCATTTTTAAGTTCAATAGCAAAAGATCCAATTAGTGATCTGGAGCGACTCAAAGTTGAAATTTCGGTGATTGTAGAACGAATTGAAAGTAGCGTAAAAACTGCTGGCGATGTCTATGTTGCAGAAACGTACGCAGTTCTTGAAGAAAAACTCGATCTAAAAAATTGGAAAGAATCACTTGATAGTAAATTAGCTATTATTCGTGATGTACTTTCAGTTTACCAAAGCAAAATTGATACAACGCGCGAAGATTTACTTTCCGTGCTGATTATTGTATTAATTTTCATCGAATTGGTCGTTGGGATTTTGAGTTATTTCAAATAATTCAGAAATTGGTTTTCTAGTTTTTCGACTTTTTTGTTTTTGATTTGAAACATATTGATTCCAAAGCCTCCACGATTCTTGGTACTGCATTTGTCTTAATTGATCTTCGGGCATTTTCAATTCAGGCATATCTTTAAGGACCAGATCTGACTTCAATGGAGGCAAATCATACGTAAAGAAACGCCGGTTATTTTTTATCAAAAAATTAATACGTTTGCGTTCTTCTTGCCACTTATTATTAACTTCGTTTTTTTGAGTTTCCATATCTAATTTTTCAATAAATTGAGTAAATTTTTCTGAATATTCACGCAATTGTGCATTAGAATAACTTTCATTAACCGAGTTTTCTTTCAACCAATTTTCATGGATCGATTCTTTAGTAAATCTCCTGTTAGGAAATTGTTGAATAATTGATTCAACAATTGGCTTTGCTTCATTAGCATTTTGCATGGCAACATGATTTGCTTTAATTTGTTCATCAGTATTCTGTATCGCATTAAGTTTGTCAGGATGATTATTAACTGCAAAAACTCGCCATTTATCTTTAAATTCTTTGTCAGAAAAATTATCTCCTAATCCTAATTTATCGTATAATATATCGATTTTTTTCCATTGCTCTTGCACAGCTTGTTCATGGTTTTTTGCAATATTTTCTTTATTTTTTAATTGAGCATTTTTCTGCGTATAAATGTAGTTATATTGATTTAAAGCTCGATCTCCGCGCTCAATCAAGATGTACTTGTTGCGAAATTCATTATTTTCTTTTTCAAATTCACGTAAACGGTTTTTTCGATCTTTCTGAATTATTTCGTTAATTTTTTTGCCGTATATTTTGTGGTCGATGACCAATTGCAAATAGTGCGTTTTCTTGATTATGTGAGACTTCCAGCCTCGCCAATCAATAACTTGAGATTTTTGTTGTGCTTGCATCATTAAGTAATTATTCAACTCATGCAATTCGTGTTCTTTTTGTGATTTACTTAAACTTGGATTGCCAATAATTGTATTGGCTCGATTAACTACATTAGAATTCTTCAGTGTTTCATTAAAAATACTCATCGCCTTTTTTCGATCAATTCCTATCTCCGGCAATCCAATTTCTTCATAGATATGCTTAATGACTTTTATAAACCTGCGAAATTTATTTTTCTCATCTTCGAATTGATTAATGATTTTTTTGATTTCATCATCTTGCAGCAATGTTAATTTATTTAAACGATATGCAATATCGCTTAAAATAACTGCTTCACTTTGCATATTCCCTTCTTCATCCACAAATATGGTCATTTTTTCGGCAAGCAGTTTCATGAATGAGGTTTTTTCAATCTCTTCGTTGTCAATTCTTTCGGTATGTGCTTTTGATAACAAATGAAAAAAACGCTCGTAGAGTAATTGTTCATCTAAAGGTAAAGTTTCCACTGATAAAACAGAAAATAACTTTTTGTGTGCCGATGCATAATGACAACTATCAGTTATTTGCTTAAATGCTAAAGAAACCGGATTATAATTTTTTAAACGAGAAAAATTAATTAATGGCAAAGCATCAATAGGAATTGAAAAAAAGAGTAGAGAAAAAAAATACAATGCACTGTACACTTCAAATCCCTACGCAACTATTGTCACTTTTGCAGCACGCAAGAGTTGCCCATTCAGTAAATACCCTTTTTGCAAAACGTTAACAATTTCTCCTGATTCTTTTTCAGGTGCTTGCACACTCATGACTGCTTCATGCAAGTTTGGATCAAATATTTTTTCATTTTTCATTTCGGTAACATGAAATTTTTCAAGCATTTTTTGCAAATTGCGTCGAATGAGAGAAAATCCAGCTAAATGTGCAGCGATCGATTTATCTGATACATTTGTTTCGCTGAGCGCCAAATCAAAACTATCAACGATTTCTAAAAGTGGCAGAAAAAAACTTTTTTGCATTTGGCCATACGCTGTTGTCTGATCTTTTTCTAATCGTTTTTTGAAATTTTCAAAATCAGCACCAAGACGCGCATACTTTGCTTTCATGTCAATTAATTCTTGTTGGCAAGAAGCTAACTTGCTCAATTCTTCTTGTGTATCATTTTGAGCAGTTTCTTCTGGTTGTGATTGATTTTGATCTTCAACGCGATTCATAATAAATACCTTTTGCAACGGAAATGAAATGTATGGTACTGCTATATTATATACTAAATGAGTGATACGTGACAACAATGATCTTTTCATCTATAAATAGAAAGCGTATTTTGTTAAAAGGAACGTTACATGAATGCCTGCAGGCGTTGGCTGGTTTCACTCATTATTTTGGTTATTTCATACACCATACATGCAATTGATAATCCCCATTTTTATCGAGCGTTACGTTTTTGGGACGAACCTCGATTTGAACGTCCTTGGCTTAATTCATGGCAACTCAATGCCGGCTTTGCAACCACGCGCCATTCGCGTAATCCACATGGATCGATCGCTCCGCTATGGGATATTATTGGTCCGCAAAATTTACAATTTCTTGGCACCAATGTTCCCAATCTTGACCCAGCAAATCCAATCGATCAATTGTTAATCGATGTTGCTGCACTACCGGTGCGTACTACCTTTGGCAACGTTTCGTTTAATGGCGAGTTTGCCCTTTTTGAAATTATTGGTGAATGTTACCAAAACATTATTAACGGATTTTTTTTTCAAGCATATTTACCGCTGTTGCGCTCACTGACTGTTTCTAACATTAATTTCACCGATTTATCGCCCGATGATAATGAGTTTCCGAATAAAAATACACCCGCCTGGCAAAATCTACTCAGCGGTTTTGGAACTATTTTGAATCGTTACCATATTATGATCCCCAATACGATGCACCGAACCGGCATTGGCGATCTTTCATTTCTTGCAGGATGGGCATCCACGTACCAAGAAACTCATGTTTTGGATTTTGTAGATGTGAGCGCGAAAATTGGTGTTTTATTTCCAACTGCTGCTACCGCTTCATTTCATCATCCGTTTGAATTGCCTCTGGGATACAATGGCCACTTTGGCTTACCATTAAAATTTGATTGTTCATTGGGGGCCTATGGTTGGATCACAATAGGCTTTCATCAGGGCGCTCTTTTTTTATTTAAACGTGCACAGCACATCTTATTAAAAACAACAGCGCAGCAGAACGGTTTCATTTTATTAGCACACGAAAAAGTAACTATTGATCCTGGCACTATTTGGGAAATTGGTACCTATGCAAAAGCGGATCATGTAGTGCGTGGACTATCATTGTATGCAGGATATTCATTTACCAAGCATGATAATTCAACGCTCGAAGTTGAAAATAGCAATTTTGATATTGATATCATTAATCATGATGAACGGTTTAATGGCTGGGATATGCACACTTTTCATGTCAGTGCTGAATATGACTTTGCTGATTCTCTTGTAGATTTGGGACCACGCATTGGCATATGGTTTAATATTATTATTGGTGGGCGGCGCATTTTTAACGCTCATTTATTCGATAGTTTATTTGGACTTGAATGTTTGTGGCAATTTTAAAAAACTTGGTTTATTTCTGAGGACGTGGAATTCAGTGCGATTTCGTTACGCGCGGCGCGTAAAACTTCAAGCTGTTCACACATTTGATGAAAAAGTGTTATATGTTGTTTGCTCTCAGCATGCGGCATGTAATGTTTCATTTTTTCGCACACTAGAACATATTTATTCGCAAGCACACCAATCATGCGCATTAGATACAGAATATCTTCAGGCAAATAGCTTTCTGTTTCTTTTTCATTGCGCGATAAACTTTTAACTGCCGTCAATAATTGTTCGATTTCTGCACATAAAACTGGTGCTTTTTCTAACAATTGTTCAAACGGTTCATGCGTTAAAAAAAGATCTAAATCACTCCACATATTTTTGCAAATTGATTCAACTTTATGAAAACTTGAATAGGGATACAAATAATCGGCGCATACGTGTACAAATGAATTTTCTTCATTATGTAAACAGTACAAATGAGTAACAAAAGACAAAAAAACCGCATAGATTAGCGCACATTGAATGTTTTTATTCATAATTTCCTCAGTTAACAAAAGAGGCGCACTCATTGTTAACTATGAACCATTTATTTTCAATTTGTCAATCATAATAATTCGATGCTTATTTTTTATTTCTTTCATGATAAAAAAAACAATGCAAAATCTTTGTTTCAAACTAAAAGAGATGTAAGATATTTTTTTTAGAAATTAGATAATAACTAAGGAGGGTTTAATGAAACAGGCACTATTTTTTTATTGTTTAAGTATTGTTGCTACCAGCGCATGCATGAATGAGCATTTTCATAGATCATTAAAGGCATCATCTGAAACTATCCAATCACTCTGTGATGATTTGAATGATGTCAACATCTCAACTGAATCCATTTTTGATAATGAGAAAAATGCACAGCTGCTTAATTGCTATGTTACTACAATTGAACAATATCCTGAAAAAAAGAATGAATTGCAAAAACAATTAGTAAATTATTTAAATAAAGAATCAATCCAAAATTTGCAAACAATTACCAATTTAGCAGATTATTGGAACATTCCTAAGTTATTACCTTTGGCAATAAATGCAGTTGCATTAAAATTGTCTTCAGATGAACAAATTAATTTTTTTGAAAAAAATCCTGAAAACTATCTGAACAATCTGCAGTTACCTCGAACTATTTTACCAATTGTGTCCCGTATCTTGCTTGAAAAAAGTCCACTCAAAAATGATTTAGTTACACGAGAATTAAAAAATAAAACGGTGCCACTTTTTTCATTACCGTCTTGCCAGGCAAAACAATATATTACCAATAATGATGAAACACTGATTGCATTTTCACACGATAAACAGATAAAGATAGTAGATCTTCAGACAAATAAAGAAGCCGTGATATATAACTCTCCTTTTGACTCCTTAGTTCCTTGTTCATTTACCAAAAAAAATTCATCAATAATTTGTCGAACTTTTGCCGATGGCTTATGTATTATTCCGCTTTCATCACCGACACAACTCGTTGAAATCAACGAGCCAATTTCATTATTTGATACAAGTACTGATGAACGATTTCTCGCCGCTAAATCGCAAAGATCAGGAACACTTTATTGCTGCGATTTAACAACCGGAAATCAACTCATTTCTCACGAAATTCCAGGCAACGTAACAATTACAACGATCAAAATAGATCCAACCAGTAAATTTATTGCTACTGGCCATGCAAATGGCGTTATTTATTATTGGAAACCTGAACTGGGTAAACCACACAAGTTTGTAAACCACGTAGGAGCGGTTAATGACATTGATTTTAATTGTAATGGTTCTCGCATGGCTTCAGCTGGTCAAGACCAAGCACTCTGCATATGGAATCTTGAAACTGGAACGCTCGATAATCGTGTAACAGAAGCGGCACCAATTAAATCGATTAGTTTTAATCCCGTTAACGACTCGTTGGGTGTAATAAATCAAAACACTACCGCAACGTTGTATGATCAAACTCTGAAAAAAATAAAAACAATTGCAAAATCAAAACAAACAAACCGTTCATTGTCTGGTTCACCCCAAATGCGCTGGTCAAAGAAAGGTGATGTGTTAACCTATGTACATAAAACACTTTATTTGCAAATTATCGGCTTAGTAAAAAAAGATGAACAATTCTCTGCACACTCAATCTTCAACGGATTACCTATAACAACACCATCGTCATCATCGCATATTCGATTAAGTAATCACGGTTCTCACGCGGTAATTTATCATAAAGATACATTTAAAACACATTGTCTTCTTGATCTGTCTCAAGTTCCTTTATTGCGTAATAAAATCACCCAATCACCATCTATTTCGCAAGCACTTGCGCTTTTGTTGTGGTATAAAAATCCACAACTGTTCAATCAGCGACCTGAAATGAGAACATTAGTAGAAACTATTGATCCGCTCATTAAAAAACATTTGGATATCAATGAACAATAAAAAAAAAGCGGCTTTTTTTGGGCCGCTTTTTTTAACGAACTGATTTTTTTTAGAATGGTAAATCATCTTGAAAAGGTGGTTCGTCTTTAAATTCAAGTTCACCAGCTTTCTTTGGCGCTTTTTTGCGCGATGCTGGTTCTTCATCATAATCAACATCAATATCATCAACATTACCAGCGGCCTGAGCTGACATTGCTGGTTTTGATGAACGCTGAGCTACAGAACGCTCACCAGCTTCGTTTTCTGCATTTGCGCCACCAGCTGACAAGAACACCACACGATCAGCAACGATTGAATATTTATTACGTTTTTGACCATCTTGTGTTTCCCACGTATCAAATTTCAACCGTCCTTCAACAAGAACGGCGCGTCCTTTTTGTAAAAATTGACGACTGCTTTCTGCTTGCGCACCAAAAACATCGGCATCAATGAAACATACTTCTTGCACCATTGCGCCTGTTTGTTTGTTTTTATATTGACGATTTGATGCAAGCCCTAATCGACACACTGCCTGACCTGAAGGAAGTTGTTGATATTCAGGATCGCGTGTCAAATTTCCCATAATGATAATTCTATTATAGCCAGCCACGAGAGTATCCTTTCAAACAAAGAAAAAATTATTTAATTATGTGCAATGCCAAACATCGTTTTGCATCTTTTTATACATCTGTGTACTTTTCTCGAGGCACTCTTTGATGTGGGCAACAAGAGTAAGTAAGATGTCGCGACATCGTTGCAATGCAGCACGATCTGCATGTGCAAAAAAACCTTCTTCACTATTTTCCACTAGTTCATACAATTTAGGAATTACCAGTTTATTTGATAATCCGCAAACAGTAATGAGTTCATTCTGCATCTCAATTAATTGCCCTTGCAAATGTGCAATTTCTTCTTTAAGCGCACCAACACGCTCTTTTTTTTGCGGTGCCGGTACTGCACTCACCAATATCACGGTTGCAAGAACGATCATTATGATTGAACGCATGAAGAACTCCTGAATGCAAATGCTTGTTTGGCATAAGAATAAAATGCCACAACCATCGCCACCGTTGTAAAAATAAGCATATCATCAATGATAAATTGATCCAGCGGGATATTTAATAACTGCAAACACAATGTGCATATCAACAGTGTTTGCGCGCCCATGGCAATTTTTCCTATTACTTGTGCTTTTATTTTTGTCATATGCTCATTGGCTATCACTAGAGAGGTGCCGACAATAAGCAAAAATTCTTTAGTCATGAATAATAACCAAAACCAAAATGGTAATGTTATTTTCAATTGCGTTGAAAAAGTAAACAAGGTCACCAATGCACCCATCAACAATTTGTCAGCAAGTGGATCAAGCAATGCGCCAAGCACCGTCCGCTGTTTAAATAAACGTGCAATCATGCCATCAACAAAGTCGGTCACTAATGCACTGGCAATTAATAGTAATGCAACGGTGTACAACGAACCCAAGAAAGCGTACACAATAAACGGAATTAATCCGATGCGCATGAGAGTAAAAATTGACGCAGTAGTAATTTTTCTTTGTTCAGGTGGTAGCTTATTAAAAAAATTAATCATGAAAAACCTTATAGAATCGCTCGTGTAATAACACCACCACCCAAGCACGTAACACCATCATACAATGCTGCAAATTGTCCCGGTGCAATTCCTTGATCACGCGCTTGCAATGTTACGAGCGGTCCAGGCTTTGTAGAAAAATCGATTATTGCATCGTGCATCTGTTGTCCATGACGAATTTTTACACCCAATTTAGATACCATTGGTTGTTGATCTAAAATCCAATTACATTCTCCAAGATAAAAGCTCTTTCGCTCTTTATCGTGTTCATAATAATGGCGTGAAATGTAGACACAATTACGTGCCGGATCTTTATTTACCACATACCAAGGCCCACCAGCTAATCCTAAGCCTTGCCGTTGCCCAATGGTAAAAAACCAAAATCCACGATGCACACCAACTGTAGTGCCAGTTTCAACTTCAATAAGCGGCCCTTCTTGCTCACCCAAGTGATGGCGTAAAAACGCCGCAAAATCGAGTTTTCCTAAAAAACAAATTCCTTGGCTATCTTTTCTTGATTTGGTTGGCAAATCTGCTTCATGAGCCAATGCTCGCACCTGTTTTTTTTGCAAATGACCAATGGGAAACAATGCGCGCGCTAATTGTTTTTGTGTTAAATGTGATAAAAAGTAGGTTTGATCTTTAACTGGATCGGGCGACTGAACTAAACAAAATTTTCCGTTCATTTCTTGAACTTGAGCGTAGTGTCCCGTTGCTACTTTTTGAAAAGAATCGTCAATTTTTGAATAAAATGCACCGAATTTTATTCGTTGATTACACAAAATATCGGGATTGGGCGTGTTGCCTGCGCGAGCTTGTTCAATAGTATATGAAACCACTTGGTCCCAATATTCTTTTTGCAATGAAACTATTTTGAGCGGAACGTTGAGCTTTTCGCACACTTTTTCAACATATTCAAGGTCTTCTTGCCAAGGACAGTTTCCTAAAAATGCAAGTTCATCTTCCAGCCAAATTTTCAAATAAAATGCGGTTACATCATGTCCCTGGCTACGGAGCAAATGCAAAGCTACCGAACTATCAACACCACCAGAAACAAGCGCTGCAATTTTCATCTAATATCCTTATTCTTAAGCACTTTTTTTAGTATACGACAAAATTGACAAAAAATCACGGGACATTTCTTGGTAAAAATATTGCAGACTGAAAACTAAATAAGATATGCTTTATATATAAAGATCGCTGCAAAACGAGGAGATATTCAATGAAAAAAACATTAATGGGGTCATTGTTGCTTGCCATTACTTTGGCAAGTTTTTCTCTGAGCGCCGATCAAGCACAATATGATAAAATCGCAAATCCACAAACAAGCGGTTCCCAAGTATATCAAATTATTGACGCGCTTAAGGTAAGGACTTTTGCCGTTGATTCATTTATTAAAAATAAAATAGCTCCAGATGAAATGAAAACATGGATTTCATTGGTTACCGATGCAAATCAATATGTTATTGATCAAGTAAAAAAAGGGAAAGCACCAGGACAATTTGTTGATCTTACTGCTCAACTTTTTTCAATTATCAATTTTATCTCAACAACAGCAAATCAACTGTATACTCAAAAAAATAACATTAACATAATGAAAATTAATGAGTTGATCAGCAAAGCACAGTCACTTCTAAAAGAAACACGACAAATCAATCGTACTATTCTTGCCCAAAATACAATTCCTGAAAGTTGGATCAGCACCGTTCCAAAAGATCCAAACTCAATCGTTATTAAACTTGATCCAGCCAAACCGGGAGAAAAAATCTTTGTTCCTAAACAAGTCACCTATCAGGATTTTTTCAAAGATGTAAAAAATATCGATGCCGTTCGAAATTTAACCCCGGAAGGGTTCAGACGTTTTCTTTATTTAAAAAATATTGATAATAAATTTACCATTGCCGCAGCGCTCGATAGTTTCGAAAAAATTGCATACCGATTAAAAGAAATATCAAAAAATCAAGGTTGGTTTGATTGGACAAATTACAAAAAAGATATCGAATATGCCACCGTTTTTGCTGATAAAATCAAAGAATCATATCCTGATTCTCTTTCAAAATTAGATGTCGCACTGTTTACCGCAATGACCGATAAGCCATCACTGATTATTTTTGCTCAAGCTGGTGCATATGAAGGTGCGCTTACACGAATTATTAAAGATTTAAATTCGCTCAAACCAGCAGGCCAATAAAGCCAACTGCTGAAAAAACTAGGAGATACTAAATGAAGGCAAATTGCTTCGTTATTCTTATCGCGGTTTCAATGGGTGGACTTGTGCTCAATGGAGACAATACACAATATGAAGAGATTGCCAACCCAAAAACAACGCCCAACAATGTTTATCAAGTGCTTGAAGGATTAAAAATACGAGCATTTGCGGTCGACTCTTTTCTTAAGAATAAAATTGCTCCAAAAGAATTAGATATTTGGACAAGTTTCATTTCTAATGCAAATAAATATGTAACGGAAATGATAAAATCTGGAAAAGCGCCACAAAACTATCTTCAAATGATTACCCAGCTTGATACCATTTTGAATTTCATCAAACAAACAACAACGACGCTCTTTAATGAAAAAGAAAATATGAGCTCAGACACAGCCGATTCGTTAATCGTTCAAGCACAAAAATATTTAATCGAAGCGCGTACCATCAACCAAACGACTTTAAAAACAATCAATAGTCAAAATCCCTATCCTGAATCGTGGACAAAACAAGTGCCCGAATCATTTGAAACCATTACGATCAAACTTGATTCACCACCCGTTCAAAAACCATATGCCGAGTTTTTCGAAACGCTCAATGTTAACGAAATTAAATCACTTAAGCCACAAGAATTCAGAACCTTCCTTACCAATAAAAATATTACAAACAAATACACAATAACTCATTTATTAAATAGTCTTGAACAATTAAATTATCGCTTTGATCAAGTAAAAGATAATTTATGGTTTAAGACTCCCCATTTTCAAAATCAGTTTAAATTGGCGCAAACACTTATTGAAAAAATAAAAGAGTCATACCCCGAAGCATTATCACAATTACAATTGGCGCAATTTTTAGCAACCACCGATAAAGTGTCAATCATAATGTTTGGCGAATCTAGCACTTATGCGGACGTGCTCGCCAAAATAATTAGAGATCTGTGGAGTATTATTGGTATTTAATACGAGCAAAAACCGATAAAAGTGACAAGCACTTTCATTCAGTTTATACTGGCTATGCACCATTATTTTAATAGGTATCAGAATGAATTTGTTGCTCCATCTTGAAAATGAATTGACTAATTATATATTAAGCGCATTTAAAATTGATAAATCGTTCCTGCGCAATGATCTTTTTGCACTCAACGTCGACGAACAAAAACAGGGATTTGGCGATCTTTCAAGTAATATTGCACTTTTACTTGCTAAACCACTCGGCCAGCAACCACGAAGCATTGCACAAAAAATTCAACATGAATTTTCGCACCCATTTGTTTCAAAAATAGAAATTGCAGGACCCGGCTTTTTAAACATTTGGTTAACACCGCAAGCCTATGTGACCTTAGCAGAAACACTTTTTGAGCAACAAGAACAATTCTTTAAATTAGAAAAAAACACTCAAAAACATACATTCAACGTCGAATTTGTCAGTGCTAATCCAACCGGCCCTCTACACTTAGGGCATGGACGCGGTGGAATTATTGGTGATGTTCTGGGCAACGTTTTACGTTTTTTGGGTCATTCAGTCACTAAAGAATTTTACATTAACGATGCAGGTTCACAAATTCAAAAATTGGGAGCTTCGTTTAAAGCTCGGTGCTTGGAGCAACTCGGGTTTGAATTTCAACTACCTGAAGATGGTTATCAGGGTGAATATTTAAAAGAGCTCGCTGCCAAATGTATTGCACAATACGGTTCTGCATTACCCGAAAAATCTGATGAATTTTTTGCTCAATATGCAAAAACTGAACTTTTAGAAGCAATTAAAAAAACATTGATTGATTATGGCATTCATTTTGATACGTGGTTTTCCGAAAAAACGTTACACGATTCTGGAGCAATCACTCAGAGTTTAAAACGCCTTGAAGAACGTGATCAAACCTATGTTCAAGATCATGCCCTGTGGTTTCGCTCAACCACCTATGGTGATGATAAAGATCGTGTTGTTCGCAAAGCGAATGGTGAACTCACCTATGCAGCAGCTGACATTGCTTATTTAGAAAATAAAATTAGTCGTGGATTTGATAAAATTGTAATTGTACTTGGCCAAGATCATCACAGCTATAAACAACGTCTTGCGGGTTTCTTGCAGGCGCTTGGTTACAAAGCAGATATGTTGGATGTTATTCTTTATCAATTGGTAACACTCAAAGAGTCGGGTGAACTGGTACGAATGTCAAAACGTGCTGGAAAAATAGTAACGCTCCGAGACATCATTGATACAGTTGGCAAAGATGTTGCGCGCTTTTTTTATCTTAACCGAAAAGCGGATGCACATCTTGATTTTGATATTGATTTGGCACTTAAAAAAACTGAAGAAAACCCCGTTTATTATGTGCAATATGCCTATGTGCGAACGGGAAGCATCATTCAAAAAGGTCACACACAAGAAGGGCTCGCGCAGATTGGACCACATGATGCGGTCAACTTAGGTCAAGAAGAACAACTTCTTTTAAAAAAAATTGTCTCCCTGAAAAATCTGCTCGAAGCGATTAGTAGCTCAAACCAGACCCATTCTCTTACCTATTATGTTCTTGAATTGGCACAACTTTTTCACAGCTATTATGCAAAAAATCGGGTAATTGATGCGGAAAAAATCGACCAAAGCCGCGCTCGGTTACTTCTTATAATTATTCTACGTAACACATTCAAGACCTGCTTGGATCTGCTTGGTGTCAGCAGTCCTGATAAAATGTGAGAACCCGCTTACCCACATTCGTTGCCAATTATGCTATTTCTGGCACACTAGATAATAACATTTGATTTCTTTTTCCAAGTACAGGAGCTTGTATGGCAAAAATTAGCATAGAACTTATTCAACAATTACGTGAGCGCACCGGCGTTGGCATGTTAGATTGCAAAAAAGCACTTGAAGAAACAAATGGTGATATTGAAAAAGCAGTTGAGCTTTTGCGTAAAAAAGGCGCTGCTATTGCTGCAAAACGTGGTTCTAACGTTACCGCTGAAGGTATCGTACATGCCTATATTCACCCTGGTTCGCGCGTTGGGGTGCTCATCGAAATTAACTGCGAAACAGATTTTGTTGCTCGCACAGACGATCTTAAAAATTTCGCCAATGATGTCTGCATGCACATTGCCGCAATGAAACCACTTTATTTATCTGCCCAAGAAGTTGATCCAAAATTCTTGGAACATGAAAAAGATATTTTCAAACAACAATTAGTCGATGCTGGTAAACCAGAAAAAATCGTTGCGCAAATTGTTGAAGGCAAAGTACAAAAAATGTATAGCGAAGTATGTTTGCTCAATCAAACATTTGTCAAAAATGATCAATTGACTATTGATGACTTATTAAAAGAGTTGATTGGCAGAATTGGCGAAAACATCAAGATCAAACGTTTCGCTCGATTTGAAATTGGCGCTGCATAATTGAATGCTCATGAACTCAATTACTATTCTTTTGAAACTCACTGGCGAAGTTTTGTTGCATCAAAACACACAAAAACTCAATGACTCGTTGGTGCGATCGATAGCACGACAAATCAAACAACTAGAATCAACGCATAGATTTGGCATTGTTATTGGTGGTGGTAATTTTTTTCGTGGTAGCGTACAAGGAACAGTTCTTAAATTAACCCCCTCAATTGGTCATCAGATTGGTATGCTTGCTACGATGATGAACGGATTAATTATCAAAGATTTGTTTGAGCAAGAAGGATTATCAAGTACCCTTTTTTGTGCCGTTCCCGCATCTGAAATTGGAGCACCCATTTCGCACCAAACAATCGAAAATGCTTTAGTCCATAAAAAACTGCTCATTTTCACTGGTGGCACCGGTAACCCTTTTTTCACTACCGATACCACCGCAATTTTGCGCGGATTACAAATCAATGCAACGCAAGTGTGGAAAGGAACAACAGTCGATGGTATTTACACCGCTGATCCTAAGAAAGACCCGTGTGCTCAACGACTTTCAACGTTGTCTTATGATCAAGCATTAATGGAGAAAATGGGTATAATGGATGCAACCGCAATTGCACTTGCGCGACAACATCGGTTACCAATCAGAGTATTTAATATTTTTCATGATCAAGCAATCATCTGTGCTGCAGAAGACCAATCATTCGGCAGTACAATGAGTTAGAAAACTATTTGGAAGGAATCGTCCTATGATAGAATTAAAATTAAACGACCAAAATATCAAAGAGTTTGAAAAAGCCATCCAGACAGAAATGGACAAACCAATCAAACACTTTGAACGTGAATTAATTACCATTCGCACGGGACGAGCACATCCTGCACTTGTTGAAGATTTGAAAGTTGTGTGTTACGGAAACACAACCATGCGTTTGCGTGATACAGCATCAATTTCTGCACCCGAAGCGCGACTCATTGTTATTCAACCATGGGATCCAGCAGTTTTGGCAGATATTGAACGAGCTCTTCGCGAGTCAGATCTTGGCATTAGCCCACAAAACGATGGTGCATTAATTCGCATTGTGCTTCCTGAAATTTCGTCAGCTCGCCGCGATGAATTGGTAAAAATTTTGGGTAAAAAGCTAGAAGATACACGCATCAGCATTCGAAATGTGCGCAAAGATTTTCATAATTTAGTGCGCGATTCTCAAAAAGGAAAAGCTGTTTCTGAAGACCATGCGCGAAGATTGTCAGATTTACTTCAAAAATTAACTGATGATTTTATCAAACGCGCCGAAACTATGTCTGCAGCAAAAGAAAAAGAGATTAAAAGCGTTTAATTGACGTTTTCAAGCTCCTTTAATACACTTTAGTTTGTATCTTTTGTTGGGGCCGCTAGCTCAATTGGTAGAGCGACAGACTCTTAATCTGCAGGTTATTGGTTCGATTCCAATGCGGCCCACCAGAGTACAAAAAAATCGCGTGCAAGAGTGGCGGAATTGGCAGACGCACTGGACTTAGGATCCAGCTCCCGAAAGGGAATAGGGGTTCGACTCCCCTCTCTTGCACCAAAAAAGGAGATTTTGCTGATGGTAAGTCGTAATGTAAGCACCACTTTATCGTGTACGATCCAACAGGTAAATCCTCGCGTGTGCACTGCAACGGTAACGATTGATCAAGGATTGGTCAATATGTTGTACCATGAAACGGCAGTTGATCAAAAACATGATACGCACACCTATGGATTCGCTAAAGGTTCTACCCCCCTCTCCTACATAAAAGAACATTACAAAAGTAATATAACTGCACATCTGCAAGAATTTTTATTTAAATATTGTGTTTTGAGTCACCTCTATGATCAATTACATCAACATCGCTTAGCAGTTGCTGGCGAACCACGGCTCTTTCACATCGTGATCCAACCGGGAACAAATGCACAATTTTTATTCGAGCTTTCTGTTGCTGCTCCAATCGAATTTCGTGATTGGACAACATTTCCGTTTAAGGCACCAAAACGAAAAAATTATAAAGATATTGATCGGCAAGTAGAGCTTTTTATTAAAGAAGAAGATGCATTAGGTCAACAGTATGCAACTGACACCATTACCATTGGTGATTGGATCTGTTTTGAACTCTTTTTACTTGATAAAAATAGCAAACCTCTTTTTGGTGAATATAAAGAAATGGTCTGGCTGAAAATTGGTAATGAAGAAGCTGATTTACCGTTTCAAGATTTATTCATTGGAAAAAAAGTTGGTGACTATAGTGTGAGCTCAAACAGTTGCTTACAAGAATATTTTAGCAATCAACTTGATACACACTATATTTTTGGTATCACCATCCTACAACGAATTCCTGCTTCACATTTTTCATTTGATCAATTCAGGCACCATTTTCGTATCAAAAATACAAAAGATATGCACCAAAAATTAATTGAAGTTTTTTCATTCAGAAACGATATTTCACAACGCAGAATGATGGCTGAAGAAGCGCTCAAATTATTGTTATCAAAACATCATGTTGAAGTACCACACTCACTGGTTCTTCGCCAACAAAAAGCGGTGCTCGAATCGGTGCAACATAACCCTGATTATCACGTATACAAAACTGAAAATACCTTCAAAGAGATGATTAAACAACTCGCACTCAAACAAGCAAAAGAAATTCTCATAATCGATCAACTTGCTTTTCATGAAAATATAAAAGTTGAGATGGACGATTTGATAGGCTACCTCAATTTATTAAAACGACCGCGCACAAAAGAGTTTATTTATTTCAACCCACCATCAACTAAGATTCAAGGTCATGAAATGCCACTTCCCGCACAAATTTTGAAACAATGTTGTTTGCGTGAAAAAACACTCAATCATGTGATTTATCATTTGACCAGGAAATAAAACACCATGACAAAAGAATTAATTCATCAGATTGTTATCATCGGGTCCGGCCCAGCAGGGCTCACCGCAGGAATTTATGGTGCTCGTGCGAACTTAAAACCATTAATTATTGAAGGCAAAACACCCGGTGGCCAACTCATGGGCACCACCACTGTTGAAAATTGGCCAGGAAATCGTGAAATTTTAGGCCCAACACTGATGCTCAATATGCGGGAACATGCACAAGATCTTGGTTGCACCCTCCTTCAAAATCAAGCGGTTGCAGTCAACTGTTCGACGCATCCATTCACGATTAGTACCGAAGAACAAATTATTAAAAGCCACACTTTAGTCATTGCAACCGGTGCAACGCCTAAGCGGATCGGTTGCCCGGGAGAAGATCAATACTGGGGAAAAGGTGTTACCACCTGCGCCGTATGTGATGGTGCATTTTATAAAGACCGTCCGGTGCTCATTGTTGGCGGTGGCGATACCGCAATGGAAGATGCTTCGTTCATGGCACGCTACACCAATCAAATCACCATTGTGCACATTTTAGATAAGCTGACTGCATCTGCAGCTATGCAAGAACGGGTAATTGATAACCCCAAAATAAAGATTTTGTATAACAGCACAATCACCGAAATTAAAGGGGATGGTGCTCATGTCAATCAAGTAACCATTACCAACCAAAAAACCGGTGAAAAATCGGCTCTTGGGGTCGATGCAATTTTTGTAGCGGTCGGGCTTAACCCCAATACTGCTCTTTTCAAAGGCCAAATTGAGTTAACACATTATGGCTATATAGCATTGAAGGGGCATACCCAGACTTCGGTACCTGGTATTTTTGCCGCTGGTGATGTGGCAGATCCGGTTTACCGGCAAGCAATTACTTCGGCTGCAACCGGGTGTATGGCCGCTTTAGACGCTGAACGATACCTCAAAGAGATCAAAAAGTAAGCTCCATTTGAAAAAAACTCGATTTATACGTACACTATTAACTCAAACAATGCTTACAATAGTTTTTTTTGTTTCAAGGATACCCTATGTCAATTACTTATAAACCAAGCCGCCGTAAAAGAAGCAGAAAACACGGATTTCTAAAACGTATGGCAACCCATGATGGTAGAAAAATCGTCAATCGACGCCGCGCAAAAGGCAGAAAACGTCTTACGGTCAGTGAGTAATTCTACACCGGCAGTACGATCACTTTCTTCTTTTCAAACAACTGAAATTCGCCAGCTTTTTGCACAAGCACGGCTGGCGCTCAAAGTTCCTGGTCTTGAAATTCGTACTTCACCAGCACATAAACCTTTTGGCCGAATCTTAGTGGTCGTTCCACGCCGCGTTGGTTCGGCACCGCAACGTAATTTGATAAAACGACGGTTAAAAGCGCTGTTTTATGAAAATAGAATATTTGAGCATAAAAAAGATTTTTTAATTTTTGTTACAGCAGATGCAACTCACCTAACGTTTGCACAACTCAGAGCATTAATGCGCAAAGTAGTTGAATCATGAACCAACGTCCAGTTAACTCTCTGTTAATCAACCTTTTGATAGCGATTCGTCCCTTACTTGGATTTGCATCGTGCAAATTCCCTATGAGCTGTACTACTTTTGCGCTCGCGCAGTTGCGTGATTTACCTCTTGTTCCTGCTTGCCGCTCAATTGCACGACAAGTTCTTGCTTGTAATCCTTTTTGGTAAAAAACACAGGGAAAAACAATGCGCATTTTGGCACTTGTTGCTCACGACAAACCAACTTCACTCACCAAGCGAATTTTTCAACACGCCATTGAAACACTCAAACAGCAATCTGATTGTACAGTTGATGTGCTCGATTTGTATGAACGTGCAAGCGAAATACCATTTTACAGCAGTGATCGCGCTCATCTTGAAGCACACCCTTTTTATCAAGAAAACAAAGAACGGTTTATGAAAGCTGACCGGCTTTTGATTGTGTTTCCCACCTATTGGTACAGCACACCCGGTATTTTAAAATGTTGGTTTGATTTAATTAATCAATTTGCGTGGAAATTCCAAGGAAAATATCAACCCGCACACCCTCTTCACCGCATCAAAAAAGCACTTGCAATTAATCTGACCATTACCCCGCGCTGGTACAACTGGTTATTCTTGGGCGATCCTGCACGTAAGCAAGTTCAGCTCACCCTTCAATTTTTGGGAATTAAACCAACAATGCACACCGTTGGTAATTCAACAAGTTTAACTGAAACGCAGCTCAAAAAACAATTACAGAACGTTGAAAAACTGTGCAAACAACTTATTTTGGATTAAATTTTTAAAAAATTTAATCTCCATTTCCTTTTGAAGGGTTAATATAATATTTTGTTGCGACCGTTCCGATAGTTATACCAATAACAAGCGCCGTGCCTGCTATAATCTTTAAGTTTCGTCGAGCCACTTTAATTTGTTCTTCTAACTCTTCCCTACTTAATTTTCTAACCTGCGTGTTTGATCTATTATCGTTGAAACGCACATCTTTTCTAACGTTAGGATTTTTTCTATTTATTGAAGGCGATAGTATTTTTTCTGCATCAGCGGCAATTAATTTGAAACGTGCATCAATGTTTTTTAGATAAAGCTCTAATTCACTGATTTGTTTATTTATTTCATTAATTTGTTGATCTGATTTTTGCTCTTCTTGTTCATTTATTGTTTCCATTGCTCCCAATGGGCTTACAAAAGCTGAAATTAGTACCATTAAAATACAATGTCGCGTTAATTGCATACCATTTCCACCTGTTGAATTTTTTAATTGCATTATACATTTGCTGCGAAATTAAACAATTTTATAGATATCTTATAATAGAACGATTTAAAAACTGATAATGACAATTTATTTTGGTCGATTGGCTAAATATAATTTTGTATCCAATAGAGCCGTGGTATACCCAAAATACTGCGCCAATTGCACAATTAAAATTACGTTGAACAATTGAATCTTGCATGTAATAGCTAACTACCGATCCAACAATGATGTGACAAAATAGGGATTGAAAAGAGGAACGGATTGGGGTGCTGTTGCCAATTCATCATGATACCTAGAATGGTGCCGATATTTGTACCAATAATTGAACAAAAATATAATTGCAGTTGCTTTAGTATACAATTAAGATAATTCATCTTCTTCGTGCTCATCTTTGCCTGACCTTTTTTCATATTCATCTGTATCAGAAGTTAGGTCAAAATTATACGGAATAGCACCGCCCTCAGATTGTTTTATCAGCTCATTTCCGCTTGCCGGGTTTTCTTGTTCATTTTTAATTTTCTGCAAAACTTCATGCAATCGTAACGAATCAGCATTGATTTTAAATTTCAATGCATAGAGCCATGAACCTTCAACAACAACAGCACGCTTACCATTTTTACTGAAGACCAATTTTGGACATTTTCCCAGCTGTATTACTTTATTTGTTGTAAGTGAAGTAGCCACTAATTGGTTATCACATTTTGCAATAAGCCAATTGCGATACATTTCAACTGGCGAATCATTATCACATTCAAATTCATGCTCGCGCATTTCATTCATGATCAGATTAAAAACTTTTATATATTTTTTATCACTTATATTTTTCGTGTAACAGACCATTAAATTAGTACCGCTCGCATCAAATAAGAGTTCACAATTTTGAACATTGGTTAATTCGAACAGGGTCTCTCTCTTTCCATTCGTCTCCAACACTATACCGCATTCGCGATCCCATAATGCACAGGTATTTTCAAACGGATGCAGCGAAACTCTTTTTCCAATCAGTTCTGTTTTTTTTCCATCAATATCATATTTTATTGCAGAGTACGGCAGCACTTCATTAATCGCAATGATCTTTTCGTCGTTGCTAAAATTAATATTCGTAATATTCTGACATAATTTGTCCTCAACTCTCTTCATTTCATTAAGTTGTAAATCATATAGATCAAATTGCTTAAATTGATACCCCAACCTCGACCAGTCAACCATTGATCGAATAATAGCTAGATAGTTATTTTGGCTGCTAAATTTGAGTAATTCTACCGGATCGTTCTTATCATGTATATCTACTACTTCCTTAAAATTTTCTTTTACATTCACAATTTTAATTAACTTGTCAGTATGTGCAAAAGCACATACTGTTTCATCATCACTCAATGCAAATATCGGGTTATCCTTTTTTTCAGGCAGCAAGCCACCAATTTCTTCACCATTAAACGAATAGAAGATAATTCTTGGTTGCATAAATGTCGTTGCTCGCATCAATAAATTACCACGAGCGCTCACAGAAATAGCATCCGAACTTCCTTCTCGTGGCATAATAATAATTCCCGCTGTATCTACATCTACGTTTGCACAATATGAGTTTAATTGATGTTCAAGAATGGGCGGCAATGTAGATTGCTTAACCGCCTCAATCGTTTCATCAGATAAATTTTCATGCAACCTCACTGCACACTCTTTTTCAATTATTGATTTTAAAACAGCAAGTTCATTTTTTTGATTTTGATTGAGCGAACAGTTATTATTGTTTTCATCAATTTTAGCATTCTTTGGTTGCAAAAAATCAGCTGCGGTCCATAAACCGCACAACACCTGAAATTCTTTCTTCTTAAGTTGCTTATGGTACATAGAGACTTTTTGCGGCTGCAGGCAATAGTTCATTATATAGTTGAAGTCTCTTACCTGAAGATAGGGAAAAGGGTATTTTCCTTGCAACGCATTTGATTTATCTGCAGATGCATGGCTGAGCAAATTGTTCAAGCAGGTTTTTTGGCAATCAACAAAGAGCCTATTATTGTTCCGTTCATTCACCGTTCGCATTGGAATTTGTAATATACCAGATTCTGCCGCCTGCGGTTTATTTTTTCTGGGTGGTTTTATGCGCGAAATGCGCATTTGTTCCTGCGTCAATTTCTTTTCAGTTTCCATTGCCCCAATAGGCAAACTAAACAATGCAATCAGTACAACACTCATTTTTTTCAACATACAAATCTTTCTCAATTTTTGTTTTTCAATAATTCATATTAAAACAGAAATGAGCGTTCCTGTTAAGAACGCTCATTAATTTTGTTAAAAATTTTGCCGACTATTTATTTTCTTCTTCTTTTCCTGTCTTGTCAGAAAGATCGATCGTATTTGTTTGAGATGGTGTATTGAGAAGCGTCGAAAGTGCTTTATTTCCGGCACCAGGCTGTTGTTCTTCTTCATATACCATTGTTAACGATCGCCACGGTTTCCACTCAGGAATTTCAGGTCTTAAATTTGCCCAATGTAGATTGCCATCCTTATGCTGGACGATCATCGTATTTTGATCATTATTCAATTCAAAACTACCTGGAAAATTTGGAAATAACTCCATCGGCTCTTTTTGAAGATGATGATAAATTTTGATTATGTGGCCATCTTTAATCAACATGTTTTTTGATTTTCCAAAAAGAGCGATTCCCTCGCACGGATTAGCCGTTTCAATTGTTTTTTGTATTCGTTTTTTTGCGATATTATAAAGTGTTACGACCGAATGTGCTGGATTGGCATCGATCTTTTTTTCAAGTTGACTAATCAAATAATTACCATTCTGAGAAAAAGAAAGTGTTCCATTACCAGCTTCTTGTTCATACAGTTTTTCTTTATGATCTGAATCAATTTGATGTTGGTAAATGCATCCTTTTTTATCTAATGTTACGTAGAAGTTACTATTTGGTTCAAATGAAAGCGCAATTATTTTTTCTGATTCATTTCTGAAATCTTTCACAATGTGCTTGGTAGCAACATCAATAATAAAACTATCTCCTGCAGCACTTGAAATTCCTATATACCCTTGACCAAAACTAATTTCATATTTGTGGAAATTGCTCTGGAGCGGAAATAACGTCGTTGAACTATTATGTGCATCCCACAATGCAAGTTGATTTGCAATAATTGCTAATTTAGATGAATCTGGGCTGAATTTCATGCGGCATACTGAACCTTGTCCATAATTAACGGTAGATAGCACTGCTTGTGTAACCAAATTTTGCACGGTGACATGAGTTTGATTAGTAGCATTGTTCTTTGTTGGAAAAGCAAATATATCATTTCGGCCAAAGGCGGTTACTGCATTTTTTTCTGATGCAACAAATACTCCAACAACTGATCCTTTATTATCAACAATCATACCATTGTCAGCGATATTATTGGTAATAACCACTTTATTACCTTCAGGATTAAGATGCAGTTTCAAGTCCCCAATACTTAATGCATGCGCTGGCGTTTGAAGAAAATCATTTTTCAATGATTGTATTGCATACAATGACGCAATTTGCCGATTAACACGTTTTGATAATTTAACTGGCAGCTCGGAAATTTTTACCGAATCAATATTTTCAGGAGTTACATTCGAAAAAAGGTGCTGAGCTAATTTGAACGCCATTTCATTTTTTAATTGTGAAAACAACTTTTCACTATTATTGTTGTTGTTATTGTTTTTATTGGTGATATTGATCAATTGCCATCAGTTGGTGCTGGTAATGTTCTTAACGATCTAATTGCAAGCGGTAAAGTGCAAACAATTCGTCTAACGCATATTTTTCGCCAAGCACAAGATAGCCTCATTATCACGAATGCTCACCGCATAAATAATGGTGAATTTCCAGTAAGTAGCCTACCAGATGCAAAAAAAGACTTTTTTTTCATTAAAGAAGATGATCCACAAAATCTATTTGCACAACTACAAAAAGTATACAAATCATTGCTGCCACGTTACGGATTTTCATCGCCACAATCGATGGTGCTTGTTCCAATGAATCGTGGTATTGCGGGAACATTTACACTCAACAGCCAACTTCAGCAGCTTTTTAATCCCGCCCAAAAAGAAACAATAACAAGCAACGGCACCACCTATAAAATTGATGATCGCGTGATGCAAATTCGCAATAATTATGAAAAACTCGTATTCAATGGTGATATTGGCACGGTTACCGCTGTCAATACCGTTGATCAGCAATTAACCGTTTCATATGGTGATCGTCTTGTTCTTTATGAAACAAGTGAACTTGATGAACTTGTTCTTGCTTATGCAATTTCGATTCATAAAAGCCAAGGATCGGAATATGATGTTGCAATTATACCGATTTTCATGCAACATTTTGTGTTATTACAACGCAACTTAGTTTACACCGCATTAACACGTGCAAAAAAATTATGCATTTTTATTGGACAACCAAAAGCGGTGGCCATGGCAATAAAAAATAATAAAGGCACCGTGCGCACCACATTTTTACAACAATTTTTAACTACTTCACTCACATGCCGTTGAAATATAGTGTTATTTTACTGTTTTTCTTTGTTGAATACGTGAGCAATTCATTATGCACACCCATTCAAAAAAAAATCACAATTATGCTTGATCCTGCGGGTGACGCAGCTCATCCGGGTCGCTCAATAGATGGCACCTTTGAACGTGGTATTACCTTGCAGTATGCTGAACAGTTAAAAAAAATGATTGAACTCCATAATTCGCAGGTGCGTGTCATTATAACCCGCACACCGGGGGAAACTATTGAACCGTTGCAAAATGCACAATTTGCAAATCGTCTGACAGTTGATTTGTTTATTCATATTTCATGTTTTCATGAAAATGAAGCATTACCAACTATTGCGCTTTATTCATTTATGTGGCACCCCGTCACTGATTCGTGGCAACAAACAACTTCTTCTCTTTCATTTATTCCTTATCAATATGCTCATCGCTCTTCATTAAAAAAACGTGAACCGATTATTTCGCACTTTAACAAATCAATTTCAGAAAATGCTGGAAATGCTTCCTTTACGTACAAAGGATTGTGCGCACTTCCATTTAAACCGTTAATTGGCATTACACAAGTTGCATTTGGTATTGAACTTGGGTTGCGTTCACAGCATGAATGGAAATTATTTCTCGAACCGTTATGTTCAACAATAAACAATTTTATAGCGTCGATTAGCGTATGAACAATCGTTTATTTTATGCTATCATCTGTTGCTGTACTTTTTTTATCGGCCTTTTTATGGTCGCTTATCAACAACAATGGATTATATTTCAGCTACCTCCGAGCATGCACCCTTCATTTTTAATTTCTAAAACAGCAACAACGAAAAAAAATGTAGTCATTTTTGTTTATCATCAAGACCGTTGGTGCTCTGAAAAAAAAGAACTGCTTTGGCCAGCATCTAAACGCGAACAGCTCGAACAACTGGTGTATGCCTGGATTTCGTTAATTGATGAAGAACTTACTGATGCAAAAAAAATCACTCTACAAAAGGTTTTGATCGCACCAGATGAACAATCGGTGTATATTTCATTTGATCGTTCTCCACTGAATAAAGAATGGTCAACATTTCGCAAATGGTATCATTTAGAATCATTACTCAAAACGATTCGTGAAAATAGCGTCGATGTGCGTTCAATATTCTGGTTGGTTCAACATCAACCATTGCAGGATCCACATCTTGATTGTTCACAATCGTGGCCGATTGATGGGTTTATAAAAAATATTTCTTAAAAAATAGTTAAATATTTTTTTTCTTTGCCCTACACTTATCCTATATTTTTTTAGGAGAAAGTATGGGGAAACACGTTTCTTTGGTCGTTATTTTGCTATTCATTAATGTAATTTGTGTTACGGTTCGCAGTAATGATTTACCCTGCGCTTCATATGCGCAAGAAGTTACGCAGCAAACAATTGATGACGACCTTATTTTTCATTTATTGAGCACCTGTCCCAAATTACGCCGTTTAGTGTATCGTCTTCAAGATCCGGTGCGTTACGGCAAAAATGTACCAACAAAAATTTTATTGGTCGGTCCTCCGGGCGTTGGTAAAACCACGCTGTCAAAAGGGATCGCTTCACTTATTAGTCGACAATATAAATTTTTGCGTGCTTCACTTTTAGTTAATGAATACAAAAATTCTGGGCCGCAAAATTTAGCGCGCGAAATTTTGCCAATTTTACAAAGCAAGCAACCCTATGTGATCATTGTCGACGAAATTCATAGCCTTTGTGAAAATTACAAAAAAGAACAAAACTCAGACCCTGGTACTGCAGAAGCATTATGGTCAATTTTGGATGAGTGTACAAAAAATCCACAGATTTTATTTATTGGTACAACCAACGATGCGACAAACTTACCAGAACCACTCAAAACACGATTTGCAAACTGTGTTATCGAAATTCCACTTCCCAATGTAGCACAACGCAAACGGATCATAAAATATTATTTGCGCAATACTCTGTGCGATTTTGATGATGTCTATATTACCAAACTTGCAAAACAAACAAATCATCTTGCAGGTCGCAACTTAGAACAATTAGTTTCCGATGCATTGCTGTATGCACTTGATCGTGCAGATATTCCACTTGTGCGCAAAAAAGATTTTGAACGTGCATTGCGTGAAATGAGCAAAAATGAACAGTTCTTGCAAATGACCGGACTGGGAAAATATACAAAATACATAAAAGATCATGCAAATTTAGTACTGCAAGCAGTAAACATCGCTCTTGGTCTTGGTTTACAATATTGGTCAATGCAGCGACAAATGGCATTCCAAAAAACGGCCCATGAAGAACAAAAAAAAGCGCAAGCGAACTTTAATGCTGATCAGAAGAAAATGCAGGAAGATCAATTCACTACCCAAAAAAATCAACAAATAGAATGGCATAAAGAAGAAGTTGCCAGGCAAATAGCACATCATGATAGACTAGAGTTCGAGCAACTTGAACATCAAGCAGATCAATTAGCATTGCAAGAAAAAAATGCTAAAGATCAATTAAATCAGCAAAAAAAATCTTCTAGTGATCAGTTGGCTCAAAGTTCAACCCATAGTTTTATAAATATGGGTCTTGGTGTAGGTACACAGGTTATGATGGGTGCATATAATAATAAACAAAATAATTCGGGAGCAAATGAAACTACTGAAACTACCAAACAAGCAGCAGCAGTTGGCGTTTCTAATATTATAAAAAACCCAGACGCTGCTAAAGATATATTGGGAAAAACAGTGACTTTTGGAAAAAATGCTGCGGTAGCAGTTAAAAATGTAGTAATAGCTCATCCATATATTGCAGCAGGAATTGTCGTTGTGGGAGTAGGTTATTGCGTCTACCGTTGGTATAATTCTGGACCACCTAAAATACAACCGCAACCATCTCCAGCTTAATGATTGTTGATTGTTAATGAACTATTTCAGAAAAAAAAGAGAGTTATCCCGCACGGTTCTATTGATTGCATTATTTTGTTTTGGTTGTGCATCGTTGCACTCGATGAATTTGTTGCTTCCTGCACTTTCGCAGGCAGTGAGCATAACCACCAAGTCATTTACACAAGTACTCACTTCTCTTTTTAATAATTTGCCACTGCCTTCAATTGAAGCACGCAATGATTCATTGCTGCCCAAAATTGTCATCAGCAATAATGCAGTTGATATGCAGACCATTGCACTACCTTCGGCTTACCATGCACCTGCCGATTATGTACAATTGCCAACAGTAAAGCCGGTTGAATTTGCACCTGCGTTTGATCAATTAATGGTTACTGCCAATCCACAGCCAGCATCATGGGTTGGGTCGGAACTTATCAATTATCATCAAACGCACGATGCTTTTTTTTCTTCCTATGAACAATGCATCAATCTGCAAAATGAAATGATTGATCAAGCGCGCCTGAACGGTACGTTGGGCCAATTAACTTCTCGCGTCAATGAATTCTTTTCGTGGTTGTATGCGCTCAATCGTTCAGATATGACCGGAACGAATGCGCGTTTGCTGCTTGCTGATATTAAACCACCGCTTCCGTTGCTTGAATTTTATTTTGCACAATTTAAAAAAGAGATTTGCCACTACGTGTTCAATAGTGATTGGAGTGTTAAAACACAGTTATCGGGCAACGATAGTTATAGAATTGCTCAGTTAAGTGCAGATTTGATAAAAAATGGGGTTGGTTCATTCAGTGGTAAACGTTTTATTGAACATGGATGCAAATTACATAGTGCAGGATTCAATTATCTTTCTGGCAATGCATCACGCTCACTTATCGAATCATGCAAAAGTGCTGCTTCACATTTTTTTACGTTCGGTAATTTCAGACCGAAAATGGTGTTCAAAAATGAATTTAATAAAATATGTTCACAGATTAATGGCCATCTTGTAACAGGTAATTTTGGCAAAGCATTTGAATGCGTACAATCACTGCCAGCAAATGATCCGCAGGCGAAACAACTGCTTTCTTTTTATCAAGAAGCGTATGGTGCACAGTACAATCGTTTTGGTGTTGCGCATTGCTATGAAAACGATCCGTATTTTCAGCGCTTACTGCCAACACTACAACCACAGCATGTTCCGCAAGCAGCACTCAATCAAACATTGGCATTTCGCGCACAATTGTATGAATCGTTGTACAAAACAATTGGCGTTATTGGCAATCCATCACCGCTTGTTCATGATTTACTCTATTATCTTGTTGATCACTATAGTGCTTCATCAACCAATGTTACTGATATTATCACGCATTTTTGTGAACGACTTTCGGGTGAAAGCAACGATCTTACAATAAAAGATGCGTACCACATCTTTTTTAATGATCAGGGTGTATTGCGTCTTACCACGAATTATTCATTTAAAAAAACTGCCATTCCCGCTCCAATTCACACTGATGCATACAAACATGAAAAAGTATTACTCAATTTACTTGCGCATCTCAACCACGCAGAAGCAACAACGCGGCAGCATATTGATTGTGCGGTTAATTATATTGTTAATGGGTGCACTGATAAACATCTTACGGCTGATTATCGCACTCTTGCTCATGAAATAACTCGCGCACTCGTTGACCCGCATGCCGATAAAACAATACTTTCGTGCGGTGATTTTTCACGCGTACCCGTTGCAATGCAACTTACCGCTCACACACTTCGTCAGCGCGACAACTGTGCGCCAGCAAGTGCACAATATGAAAAAATGAATACGCTCATACGCGCTCTTGATAAAACGTGCACCGATATCGCAAATGGCACCTTTACGTTTGAACCGAAAAAAATGTTGCCAGTTGTAGCGCCTGAACATAAACAAACATTGGTGACTCCTCAACCACCAACTCTTTCCACAGCGCAACAACCGCCGGCACAACTTGAATCACGAACGTGGCTTGATACATTTATTTCATGGATTGCTGGTGGACTAATGATGAGCAGCATGCAAGCTGGATTACCGTCAGCTTCTCCTCCACGCATCCCTCATTCAACAATCCCAACACAACAACCAAGCCCGCATACGCAAACACCAGTTCCTGAAGAATCAAAAAAACCAGTACTAGGTGATTCGCCAGCTGGTCACTCCGTGCATCCTGAACGAGCGCACCAAAACAGCTTAGATAAAGCAAACGAAACTGATGAAGCGACACAAGAAGCTGACGATGCAGAGGTTGCTGCGCCACGCTTTCCACGCTGCGGCCAAGCATCTGGAATGCCACTTTTCTTTCAAGAAATGCAAAAAACACCCGCGAATGCAGCTCAAAAAGCAACCACTAAAAGTGAACCAGATTGTATCGAACAAGCAAATAAATTGCCGGAGTTTGCGCAAATTGTGCTCGCAGAAAAAGCAAATGCCTATTTCAGAGCAGAAATTACAAAATATGAAGCACAAATTGTGCACGCAATTGAACAAAAATTGAAAGAACAGAATATTACGCATCCGTATCCCATAGTTATTAATGATATTAATATGAAACATATTATGTTTGCAGAATGGAGTAAGCGAAGACAGGAGCCTACGGGTTTACATTCAGCACGATGGAGTCCTGAGCGAATAAATAAAATTACTATTCCAGAAGGCCTTTTGGGGACTTATGAAGCTGAAGTACAATTGCATTGCAAGCATAAAAATTCTACTTTTTTTCCTAATACTTGGGATGAGAATGTCATCATTGATAAAATTATTGAATCATTTTTCATGATTGATGAAATTAAAGTTCGAACTGATGCTATCAGATTATGGGGATTTACCAAGGAAGGAATAAAGATTGAAATAACATTACTTAATTCTGGCAAAATAGTAACAGCATACCCAGCAAGAGATGGAATAAAATAAAATTATGAATTTATTGAAACTAAGAAAGATTGGAACTAGTCAAAATTCGTATACATCATATTATGCATCGTCCCCAGAATTGGATCTACTTGGCGATTTTTTAGAAGATTTTGGATATAGCCTAGGATTAAAATTAATAAAACAAGTTATGAATGATCCATTAATAGATAGTTGGGCGGGAAACATGATGGGATTTAAAAAAAATGAAAAAGGTAAATTTGAGATTTATAATTTGATTTTAAATGACGATATTTATTTTGAAATCGATCAAAATGTATTGTTGAAAATTGTCGAATCTTACATTCAATTAAGACAGAACCATTTATCTCCAAAAGAAATCATCATTACATGCGATCATAATTTACAAAATCCAGTTGTTGAACCCATCTATTAATTGCGCACATACGCAATTAAACAGGTTATGTTTGCCGAATGGAATGGACGAAAACCAACGGGGCTGCATTCGCGCCGTTGGAACCGAGAGCGGATTGTTGAAATGACAATTCAACCAGGTATTCTAGGAACATCCGCTGGGAAAGTGCAGATGAATTGTATAACAAAACCATCATCATTTTTTCCAGACAGCTGGGATGAATTCAAGATTGTCGATAAAACGATAGAATCTCTATTTAGAATTGTTGAAATAAAAATTGAGTCTAATGGGTTAAGGATTTTCGGTAAAACATCAGAAGATATTGTTATTCAATTAATCTTGAGACATGGAGGATTAATTTCTACTCTATTTCCAACTTTGGACTATAAAGGTTGAGGTATGCATTTATTAAAAATATCAATGAAAAAAATAAATCAAGAAAAATTACCAGGTTACTATTATTGCTGTACTTCTTATTCAAGTTCCTTTGAAATAGGTTTTCTGGGTACCTTTTTGGAAGATTTTGGTAATGACTGGGGATTAGATTTTATAAAAAAGATATTAAACGACCCTAGTCAAAATGGCACATGTGGAAATCTTTCCAATGTCGATATACTTGATAATGGAAAAATTGCATTATCTCATTTATACATGGATGAGAATGATACGTTACATTTAGAAATTGATGCAAATGTGCTGCTAAAAATTACTCAAATGTATATAGAAGCACGAGAAGCTCCACTCCTTCCCAAGGAAATAATCATTAAATTAGATAATTCTATGTTAATTCCAACTGTTGAATCGGTTTACTAATTGCGCATGTGCGAAATTAAAAAGGTATTGATATTACTATAAAATTACTTTATCTGGGTAAAGTAGTAACTGTATATCCAACTAAAGAAGCAAATGGTCGACTATGTATATATTGAAATTAAGAAAATTAGGCAAACTTAATCTTTGGAAAACTGCTTATGACGAAAAATTTCCAGGAGGTTTCGTATTAAGCGAATTTTTCGAAGATTTTGGTGATGCTCAAGGAATCAAATTATTTAGAGAAATGAAGAGCGATCGAGCGCAACAATTTATGACTGGAAATATATCTGCACTTGATAAATCTGATAACAATAAAGTTATTATTACAGGCATATATTCTACTGATCCCAATTATCAACTAATTCTTGATGCAGATGTTTTATTAAAAGTAATGGAACTATTTAATGAAGCAGCAAATACGTGCCCAAAAGAAATCATCATAAAATTTGATAATAATTTACAAAATCCTGTTGTTGAATCGGTTTACTAATTAGGTAGTTTTCAGCAATTAATAAGATGTGCAAAATAAAAAAATTATAATTTTAGAAAGTAAAACGCGTGAAATTTAAAGCATTTGCATTAACATTTTTTATGACTTTTTCCTGTATTGATAATATTCTAGCGTCGAACGATATTTCAACTCCTGCTTTGCATCATTATAATTATGCTGCATCATCAAACTTTATCAGATTTCAAACAATAAATACGATTAATTCAATTGCGAATGTTTTCGCTTTACTATTTCTTTATTTTGAATACGTCAAAGAAAATATTTCGAGAAAAGAAATTGAAAATTATGATCAATTAGTATTGATCGAATGCCATGAAAATACAAATCCAGATAATTTCTGGAGAAGTTTTCGTTTGTGGTTTGAAAAACGAACTATTGATTGGAATAAATTTTATGACACTCATTGCACTGCTTCTGCAATAGCAAATAATCTAAAAGCGCTACATAAGAAACAATGGGATATGGGAAAAATAGCTGGTCTTTCCTGTCTTTGTTTACTTGCATTCTAACCATTTTGATATTCCTATGAAGGGCCGCTGTTAGAAAAAAACTTTCATCATAAAAACTGAGACCACATAGGCCGATTAATTATCGGTTTCCTAATAACCAATATTATTTAGTTTTTTGCGCAACTGTGGAATCGGTAAGATCATTTCTTTTTACATATTCATCATAATAACGATCCATATGCTTACCTATAGTATTAAACATATTAATATTATCAGTAAGGCCCGTAAAGCACGTATTAAGTGTATCCTTTAATTCCTGCTCTTTACACATGCCAAGTTGATGCATTTTCGATCTAAATGCCATCCTATCTTGTTCAATTAGCAACCATCCGATCACCTTTTTATATTTTAAAGCCAGTGTTTTCATATCACGGTAATCTTTAGTAATTTTAAGCATTTCTTCATGTGTTTTAACATTTTTGTCGTGCAAAATATAGGTATTGCTTGCGACGTTCAATTGCTTTTGTTGCACTTCATTACATTCTTTTTGAACTTTTAATTGTTCATTTTGCAGCCGCGTTGCTTCTTTTTCTGCTTTTGCTATCTCTTGCTGTGCTTGCAATCCTTGTTCATGAAACGGTTGCTGTTGCCAGCGCCACATGTAATATTGAAAGGCAAATCCTACTAGGGAAAGTAATGCAGGAAAAATATAGGGCATTGCTTTTGTAAGTAATTCTCGTTTGTGAGAAAATATGTATCTCAGTTGCGTAACCAATGCACCATGCGGTCGAATAGTGTTGAGAGCGCGGAGCATATCTTTTGCTGTAATATAGGTCATTGTTGAATGACGTTCATACGCATAATTGAGTGCTTGCGTTACCAATTCTTCAAGCTCGCGTCCAGAAAATCCTTCTGTTTGTTTGCAAATCGTTCTCAGTTGGCTGCGCGAAAGTTCGTGTTCAAAACTGTTTAGAAAATAAAGCAAAATTGTGCGTCGTGCTGCGTACGATGGTAGCGGAATTTCAATCGTGTGATTTTTAAACCGAGTTTCAATAGGACCTGGGATCGATTCAACTTCATTCATCGTACCAATAAATAAAATATCTTCGCGCGCGCAGCATTCATCAAGGGCAAGCCACAAAGCGGTTGCCGTTTCTTTATCTTGATTGTGCTTATTGTTAAAATTATCGAGCAAACAGCTCATTTCATCGATCACAATCACATATGGTTTTCGTTCATTTAAAATCGAACGCACTTCACGCAATAAGTTTTCTGATCCTGAATGCTGATATTTAGTAAGTAAATCGGTTGCTTGAATAAATTTGCACGGTCGCTTTATAGCATGTGCAATACAGCGAGCAAGCGTTGTTTTGCCAACACCCGAAGGACCGACGATAAGTAATTTACGGGGTTTTAATTTTTCAGGGCATGCAGGATTATTTAGTCGTTTAATAATTGAATAAATTCGTTGACCAGTTGCCCCTTGACAACATCTGATAATGGCTTCAAGATGCTGTTCTAACTCATCTAAAACTTGTTCATCAGCAACAGCTGAAATATCTTGTAACACTGGCGCATGCTGAGACATTGAGCTGATTTCATAATCAACTGCATTTTTTGCATACACAAAGCCAGAATAAAACAATAATAAAGTGACGAGAACAGTGCTGTATTTCATTACCTAACCTGCATCATTAATTACTAAAAAACTGTACGATTAGTGTAAAGCGTGTCCGATTTTTTGCAATTATTTTTGTTAGATTTTCTCACCATGTTGAATAAATTTTTCAACTCGCTGAAAATGTTCTTCGCGCACAGCGCTATTTTTTTCAAAATCTTGATCACAATCCAAAACAAGTACCGGTACCTGTGTTAATTCGGGTAAAATATCTTTTTTTGTAATCAAAAACCGTTCGTGTTGTTCATGAATTTGTTTCAGGTATGCAAATGTGATTGCTTTTTCTGCTAAACGATTACGTTTTTTAATGCGTTTATAGGCAATTTCGGGTGTTGTACGCAAATAGATGAACCCTTTTGGTGGCAGACAACGATTTGGAATGAGATAGTTAAACCATTCTTGATAGAGCAACCATTCAAGATCGCTCATAAACCCGTTTTGATATCCAGTATGCACGAAACAATAATGCCCAGAATAGATGGAACGTTCAACAAGTCGCACCGAGTTCATTTCTTGTTCTCGCACATGTTCACGAACACGGCAAATCATGGCAAAAGTTTCAAAACTGTACGACCAACGGTGTGGATCTTGATAAAAATTGGCAAGTAACGATTGTCCGTACACATTTTTTTGCCAATTATGTAACGGCTCCAATGCCACACCTAAAGTTGGTATTCTTCTTTCAATTAATTGCAAAAAAGTCGATTTTCCGGCGCCAATGTTGCCTTCAAGAATATACATAGTCAATTTTCAATTCGTACTAAGAGTGCCCAACTTCAAAAAGTGTTTAAAGTCTAACAAAAAAAGCGTTTTTTTCTAGTTCGGTTTTTTTACAGAGTAATGGTACGATGTAATAATGGATTGATGTGGGTTACCACTTCATAATTAATAGTGCCGATCCGTTGTGCAAGCGCATCAGCAGTGATTGCTTCATGGTCTCCAAGCAAAAGCACTTCATCATTAACTTGAATTTCTGGGATTTCTGTTACATCAACCATACACAAATTCATCGCAACACGACCAACAATCGGTGCAACTTTATTTTTTACCACAACAACACCATTGTTTGAAAATGATCGCTGTATACCATCCCAATAACCAACCGGAAGCACCGCTATTTTTGTTTCACGGTTAACCTGATGAGTCAAATCATATCCAACAAAGCTGCCTGCTGAAATTGATTTGATCTGAATAATGCGGGTTTTCCACTGTAATACTGGTAATAAACTAAAACCTGGATGTTGTTGGTTCGTTTTTTGTTTGTTTTCAAGCGATGGCCACAAACCGTAAAGCCCAATACCAAAACGTACAAGCGAACCATGTGCTTCTTGGTAGGCACCAATGGCAGCTGAACAGGTTGTGTGTTTAAATGGAATTGAAATTCCCTGCTGTGCAAGTTCAGCAATGACAGTATTAAAGCGTGCAAGTTGCAGCTGCACAAAATGATCATCATCACTTTCAGAATTTGCAAAATGAGTGAAAATACCGACAATTTCAATGTGTGATAATCTTTTTATCCGTTCAATAAATTGAAGAGCTTGCGGTGCTAAAACACCCAGGCGAGAAAGACCGGTGTCAATTTTGATGTGCACTTGAGCGCGAACATGATATTTTAACGCATATTCACTTAACGTTTGAGCAGTTGACTCATCGTATATTACAAGATCAATATCATGCAAAACCGCTTGTTCAATAGCAGTGTCAATGATGCTCAGAACTACAATTTTTTTTGTAATTCGGTGCTTGCGTAATATCAATGCTTCGCTTAGTGAAACTACCGCCATCGCATCAACCAACTCATTTTCTTGCAGCAATTGTGCAATTTCGATCATACCGTGCCCATAAGCGTTACTTTTTATAACCGGCATAATCACCACACCTGGTGCTATCAATGAATGATATTGCGCAATATTATGAAATAATGCATTTTTACTCAGTTCAACCCAGGTAAGTTCATTTTTAATGAGTGCTTGATCCAAAAAAGAAGCCTGGTGTTGCACCAGGCCTGTTAATTGGTCATTTTTTTGAGGAAAATTCATTATTCTTCTGTTACCTGAATTCTATAAATTTTTTCTAATTCATTTTTTTCTAATTTAATCATCAAGCTGTTCTCGCTTTTAAATTTTTTTATTTCTACATTTTTCAAATCAACAGCAGCCGGTAACGAACATACTTGCTTGTATTTACTTAGTAATTGCTTACCTTCTTTTTCTTCATTTTTTTCAACAGCAAGTTGAGTTTTATATTCGCTTATTGTCGCATTTATTTTGATGACTGCGCTATCAACATTAAGAATTATCGCATTTCCTTGACGGCTGCTTTCAATTTTCGCATCATTTAAATGCTCACTTTTTAATTTTATATACACAAAATTATCATCTTGACTAATTTCGCACCCAACTGGCATTGATTCAGCATGATCTTTAATTGTTTGCTGAATGTGTTCATTCATTCTTTCAAACTCTGCAAACACCGCTTGATGGACTTTGGTAAACTGATCGAAAAAGGGACAACTCGGGCAAAGATTATTATTTTGACCTGCTTGAGCTAAAAAAGAACTCAAGATAGAAAGAATAACGAGCTGTTGCTTTTTATTGAATATATTCATAAAAATCCTCCCATGAAAAATAATTTTTTTCAAAAAAAGTATACCTAAAAGTAAATTCACATACAAATGGTTATTTTATTAAAATAATGATATGCTCTTCGTATGATTAAAAAAAATGAAACACAAAATACAGAACTCATTTTCGGCATTCACCCCATTGTTGAATTGCTCAAAGCAAAACGGCGCAAGTTGCGTATTATTTACACAACCAAGCCAACGCCCAAAGCATGGGACCAAATTGCCCCATTGCTACCAAAAGCAATTCAAATTCAATATGTTGATCGTGAAGTGTTACATAAATTAGCACAATCGACCGATCATCAAGGGGTGGTTGCTTATGCTTCCCCGTTTATAATCCGCACAAAATTTTTCGAACCTGCAAAAACACCATTTTTGCTTCTTCTTGATGGCATTCAAGATCCGCGTAATTTGGGCGCTATTATACGTTCAGCTTATTGCACTAAAGTTGATGGTATTATTATTGTCAAAAAAGGTGGCACGGGCCTTACCCCTGCTGCGCTCAAAGCGGCCGCTGGTCTTGCAGAATATCTTGATATTTATATTGCACCTTCAGCATCTGCTGCTCTTTTACAACTCAAAACTGCCGGCTATCACATTTATTTGGCAGTGCTTGAAAAAGGTGAAAATGCACTTGGTGTGAACTATCAAGATCCATGTTGCATGGTAATTGGCAGTGAAGGTTCAGGTATTTCGCCAGAAATTAGAAAAGGTGGCACGTTAATAACCTTACCGCAGCGCCGCGCCGATATTTCATATAATGCATCAGTTGCTGCTGGCATTTTGCTTTTCACTATTGCGACTCGCTTAAAAAAAATCTAATACAACTTCTTGAACAATGATTTTATGCCTTGCCAACCAAGCCAGGGGAAAAAAGTAAGAATGCTCCGTTCGCTAAATTCTTTGGCAAGCCAATAACAAGTGCCGGGAACCGAATCGGCACCATTTGCAATACAATCGAGCGCTATTCCGCAAAGAAAAATACTCACAAACAAACTTTTGGGTGATGCGTTCTCTTCTTCATCATCTTCATCGTCAAGTACATAATTAAGTAATGACCAAAAACCAACAAGCGCTGCACTGGTCATATAGGGATGATTCTTTGCTAAATTGATCATCACCATCTTTGCTTGCTCGACTGAAACTTCTGTTCCATAGCTTTCTAAAAAAAATAGAACTGTCCCTAAAAAAAGAAATTTGCCCAAACGTAGCCACTTCATACCACCTCCTTTTACTTTTAACAGTAAGTACGAAAAGCAATACCGCACAAGATTTTTTATTTTATTTTGAAATAAATTAAAATTAAAAATAAAAAGAAATATCGAAATTGTGAATATATTAATTTTTTTACGCCTATCAGAATTTAATAAAAACAACTAAATCATTGATTATTGCAATAGTAAAATAGTATGAAAAGTAAGAGGGTGGGATGCGTCAGCATCGCGTACGGGGGGAAGTATGAAACACCGCACATTTATTTTTTTTATTTTTTCAACTGTTGCAACGTGTGCTACGTTGACCATTACTCTTTTGTGTATTGCGTCACTGCTCACACCAACACAGTTAACATTTTCTATTGATCCCTGTGTCACCCCCGCTACCAGCCAACTATTAATCACTACGGCGCGCAGTGCGCATCAAAAAATTCAACATGAACCATGGTATTTTTCATTAAAAAGACAATTTCCCTTTATCAATGAAATTATCTGTTCACGGTACAAACCGCACCAACTGTATGTAAACATACATATTGATCTGCCCTATTTTTTGGTAAACGATGAAAGAGTTCTCACCAGACGCGGTTGCATTGCATCCTGTTCATTCTTTGAAAAACAGTATCTCACACTTCCCGGAATTAATATCATCCAACCAAAACAAGAACTTGACCACCGGTGTTTACAGTGGCTCCAAAGAGTTCCCCAAAAAATGTTTCAATTGTACGAAATCACGATTGAAAATCGTACGTCAATTCTCGTAAGTGATCGCATGAAAACATGCATGACGATCAAAATGGATAGCAACCAATTACTTGATCAAGCTATTATTAATCGGTGCATCAAGATGCAAGCACAACTCACCGAACAAAAGAAATTTAAAAAAACATCGCCAGCTGCATGGATTGCCGATGTACGGTTCAATAAACAAATTGTTATTTATCAGAAAGGGAGGAAAGAGAATGAAGGGCAGCGTTTTCTCTGATATAGTGGTTGCTATTGATATTGGCACCACGAAAATTTGCGTCCTAGTTGCCCAGCTACAAAGTAATGGCAGCATCGATATTATTGGCATCGGTAATTCACCATCAGATGGGCTAAAAAAGGGCGTTGTTGTTGATATTGGCAAAACAGTACATTCAATAAAACAAGCAGTTTCAGAAGCACAGTTTATGGCGGGGTGCACTATTGATTCTGCCTGCATTGGTATTTCTGGTAGCCACATAAATTCATTCAGTTCTGAAGGTGTTGTGCCAATAAAGCGCGGCCAAGTAACTCGCCACGATGTTGAAGATGTAATTGCCGCTGCTCAAGCAATTGCATTACCCGAAGGACAACAAATTTTACATGTACTTCCTCATTATTTTATTATTGATGGCTCTGACAAAATTAACGATCCAATTGGTATGTATGGTGTAAGGCTTGAAGCAAACGTTCATATTATTACCGGTTCAGTTGCATGTGCGCAAAATTTAATTAACTGCTGCCAGCTAGCTGGCATTAAAGTTAATGATGTAGTACTTGAACAACTTGCTTCTGCTGCCGCAGTGCTCAGTCCCGATGAACGAGAACTTGGCGTTGGCATACTTGATATTGGCGGCGGCACTTCAGATTTAGCGGTGTACATGAATGGAGCAATTCGTTATACCCATGTAATTCCTGTTGCAGGCAATCAATTTACCAATGATCTTGCCATCGGTTTGCAAACGACCGTAAATGAAGCAGAAAGAATTAAAAAAGAATTTGGCAGTGTCAGCGAAACTTCTAGCGACACAATTATCACCATTCAATCATTGGAACAAGATCAAACACATGATGTTTGGGCACTAGAATTAAGTGCAATTTTACGACCTCGTGCTTCTGAGCTCCTTCATATGGTAAAAAAAATAATTGATAGCAAACATTTAAATCAAACGATAACTGCAGGATTTGTTCTCACTGGTGGTGGTTCATTGCTGCATAATTTACCACATCTTGCGCACGAAATTTTGCATGTTCCGGTCCGCATTGGTAAGCCACGATTACAAAACAGCATCTTTGCTACATTAGAAAATCCATTATATGCCACTGGGTATGGACTCTTGCTTCATGCACTGCAAAAAAGAGATACTGCTACTAACGGGATATCGGGACCAATACTCACGCGTATTGTTTCTCGAATGAAATCATGGGTGTCCGATTTTTTTTAGGGGAGAGGGGTTATGATTACATTTGAACCAGAAAAATTATCTACTAATTGTTCAATCGCACGCATAAAATTAATTGGTATTGGTGGCGCTGGCGGTAACACCGTTAATAGTATGATTGATACCGAAGTTGAAGGAATTGAATGCATTGTTGCAAATACTGATGCGCAAGCACTCAACGCATCAAAAGCAGAACATAAGATTCAAATTGGTGTTAAATCAACCAAAGGATTGGGAACTGGGGCTAATCCGGAATTGGGAAAGCGAGCAGCAGAAGAAGATCTTGATAAAATCATGGAACTGGTACATGATGCTGACATTGTTTTTCTTACCGGCGGTCTTGGTGGCGGAACCGGATCCGGCGCACTGCCTGTGGTAGCGCGTGCATTACGCGAAAAAAATATTCTGTGCATCGCTGTTGTTACAAAACCGTTTCATTTTGAAGGGAAACGTCGCACTGCGGTTGCACATGCCGCACTTGAAACATTAAAAAAAGAAGTTGATACATTAATCGTTATCCCAAACGAAAAATTACTCAATGTGGTCGATAATTCAGTCTCGATGATTGATGCATTTGGCATGATCAATGAAGTGTTGCACCGCTCAGTAAAATCGATTGCTGATATTATTGCAAAACCAGGTCACATTAATGTTGATTTTGCGGATGTTCGCGCCATTATGAAAGATCGCGGTATGGCAATTATGGGAACTGGCATAGCAACTGGTGCAGATCGCGCACAAAATGCAGCATTACAAGCAATTAGTTCACCACTTCTTGAAAACATGAATATTGCTGGCGCAAAAGGTGTTCTTCTCAATATTACCGGGGGAACTAACTTAGGATTGCATGAAATTCGTGTTGCTGCGTCAATAATCTATGAACAAGCTGATCAGGATGCCAATATCATTTTAGGTTCTGTTATAGATGAAACTCTTACCGATGAGATTCATGTAACCATCATCGCTACTGGTTTTACACCAATTTCAACAATTGAAACTGCAAAAACCAAAGAAATTACACCAGCACAAGTGCAAAAAGTAGAAATCAAGTCACCGTCTATTTCAATAGAACAACCTGCAGTAACTGTTGATATTAATGATCTGGATGTTCCAACATTTTTACGAAAAAAACAACAAGAAGATTCAATTTAATTTATCTGAGATAGGAGAGCCGCACGAGGCGGCTCTCTTTAAAAGAAATTAATTACCAAGTAATTCACTTATTGCATTACTCAAATTTCCTACTGACACATTTGAGTTAATCAATGAAGGCGATGAAACGTTTGCTGAAAGTAATGATGAAAAGCCTGCTAAAGCATTACCACCGGTTCCGCCATCAACATTGCCAACACTAACGTTATCAAATACTCCTGATTGACCTGAAGGTAATCCGATTGCACTATTGGTTAAGCTTCCTTCAATGATAGCTAACGTAACTCCAGTAGTGTACGTTACACTATAATTCGTACCGTTATTAAGCGCATAGTTTCCGATTACTAATGAACTACTTGGATTTGCATCATCAGCAATACCAAAACCCTGAACTCCCGAATTATTAACAACAGTATTGTCTTCAATATAACAATTTGAACTATTATTTAATAAACGTATACCATATGCTGATCCGGCAGAGCTCGTATTTGCACGACTCATACAAGTATCTAAGTATGAGGTATTTTCACCATCTAACATGTAACCGACAGCAGAAGCAAACCCGTTATTATTTTGAGCAATAGATTTTTCAATTATATTTTGAGAACCATTGGTTGAAGAGAATCCAGCACCTCTTCCAGCAAGAGCGCCGTTACCTACCCCTTGACAATTAGCCACCCAAAGTCTTGAGCAGTTATTAAAAAAGAAACCAGAACCAAGTGAATTGGAATCACCAGCTGCAGCAATATTGAAATAGCAAATACAATTGTCCATTAAACCATCACTGCTCGAATCAAAATTAAATCCGATCGCTGTACCAACACCGAGTTGACCCAACGCTTTACTATTAGTTATTTGAAACGCGCTTACATTTTCAAATGATATTCCCCGAGAAGCAAGATTAACTAATTGTTTCGTTCCTTCAAACAAACAATTTTCCATTGATAACCTGCTGCAATTTTTTACACGAAGGCCATAAGCAGATCCGGATGTCGACAATACATTTGAAAATGAGCAATCTCGAATGGTTAAGTTACTAAGACCTGTCCCTGTTGTAATGCCTTCACAAAAAATGCCCGCATCGGTGCAACTGTCTAATGTTAAATTTTCAAAAGTCACCTGTGAGCAACCATCATTTACATAAATGCCATTGCTCGTCAGATTTGCAATTTTACCGTTTCTAATAATAACATTTGAAAGATTTGGATTAATCACAATTAATTTAAAACCGGGAACGGTATTACCAACTTGTTGCCCAAATGTTCCATCTCCCAAATCTAATACAATATTGCTACTCGAAATAATAAACAATGAATCGTTAGGATCAGTTGGGCTTCCATTAAATCCCGCACCATATTTATACGTGCCAGGTGTATCAAAAATTATCGCAATTGAGTCAGCCAATGCTGCACAATTTAATACAAGACCTACAAACAATAACAATTGTTTCTTCATTTTTTTCCTTTATTTTTCATAAAAACTTTTTTTATATGTACAGACTATTTTTTCTTCTTATGTAAATGCAATATTTTCGTAATCACTTGCACTGGCAATAGTAGAAAAATCTCCAACCGTTGCAAAAAGAACGGGCAAACTGCCACTCGTGCGGTTTACATCAAATGCAGTAGTTGTATTTTGAAATGATAAATTTCCTGCGATTAAATTTGTAGTATCAGTTGTTGTATCTTTTAACCCAACACCAATAAGACCGGTATTACCAATAAGTTTATTTTGCCAAATATCGCAATTTTGCGGGCCATTAATGTAAATTCCATAGCCGGTTCCAGCCACGCCACCATTGTTAATGCGACTCGTGCATTCCATAAGAGCTGTTTGTGATTCTGTACCATTAATCGCAAAACCAGCAGCTACCGTAGCACCACTATTATTTCTTGAGTTACAAAGCACACACATATTATCTGATCCATCGAGTAATTCAAAACCATATGATTGAGATAATGAACTATTACTATGTTTGACTATGCAATCAGTCAAAGTGTTGTGATCACAATCATTAATTAAAAACCCTACTGCTTTGCTTGTTCCTGAAGCGCTACGCGCAATTGTGTTCATTGAGTTACAGTTTCTCACAATAGCCCAACGGCATTGAAAAAGACTGATACCAACACCCAGAATATTTCCTCCATTATTTTGAGCACTACAGTCCACAATTTTGCATGAATCGCAATTTTCTAAACTTAAGCCAAAACCAGAAGCAATAGTACCTGCATCATTATTTTCAAAAACGCAATTTTTTAGAACGAAGTTGTCACATTCTACTAAACGCATTCCGTACGCAGGCCCTCCATTATTTCCGGTGCATGATAAAACTAAACAATCAATGATAGATCCATCTTTAATAGCATTTAATGAGGTGCCTGCTAATAATATTCCACCTGCAGGACACTCTCTTATTTGAATATTTTCGATGACGATATTTTCGCATCCTTCATTTACAATAATGCCGGCACCAGTCACATTACCAATATTCCCATTACGCAATGTAACATTTTTCAAATCAGCACTTATAACAACACCATTAAGTCCTCCAACAGTGTTTCCCGGTGTTTGTGCAAATACATGCTCACCTAAGTCAACCACTACATTGCTTGATGTAATGCAAACAATAGCATCATCGGGGTCAGAGGGAGATACAATATTGTCAGCACCATATTCATAATTTCCTGGTTGATCTATAACTGAGCAAACAGAATCAGCCTTGGTTATTTGAGCGCACACCAGCGCACTGCTCAGAAAAATTAAATATAGCTTCAACATAAACTTCTCCTTAAAAAAAATTAAAAAAACTTTTAAGTAGTAATTGCTCCATTTGTCCATGGACTAGTAATATTATTAATATTACTCGTTGCAGGAGCAGCGGGTGTTGTTAAGCTTCCTGCAGGAAAGCCGGTTATTTGATTGGCGATTGTTGTTCCATTATTAAATGCACTATTTTGAAAACACAGCTGAGTGAAAGCGACCGGTTGTTCTATTATGCCAAAAGATCCTGCCGTTCCAATGTTGCGATTAAATTGACAGTTTCTTACTAACCAATTGCTCCCGACAGTGGCCTCAAAAACCATTCCTATGCTATTGAGAGTTACCGCATTATTATATAAAGCTAAACACCCAATAAGTGCATTTCCATTAGCGGTATTTAACCCTCGAAAACCCGCAAAAGATTGTCCTCCAGAAGTTGATGAATTCGCTATTGCAGCACAATCGGTCATTATGTTTTGATTTGATCCATCATAAATAAAGCTTACATTATTTCCTAAGCTTGTATTTCCCAATGCAACACAACCGGAAAAATAATTATTCGTACTTGATACTAATGAATATGCTGTAAATGCTTGATTAGAAGCAGCATTAGATCGAACACTACATTTGTTAAAACTTATTCCACCGCTACTTTCAACTAAAATCGCGGTACAGGTTGTAATTGTTGAACTACAGTTCATTACTTGACAGGTATTAAAAATAATTTGTTCACATTTACCTAAATTAAATCCTTGAAAAGATCCTGTTGTCGTGTTGTTTGAAACAACAGTATTATCCACATTACAATTTTCACAACCACTCATTTGTAAAGCTTTAAAACTTACAGTGGTAATAATATCACTAATTAAGATGTTGCTTAATGCTCCATTTAGACAATTATCCAAAGAAACAGCTGCCGTTGTCGTTAACTGCGTATGCCCACCAAAAATTCCACAATCTGCAATTTCAAAATTGGTAATCATTCCAGAACCCGAAGCACCAATTAATGCTATTGCACCAGATCCACAATTTTCTATATTTAAATTATTAATTTTAATTCGGCTACAGGTATCATTTATAACTATTCCTTTTCCCGTAACATTCAGTATCTTACCATTTTTGATGGTAACATCAGTCGATTTTGGTGCAATTGTTATTCCATTTACATTTGAAGTACCATTTAGCCCTCCCAAATCCATCACAACATCATTTGCACTAATAGTAATTAACGTATCTGCACCCAAGGGGCTACTTGATATAAAATCTCCCAAAAGATAATTGCCAGGCAATGTAATGGCGAGTTCAACAGAATATGCAGTAAAACAAAGTAGCAGAAAAAAAGACAAAGAATAAAAAACCTTCACCCTACTCCTTATTTACATTTTTTTACACTCACGCAGCTGCAGCAATATTTGTCCAGGAGCCTGTAATGGTCGCGATATTATTACTAGCAGGAGCTGCGGGTGTTGAAACAGAACCTGCAGGAATTCCTAAAAGTTGATTCGCGACTGTCGTATTATTACTATATCCAACTGATCGTGTAAATAGATTGTTTGCTCCAACTGCACGATTAAAACCAAATGAAGTCGCTGCTGTATTTCCTTGATTTCCCTCAGCAATACAATCCACAAAAGCAGAGTTCGTATTACCAGCAGTTTCTAGTGAAATACCGATTGCAGTTCCTAAAGATGCCCTATTAAATCCTGATAGTGCGCGTAATGCGGTTATAAAATTAGAATTGTTCATCAAAAATCCGACTGCTCTATTTGGTGCAGCGCCACTTGCGGTATTGCCTTGGGCAACACAATCTATCAAAATATTTTCATTACTCGTGTTCAACACATACCCAAAAACTGAAGCGCCTGAGTTTAAATTTACTTGGCAATTTCGTAATACATTATTTGTTGATGTACCACTGAAATCAAATCCTGTAAAAGTTGTAACCGCACTGTTTTGCAAAACAGCGCAATCAACAAAACTGTTGTCAAAAGATGAACTACCAAAAACGAATCCTTCAAAAACAGTACCGCTGGCATTATTGTTTCTCACAACACAATTAACAAATGAATTTACCGTACCAGTTTTTGCCGAAACTCCATTAAAAATAGGCGAAACATTATTTTGTATCAGGAGATTTCCAAAACTGCTTAGTGAAACTGTTGTTAAGCTGAGCCCAGACAAAGTTGCGGTGTTATTTGTCATACTACTAATAGTACAATTGGTGCATTGTATTTGCGAACACGTATCAAAAAAAAGTGCCGAATCAGCAGTTGCAGCTGAACAACAAGAAAAAAATCTGCAGTTTTCGATTTCAAGATTATTAATTATAGAACCAGAAATTCCTCTTGTTGCACAATTTTCAAAAATCACATTTGATAATTTAATTCGAGCACATGAAGGATTAATGAGCACTCCTCTGCCCGTAACATTACGTATTATTCCATTTTGTATTGTAACATCGCTAACACCGCTTGAAATTATTATTCCATCAACATTAGCGGTTGCATTTCCTTGAGCAATCAAATTATTTTTGAAATCCAGAACAACATCACTTGCATTTATTGCAATAATACAATCTGTTCCAGTTGGGGTAGTCACAATTGAATCGCTTATTTCATAAGATCCGGGTAGGGAAATCGTTAATTCAACGGCTCGCAATGCGTAAGTCCAAACAACTAAGATTAATATTATAATTCTGCTTTTACTGTGCATCACGATCCAATTGCCATATTAGTCCAAGCTGCTGTCACCGCAGCCAAATTACTTGTTGCAGGAGCACCCGGTGTTGTTACTGATCCAGCGGCAACACCTAACAATTGGTTTGCCGCAGTCGTATTATTATTAAACGCAATGTTGCGAGTAAATAAATTATTAGCACCAACTGTAAGAGTAACTCCACGCGAGTTTGCAGCGCTGCTGCCTACATTTCTATTGAATAAACAATTTATAAAAGCATTGTTTGTATTTCCAGTACCTTCAAGAACAAGACCAATTCCTAAAGATGCTGTTGATGAATTATATGAAGCCAGACACCGTAACATTGTGCAAAAATTTGCATTGGTGAATAAATAACCAATGCATCTAGCGGCAGCAGCAGTTGCGCTATTATCGGTCACTAAACAATCTATCAATGTTTGTTGAACCGATGCGTTAAAATTAAAACCTACACAGTTAGTTCCGCCAATGCACGAACTCACTCTACATTGATTAAATACATTACTATCCGACGTCGAAACAACATTAAACCCAATAAATTGATTTGCCGTACTTCTATTAAAAATCAGATCACAATTATTAAATACATTGGAATCACTAGAGCTAAAGTCTAGCCCAGTAAGAAGACCTGTTGCCGAATTACTACGCGCAATCAAATTCGTAAATACATTCGTTGCGCAAGAAGTAAGTGTAACCATATCTAGGGTAGTTCCACTATTATTTTGCAAAGTTAGCCCTTTAAAATCACATCCTGTACAACTTGCAAGGTTTAAAAGTGATAGCGTCGCAGTGCCAGCTGTATTGGCAATGATACAATCAGATACTTGAGAATAAATTGTGTTGGTGAGTAATAAGACACTGTCTGCGCTTGCACCATTTGCGCAAGAAAAAAATCTACAATTTTTTATTTCAGAGTCGCGAATTTGATTAACTCCCGCTGCTCCGGTAAATGCAATACCCCGACTTGCACAATTTTCAAAATAAATATTTTTTACACTAATTCTTGAGCATGCTTGATTTACCAAAATCCCTTCGCTGGTAACATTTCTAATGATACCATTTTGAATTACGACATCATTTAAACCTGAATTAATAACGATACCATCCACATTCGCTGTTGCATTATTCTGTGCAACTACATAACCACCCAAATCAAAAATGACATCACTCACATTAATGTTGATGATACTATCAGCACCTGTTGGTGTACTTAAGATACTTTGGCCCAAAGTATAAATACCTGGTAAAGAAATGGTTAATTCAACTGCATTTATATAGAAAGAAGAAAAAATAATAAGAGTTAAAATAATTTTTTTTTTCATGCTGCTATTGCCATATTTGTTGCTGGTAAAGTTATGCTTGCAATATTACTGGTAGCTGTTGCTGCTGGCGTTGAAACTGATCCTGCAGGAACACCTGAAAGTTGATTTGCAACTGTAGTATTATTATTAAATGCAATCGTTTTCGTAAAAAAATTATTAGTACCAGCAAGAATTCTAACACCAAATGAATTGGCTGCAGAGCTTCCAAAATTACGATCGACAATACAATCAGAAATCGACCAATTAGTTCCGCCACCTCCCTGAAAAGAAACACCTATTGCTAATGAGGCGGATGAACGATTGTAAAGGGCAGCACACCGAACAAGTGTTCCAAAATTAGCGGTATTTACCAAATAACCTGTTGATTGCCCAGCAGCTCCAGTTGCACTATTTGCAATTGCGTAACAATCAATCAATGTACATTGATCACCCACACCGCCTGCGCCAACAATATTGAACGCTGTCATTGCAGTGGAACCAGTATTACCAATTGATTTACATTGCTTATAGGTACCAGTAGTCGATGTTGCAGAATTAAAATCAGTGCACGTATTTGCAGAACTATTATTTGAAAGTGCCAGGCAATTAGTTATAGTTGCAAGTATACTCGTATTAAAATTATAACCTATCATGATACCAGTAGAACTATTATTGCGTGCCGTACAATTAAGAAAAGTATTATTACTACCAGATGAAAATTGAAATGCTGTCAATGCAGATCCCACACAATTTTGAACCGTTACATTTACAATATCGCATAGATTGCAACTGGTTAAATTAACCAAAGTCAAATTTGTTCCGGTGCAACTGCTAATTATGCAATCATTTACTAAAACCCGATAGCAAAAATTCAAAATAAT
>JAKJAQ010000011.1:0-17793 GCA_022707425.1 Candidatus Babelota bacterium
TGAGTGATTATTTTATCTATGATTATCGGTCAAAGTTGGTTACCCCATTTATTTGCTTAAAACCTGATGCACGATTTTTAATTAACAATGTTTCCGTTTCTATAGATCGAGAAATATTAGATGACGAACATGCACATTTTATTGAAAAATTGCGCAAACGCACAAACTATAAACTTGCTTCGACCTATTGCATCACTCGTACGATAAGCCAGCAAACGCAAGCTATGAAAGATTATTTAGCAAAAAAAGGATATGTGAATGCTCAAATTGAACTCATCACGACCATTAATCAGGAAAATTATACCGTTGATTTACAATTCAAAATAAAGATTGGTAATCAACGTAGATTCATTTTTTTTGGTAATAATTTTTTTTCAACCAAAGAGCTTATTGAGCAATGTGCAACATTTGGTCGTTCTGCAGATTTAGTACCACTGTCATTGATTGTCGAAGAAATAACTGAGCGCTATCGTTCAAAAGGATTTTGGCAAGTTGCGATTGAAATTCAGGCAGAGGGGCAACGATGTTTTTTTTTGATTAATGAAGGCATAAGAGCCCAATTATCAGCTATCAATTTTGATGGCGTACATTGTACTACGCCAGAATGGCTACGCAAAAAATTTTTCAAAAAAAATAAAAAGGAATGTTCTGTAGATCTTGATCTTATAAAACAACGATTGTCTGAAATAATTAAATGGTATAACGAAAATGGATTTGGACTTGCTGAAATTATGCAACAAGAATTTGTTTCTACAAACATGCCTCATGATTATCAACTCAATGTGATGATTAATGAAGGGGTTCAGGCATTAGTTAAGCAAGTGCACATAGACCAATTTGAGCAATTGGAAAAAGCGGACCTGTTTCAAGCGATTAATAGAGGAAACGCAGTTCCCTTATCACAAACGCTCTTAAATGATCAAAAAAAGTGGCTCCTTAATTTTTTTCAACAGCGGGGTTATTTATCTGTGCAGGTAAAACCTGAAATTATTGCAGAGAATGGTTTAATAAAAATAGTGTGGCATGTCTCCAATTATGATCAACAGATAACATTTGGTAAAACCGTTGTTCTTGGTGCAACGACACTTCCATTTTCTCTGTTGCAAAAAACAATTAATTACAAACAGGGTGAAGCGTGGAACAAAGATCAAGTGCGCCAATCCTTTTTAAAGTTGAGAGAACTCGAAGTTTTTGAAACGATTTATGCGCATGGTGATACGGCACCTGAAGATGATAAGGAGAAGGCAGTATTGCTAAAATTAATTCATGACGATCCTTATGAAATTAGAATTCGTGGAGGATTTCAACAAGTGAGTAAAAATTTTGCCTTCAAGAGCGGGACAACCTACAAGATAGGTGGATCATTATTAATAAAAAATCCATTTAATTATGCCGATATGTTGCGCGTTGACATTGATGTTACGAGATTTTACAGCAATTTTTCAGGTATTTATCGCAGGCCATGGTTTTTGGGATTACCGCTCAATTTAATACTAAAAGGGTATAACAACACGTACATGCAACCAGTGATGTTAGGGCTAGCAAAACCATTATACCAAGCTCGTCAGCAAGGAGGGATGATCGGAGTTGTGTATAGTTCTGACAAGAAAGAATTATCTTTAAATGCTGGAGTTGAATTGATTGAAACGAATCATCTTTCTATTGAATTGGCTCGAGCTATTAACTTTGAACCGGTTCTGATCGACAAGTTAGTGCCCTACGGTTACTTTGAACCTACTATTTTTATGGATTGTCTCGATGACAAACTAAACCCTCGTTCAGGCTCGCTTACTGTTCTTACAGGCAAGGGAATGATCCCCTTTGATAAAAATGGAGTTCCATTTTTTAAATTTCTCTTAGAAGAAGCGATTTTTGTACCACTTTGGAGAACAGTATTAGGGTTTCATATTCGTTTCGGTTATATTTTTAGCCGTCAATTTGAAAATATAATGCCGATTGACCGCTTCTATCTTGGAGGCGAAAATTCATTGCGGGGTTATGCACCAGATTTAGCACCACCGTTGGGTTGTTTTGTTGATGACAATGAAAAATCGTATCTGGTCCCGCAAGGTGGACGTTTTGTTTTTAATGGCAATATTGAATTGCGTTTCCCTATTATTCAGCGATTGTGGGGAGCTATTTTCGAGGATGTAGGTATTCTGCTTTCCCGTGCTCCGGTTAGCATTATTGATGGTAATGCGTTGCTCGGTTCAACCGGGTTTGGATTGCGCTATCAGACACCAATTGGTCCACTTAGATTTGATATAGGATGGAAGTGGCGTAAAAGGGAGCCAGAAGAACATTTATATTCTTGGTTTATAACGCTTGGATATGCATTCTAAGAGTGCACAGAAAAGCTCTAAATTACCATTTCTGAGCCTTTTATTTTTTTGATTAATTGGCAAAAAACCTTTATAGTGTTTACCATACCTATTTTTTTTGATTATTGATGAATTAATTAAGGAATTTGTAAAATGGAACAGCATTTAAAAGAAGTTCATGATCATGACCATCACGATGGGTCATTGATTGGCGAATTGATGTGCCATTTACCATATGCTATCTTTTCTGTAGCGCTTGGTATCATAGTACTCAGTTTAGTTGAGTTTTTTGGTTTGTTGCGCGGTGATAGTTCTGTTGTTACGCGTGGAACCCATATTTTATTTCATAGTTTTCACTTTGTTCATTTGGTGTTTGCAGCCAGTGGTGCTTTAATTACCTTTTCAAGATTTTCTAACAATCTGTTTCGTGGTTTTTTTGTAGCACTGTGTTCGGCACTTTTTTTCTGTACTCTGTCAGATATTATAATGCCGTATTTAGCCGGTAGGCTGTTGGGTGTTTCGATGCGTTTTCATATCTGCCTGGGGTCTGAATTACGTAATGTAGTGCCATTTTTAGGTATAGGTTTACTCAACGGGTTAATTATTAGCAAAAGTGGTGCACGTGCTCGGTCGTCTTATACCGTTATTACACATGTTGGTCATATTTTCGCCAGTTCGCTGGCAGCACTGTTTTACATGGTATCTGAAGGTTTTACAAACTGGTATCCATATATGGGCCCGTTATTTATCTTGTTAATTATCGCAGTTGTGATACCATGCACGCTAGCTGATATTATTATTCCGGTAGTTGTTGCGCAGTCGGAGAAAGTATGACAAAGAGCATTCGGCTCGAAAACGTAAAAAAATCGTATGAAGGTGAAACAGTTCTCGAAGACCTCAGCTTGACCATCCCTTCAGGTCAATTTTTTGCATTACTGGGTCCCAGTGGTTGTGGAAAAACTACGATCTTACGCTTACTGGCCGGATTCGAGAAGGTCGATAGCGGAAAAATTTTCGTTGGTGACGAAGATATTACTCATGCGCCGATTAATAAACGAAGAATCAACACCGTATTTCAAAATTATGCATTATTTCCACATTTGAATGTCTATGACAATGTTGCTTATGGGCAACGTGTCAAAGGTTTGTCACCGGAAATTATAGAACAGCGAGTTCTTAAAATTTTAAAGACGGTACATTTAGAACAACACATTTATAAATCTATTTACCAACTTTCAGGTGGCCAAAAACAACGTGTTGCTTTAGCTCGAGCTGTTATTAATCAACCCGATGTATTACTTCTTGATGAACCGCTTGCGGCACTAGATCTGAAATTGCGCGAAAAAATGCTTCTTGAGCTAATTGATTTGCAAAGTACCTTAGCAACAACGTTCGTCTATGTTACACACGACCAATTTGAAGCATTAACAGTCGCTGATCAAATGGCAATTATGAACCACGATGGACAAATTGAACAAATTGGAACACCAAAAGAAATTTACGAATTTCCTGTTTCTTCCTTTGTTGCAAAATTCGTTGGAACCACCAACCTTATGCAGGGTGTGATTCATTCTATTTCAGCACAAGAGGCAACGATAGAAATCGATCACTTGGGAATCTTTAGAGTTTTTGTTCCTGAAAAAAAAGATTCGATGATCGAAGGAAAATCGGTATTCATGAGCTTGCGTCCTGAAAAAATTTTAATCAGCAAAAAATCTGTGGACGGTTTTTCTAATCACGTAACAGGTATTGTAGAATCGATTGTATATCACGGACGTTCAACGCAATATAATGTGCGCTTAGGAAATGATTACTTAATTCATGTATTTGAACAAAATGAAGAACATTTTGCTCGCGAAGTAATTGATTATGCAAATCAGGTTTATTTATATTGGCAGAAAGAAAACGCGGTGTTATTGGAACGATGAACACATTGCATAAAATTAGACAACTTTTTTCTACAGAACTACCATTCTTTTTTTCTATACCTGCGCTCTTGTGGCAATTATTATTTTTATTTATGCCATTAGCAGTAATGGTGTTTATTAGTTTTGTTGACCGTAGTGCAATTGCTTCATCGTTAATTGTAACGGTTAAAAACTATGTTCGCATTTTTGATTTTTTGCATGTACATATCATTGCTAATTCTTTATTGCTTGGTTTAGTTGTAGCATTTAGTTGTTTATTTGTTGCCTATCCAGTTGCTTATTATCTTGCGTTTCGTGCTGGCCGATTGAAGCAAATTTTGTTGTTTTTTTTAGTCGTTCCGTTTTGGACCAATCTTTTAATTTTAGTCTATGCTTGGTTTTTTATTTTAGAACGTGACGGCTTAATTAATACACTTTTTTTAAAGATGGGTCTTATTAGTGAACCAATTGGATTACTCAATAATGTTTTTGCAGTCGCTATTGTTATGTTCTACTGTTATGTTCCTTTCATGATTATGCCAATTATTAATGCATTAGAAAAAATAGATAAAAGCTTGATAGAAGCTTCATCTGATTTGGGGGCAACCCATTTACAGACGTTCTTACGTGTTGTTTTGCCGCTTAGTTGGCCTGGCATACGCACTGGATTTTTTTTAGTGTTTGTACTTACGTTTGGAGAGTTCGCAATTCCACTTTTGATGGGTGGAGATAAATATGTTTTTGTAGGAACTGCAATTTCATATTATGTTCTCAATGCTTTAGAACTTGAAAAAGGTGCTGCTTTTACATGCATGAGTGGTGTTGCATTGCTTTTAACAATTTTTATTCTCAATTGGGTGCTCAAGCGATTAGTACATCGTTGGTGAAAGGGTGCATGCGTGTTAATAAATGAAGGTTTTTTTTCTCGTTATCTATTGTCGGTTATTCTAGCTGGTACTTATATTTTTTTATATGTGCCAATTGCAGTCCTTATTATTTTTTCATTTAACAGTGTTGCATTTCCTTATACATGGCATTCATTTTCACTCAAGTGGTATGCCGAATTAATGCAATCACCCGTTATTTGGGATGCATTTAAAAATTCACTTATTGTTGCAACCGGATCAGCTCTTTTAAGTTTGCTTCTTGGTGTGCTTTTTGTTTTTTATAGTGCACAATCAAAGATGAAATTTTTGCTCAGCTCTTTTTTTGCAAATCTTATGGTTCCTGAAATAATTTTATCAGTAGGATTGCTTACATTTTTTACTTTTTTTGCGGTGCCACTTGGTTTGGTGACATTGATTGTTGGGCATACAATTTTAGGATTGGGATACGTTGTACCACTTCTTTCGGGACGATTCAAAGAAATTGATTATAGCTTAATTGAAGCATCTCTGGATTTAGGGGCATCATTAAATCAAACATTTATGAAAGTAATTTTACCTCTTTTAATGCCCGCAATAATTTCATCAACGCTGTTAGTTTTTATAATTTCGCTTGACGATTTTTTATTATCTTTTTTTTGCGCGGGCAGTTCAGTTCAAACATTGTCACTGTACATTTTCGCCACAATTAGAACAGGTGTGTCGCCAACATTAAATGCACTTTCAACAGTTCTTTTTGTTGTGAGCAGTGGTTTGATTCTATTGCTTGCGTCAAGTAAAATTCGCGCCAAGCTTTTTTGACAGGAAGTTATCATGGTACCTCAAATGCTAAATCGGTTTATAATTCGCAGCGCGATAATTTTTTTTTGGTTATTAATTATTGGTTGCTTCTTGTATGCACCTACAATGCGTTTTTTTGAACATAAAAAAATTATTACTATTCTTACTTGGACCGATCTTATTGATCCTGATATATTGCGTGAATTCGAACAGGAAACTGGAATTAAAGTTAAGCTACGTTTTTTTGAAAACAATGAAGAACTGTTTATCAAATTGCTTGCGGGACGTGCTGAAGGGTTTGATTTAGTTATTCCATCTGATTATGTTATTGAAAAACTTATTCAAAATAATCTAGTTAAGCCAATTGACAGAACAAGATTAAATTTTTGGCACCGACTTAATTCACATTTGCTCAATCCTTACTATGATCCTGCAAATAAATTTACGATTCCTTATCACTGGGCAGTTTATGGGCTTGGTGTTCGTAATGATATATTCGCTCAACCACCAGTGCCTTCATGGAAATTGATTTTTGATCCATTTGGACCGGGAAAAATTACGATGCTCAATTCAGCGCGTGAGGGTGTAGCTCTCGCTGCTTACCATTTATTTGGCACTGTTGAAACACTGACAAAAGAACAGCAACAAAAAATTTATTCAGTGTTGTTTGAACAACGCAAAAGAGTTGAAGCGTATGTAGATGGTGATGTTCGGGCCGACTATCTACTGCGTTCAAAGCAATGTTCAGTTGCAGTAATGGGGAGTCCGTTTGTTGTTGAAACGCTCAAACAAAATCCTTCAATTGATTTTGTTATCCCACGTGAAGGAAGTTTTATTGTTATTGATAGCTTAGTTATTTCAGCAAATACTAACCATGATCATGAAATATATGAGTTTATTAATTTCCTTTTCCGGCAAGACGTACTTAAACATCATTTTCATAAATACCCTTTTGTTCCCGCAACTGGTGAACTGATTCCATTGTTACAAAGTGTGGATGCACCTGCGAAATTAATTTCTGCATATCAACAAAATGCTGATCATTTACATTTCTTTCGTCAATTAATGCCTGAAGATACTCTCAACGAACTTTGGATGGCGATAAAACTTTAGATTATTGATTTTATAATTTCAAAATGATAAATCTTGATTCGTGTTGTTTACTTTTTTTCAAAGTAAAAAGGAAATCTTTGTTATCAAAAAAGAAGTAGTATTTATAAAAAGGACGAGGAGTTATGAAGAATAATGCCAATCGGTTGGCAACAAAAGTTTTAATAATTTTTACCATGATTATGTACCAGAGCGCCAATGGTGCTCCCTGTGCTGGGCCTACAGTTTTATGGCACAATTTGAGTGATGGACCCTCAGGTTTCAGTCCTGGTGTCGTGTCCAGTGTGATAGATCAAAATATAGATGTAATTGGAACAAACGCTTTAGTAGATGGCATCAGTGTTATTGCAAATACTTGTGATATTGTTGTTACAATAACCAATGGTGATGCAGTCATAACAGGATCTGGAAATAGATCTGACGGTGTTGGAACAAATCCTGCAAAATTATATCTAGTGGCGCCAGTTGGGCGTACGATAACATTCGAAGTTGAAAACGATTTGCTTTTCCGAGGAACAGCAAGCAATGGTGTTCAACTTGATTTAATGGTAACTGTTTCAGGTGGTGGTACCGTAAACTTTTTCATTAAAGGTGATCAGAATCTTACATTTAGTTCATTGCCTACAAGTGGTGGAACTAAATTCTTTATTGCTCAACAAAATGGAGCAATTCCTACAGTTCTTTTCAGTCGTTTTCAACCATTGGGTACGTTTGGACCAGCTGAACTTGGACAAAATGCTGAAGTACAAATTGGTGCAAAATCGTACTTAACATTTATGGCAGAAACACCAGTTGCGGGTGGTGCGACTGAATTGGGCATCGTAGCATTTGATCCATCAAATACAGGAACAGGTTATTTTATTTTGCGCATTGATGATCAAGCGTGCATGAATATTATGGGTCATTTAATTACTGCACCAGGTGGACTTAATCAACCTAATCTAAGTATTACCGATATTTCCTTGCCAACTCCAGCTGGTCAAGAAGCAACCATGCAGATCCGTAATTCAAATTCTGCAAATGGAACGCCTTCTTTCTTAACTATTATTAACAGCAATTTAACACTCACTAATTATTTGCAAGATCCATTTTGCGATGGATCATTCGCTGTAACCGGCACACAAACAGGTTTTGTATTAAGTGCAAATGGAGAACTTACATTACAAAACTTAACCTATCTTAATTATATAGGTACAAGTATTAATAAAGTTCCAGAAGTGTTTACCCCACTTACTGCGGTACAAACACGGATACAATTAGCTATTGCAAATGGTGATGCGAGCGGAGTTGTTGATTTTATAAAAGAGAGAAATCCTTCTGCATTTGTCGTAGATGGAAATCAAAATGGGTTAGCAATTCCTGCCGCAATTATTTTTAGCGGTGCTTCAGCAATTTATTTTAGATCTGGATGTAATAATTTTGGTCAATTTGAAGAATCGTTCACTATTGATGGTGATACTATTATTTCATTTACGGTTGCGCCAGATGAAATGACACCGGGAGTTGGTAATTTAGTATTAGATGTTGAAGGTCAACTCAATGTTGATGGTCTTGGTGGCAATAACGGAATAAATATTCTTTCTCTTGCAGTCACACCAACAGGGTGTTCTGTTTTTGCAGAATCAACTGAAAGTCAATTTCCGCAAAGAACATTTGCAACCGATTCTGACGGCAATTTATTGCGTTACAATAGTGGCGGAGCAATAATTAACAATCTTGTTAATTTTACCAACACATCGTTAATGCATACCGATCAAAATCACATTATATTAGAACGTGATAATTTAGGTGTTACCCCAATAAATTCTGAACCGACTTACATTGGCGGCGAAACATTTGAAGTTTGCTTACCGATTGCACAACCTAGACCAACAATGGCATTTATCAATTCATTCATTCGTTTCAATACGAGTGCAGGTTTTACTGGTGTTGATTTGTATATTCCAAATGAAATTGATGGAAATGCAAGCACGTTTAGATTTTATGGTAACGGTCGTTTGATTGATAACGCGTACGGTCGATATGTTATCTTAGGAACTAATGAAGGTTCACTATCGAATGGCGGTCAATTAATTAGCAAAGATTCACATTTAGATATATTCCAATTAACATCACAGATCGATCCATCGGTTCATCAACTTTCATTGGATGTGAGTTCAAATAGTTCATGTATCACTGAGGGCATTTCAACGCCAACAGCGATAGCAAATCAGTTTTCAGTACATTCGTTTTTCTTGGGTAATGACAGTAATATTTCAATAGGGACAGATGGTGATACTGGTCCAGATGGAATTACTTTAGTAACAACACCTTCGCTATTGATAGTTGGCGATTATTTTTCCTTCGAAACTCATGGAGGATTCTTAGGTCTTCCTGAAACGAGTGGTACAACCGGGTCTGGTGGTATTTTTGTTGACAAAAACGGCACAATTACCATTGATCGACTTGCAATTGCAAATTTTTCGACCATGGTAACTCGCAGCAGAAACGGTGTTATTAACCTCCCTGAAAATCAAGTTAATTTCCGCAACCGAGTTGGCATAACTCAATGGAAAATTGATTTAACTCAGCCTGAACAACGTATATTGATTCCATCAAGTCAGGATCTTTCTGACTTTACAATGGATTGGGGAGCTGTCACAAAAGATTATGTAGGCAGTAATAGTTTTGTACCATTCGAACCAGTATTTACCCCTAGTGCATGTTTCTGTCCGCCAGTTACACGAGCAAATTTGCAAGCATTGCCTACCGTTGAAGGTACGGTAAATCAGTTCCAAATCAAACGCTCACGAATTGGTGACCAAGCGCATCTGTTGATTGATGGAGGCAATATTCGAGAATTAGTATTCCTTCTTGGATGTAACACAGCTGAAGCTCCAGTTGGTTTCATTGTTGTTCAGAATGAAGGCCGTGTAGGATTGAGTACTGCACATAGAAATATTGATTCACTTTCAGCATCGGTTGTACTTGGTATTAATGGTGTAACATTGTGCGCTAATGGTTCCGGTACCATAGAAGTCAATGAAGACATTATTATTAACAACGTTTGTCATATTGTGCCTGGTCCTGATTTTGCAGTGAACGGTCCACAAAAAATGACATTCCACTCAGATGATCCGAAAGAATTGCGAATTTTAAACACTGGTGTTCTTGATCTTTCGCAATTTACCAACCCAAATCAAATAGTGGAATTTGCGGGTCAACTGCAAGTTGTATTTGAACCAGGCGCTCGCTTGATTATGGGCGGTGGCACAATAATATTTACCGATAATAGTTCTGTTTCACTTGAACGTGTATTAAATAATTCAGAGGAAATTGGTGCATCTGTTGGTGATCTTGATCCAATACGAGTAAAAATTAGTGGTAGCGGTAACATTATATTAAATGAAGCAGCAAGTTGGTTGATCCATGCAAATACGTACTTGGGCATTGAAAACGATGTTTCATGTACAACAATAACTACCATAAATATGACACTGAACGATCAAGCTCGTTTTGAGGTTGGAAACGATGAGGAACCAGGTGGCGTTTTCCAAGTAGGAAATGCCGCACGAGAAGGTGAGGCAGTTAATTTTAATTTAACCATTGATGGCATCGGTGCACTCTTCCAAATTAATCGCCAAGGATTTGTTGGTTTTGGTGTTGGTATGGTTGCGCGACCAAGTGGTATTCCTAATGAGTGGACAGTAGGTTGTTTAGTTGCAGGTGGCAATATAGCGATCAATGTAAACGAAGGAACGTTCCGTCATAATCAAATTTTCTCCGGAAATTTTGATCTTGCATCACTCTTGGCGATTGGGCCTGCGACAGAATTCACATTCAACTTTGATCCTGTTGTTTCAAACATCTTAGGTGGTGGCAATATGATACAAATGCAAAATTGTATCACTATTGAGTTAGAACGAATATCTGAATTAGTCAACGAATTTGCAGATGTAGCGCCAGCTCCACAAGAGCTTTCTCAACAAAATCTTGTTGAGAAAGCACAAAATGTATTAGCAAATCTTCTTGGTGCTCAAAAAGAATCTATTATTGTTGAAGTAGATCAGGTTCGACCACTGCTGATTGCAATTTTAGATAGTTTACTTAATAGCAATCAATCATCGATGGTAACTGAACAAGAAATGCTAACGCAAGGTCGAAATTTTATCGATGCTTATTGTAATAAGCGTTCCGGTTTTGTTTCTCTTGATAAATCTCAATGTGTTGATTTACGTAGCTTCTTGCGAGCTCCGAGTCTTGGTGTTCAACTTACTCCAACGGTAACCGGATATACTGGTGTGGTAAATGATTCACTCACCGTTGGTATTTTTTCATCAAAAGATCTTTTGAATGATGCATCGCAACCACCGCAACCGACTGCGGTGACACCTACAGCGTTATTTAATTATCTAGTTACACGAAATCACGTTTCATATTCGTCACCTAAAGCGAACGCAGCATTTACTGATTTGAATGTGTTATCGCTTGATTATGTGATATCTAGTTCTATCATACGCACACCATACACGCGCTTCTTGAGTGGTGTGTCGGCTGATCCGTTTGCATATAATTACATTGCCGCTTCAGGTGCCGCAAATATTAATATAGATAACGGAACAGGAAATATTAATAATGTGGTTGCAATACGTGGATCGTAATAAAAAGACTGGACTGTAAATTGAAATTTTGTAAAGAAGGAACAGAATGAAGAAACAGATTACCTGGCACCATCTGTTGGTTGGCGTGCTCGTCGGGTTATCATTTATGACCGATGCATTTGCTCGAGAAATTCGTAACCCCCTTGCGCTGCAATGGGGTTACTGGCATTATCCATATCCACGGCCAAAAGATGAAGAAAGCTGTTGGAACGTTGATGCATGGGGTGCTGGATATTTTCGATCTGCGCACCGCGCATTTAAAAATGCAGAAACATTAGATACTGAACCGCTCGATGGAATATTTTTCGGGTCGGCAGATTTTTTTGGCATTGATTCATTTGCTCCTGGAACTATTGATCCCCTCAATCCATTCTTATCAATTTCTCTTATTTCACCGCGAATTAGCTATGATGAGCGTGGAGCCTTTTTTGGCTTAACTATTGATCGCACGGTTGGATGTAATTGCGACTATCGCATTGGTTTACGTGCCGATATTCCCTTTCGCGATATTGGTGTAGAACTTGATAGTTGCTGCGCAGATTTTGAAGATGGTGATCTTGATTCTGTTCGTCGTCTTGAAAATGAACAAGTTCCCGATGAAAACGGTGTTTTACAAGTTGTTCAAGATGCATTTGCCTATCGCCTTGATTTCTTGTCTGCTTTGCGCTTAACCGTAAATCCACCACAAGAACCACTCGTTATTTATAATAATCCAAATAATAACGATATCACGATGAACCAAATTCGTGTGAGCGATCAGAATGGTAATCCGATTAACGTTATTGATCGGGATGATGGAACTGTTCCAACAGCTCCGTTTACCTTACGTCAAACAACAAATGTTGGTGGTGCAAGTGTGAATGGCTTACCGTTTTTAGCTGCAGACGGTTCAGGAGTTGCTAATAATAATCGAGCTCGTTTTAGCCAAGCAGTAAATTATACCCCCCTTGGAGCAAATCCGGTAAATCAAACACGTTTGTGGGTTGTGCCTACGGGAGCAACAGTAGGAACGTTCGATATTCTTGCCGATGCGCGTGATATTCAAACTATTGTTGAACAATTAGTGCGTCAATTTCAAAACACCAACGCTGTAGACTTCTTTGTGCAAAATGGTTTTGATTTTAATACACAGCGCACCATGGGCCCTGGTGATATGAACCTTGAATTTTATTTACATCGTGATTGGTGTAATTGGTACGGTGAATTGCTTCTTGGTTTCCGTGTTCCAACAGGAAAACGACTCAAAGATCCAAAATTAGTGTTTAAGCAACCACTTGGCAATAACGGTCACTTTGAAGCGTACACCGGTTTTATTGCTGGCTGGGAAGGTCGTGAATGGGTACATATTAAAGGTGACGGTCGATTCTTCTATGTAACTCCACGAACTGAACAAGTTGCGGCAACATTTGCTGGTGCGACCGTAAAAGGGCTTGGACCAACTGTTGATGCGCGCATTTCATGGCTTTATTTTGTTGGCGATCTTGATTTTACTTTCTATCCACTATGCAATCCGCGTGTTGGACTTGATCTTGGTTATCAAATATATGTAAAAGGCAAAGATCGCGTGCATTTTAAAGAAGAGTTCGCTACCGATTTTCTCGGATTTGTGCAACCGCTTGATTCATCAGTTATAGAACGTCGCACCAATGTTACTTCGCATCGCATTCGCGCAGAGATTTTCCAACAAACTGATAATGCTGAAATTTTTGCTGGTTGGATGCATACATTTGCTGGTCGCAATTCGTTCAAAGATACTGATTGGTATTTAGGTTTGGTAATTTACTTCTAAATTTAAAACCTATTGTGGCATAAAAGACTGTATATATCTTTTTGCGTAAAACCGTTTTTTGATTTACGCTGAAAAGAAAAAACAGTCTTGCACAATAGGTTTTTTATATGGCGCACGATCAAGATCATTTTTACGTAACGACACCAATTTATTATGTAACAGCAAAGCCGCATTTGGGATCTTTATATTCAACGTTGTTGGCCGATGTTGCTGCACGATGGCAAAAAATTAATGGTAAAAAAACGTTTTTTTTGACCGGCACAGATGAACATGGTCAAAAAATAGCACAAGCTGCCGCAACTGCCGGTCAAGATCCTAAAACATTTGTCGATCATTTTATTCCTGCTTACAAAACCGTGTGGCATGAATATGAGTTAGCATATGATTATTTTATTCGCACAACCGATCATAATCATATTCAAGCGGTGCAAAAATGGATTCGAAAATTACGTGATCAAGGTGATATTTACAAATCGTTTTATACCGGTTGGTATTGTACTCCATGCGAAACATTTGTAACCCCAGCAGAAGAAGCAGTTGGTGCACCACTGTGTCCTTCATGTGGTAGAGAAACAAGCCATATTTCTGAAGAAACTTATTTTTTTAAATTATCAGCATATCAAGATAAATTAATTGAATTTTATAAAAATAATCCTCATTTTATTACCCCAAAAGAACGTCTCAACGAAGTAATTAGTTTTGTGCAAGGCGGTCTTAAAGATTTGAGTATTTCACGAACGACGATTAAATGGGGAATTCCATTTCCCGATGATGAACGCCACGTTGTTTATGTATGGGCAGATGCGCTCAATAATTACATTACTGCTATTGGATGGGGACAATCAGATCAGCAAGAAAAAGAGTTTCAAAAATGGTGGCCCGCTGATTTGCAGGTTCTTGGCAAAGATATTGTTCGTTTTCATGCGGTTTATTGGCCAGCTTTTTTAATGGCCACTGGATTGCCTATGCCAAAAACATTGCTTGTTCATGGATGGATCAAAGTTGGTGAACAAAAAATGTCTAAGTCGCTTGGTAATGTTGTTGATCCACAGGTATTATACCAGCGATACGGAGCTGATCCGGTGCGCTATTATTTAACGCGCCATTTGGCGGTGACACAAGATTCACCATTTAAGATTGAAGATTTAGAAAGAGCAATTACCGATGAACTTGCAAACGATTTAGGTAATTTGCTCAATCGGATGCTCACCTTAGCGCAAAAAAATGATTTAATGCAAGTGCCAGCGCATGACGTGTGGTCAGAGCCTTCACTTGCTTTGCGAAATGATGGTTGGGATATGGTGCAAGAGTATGCAGTGTATATGAACGAATACATGTTTCATTTAGCACTTGGTCGTTTGTGGAAATATATCAATCAAGTGAATAGCTATTTTCATGCGCATGAACCATGGAAACTTGCAAAATCTGATCCAGCACTGTTTGCACAGGTAATGAGCGCAACATGCCACAGTTTAAATACAATCGCTGCTTTGTTGTGGCCAATCATGCCAAAAAAAATGGAAGAATTGATGCATGCACTGGGTGTCAAATTCGAGCTTGGTGCAAATATGGTAGAACGATTCGCATTAAATCGATGGGATCAAACATTTATGCTGCAGTTAACAAAACCGCTTTTTGAAAAGCCATTGCCAATGATTGAAGAACCACAACAAGAAGTAGAACCAATTTCATATATACAAATAGATGATTTTACTAAAATTGAACTGATTGTAGGCACTATTGTTGAATGTGTCACGGTAGAAAAATCTGAAAAATTGTATCGATTACAAGTTGATTTTGGTGCAAAAGGGGTCAAACAAATTTTATCTGGAGTGCGTGCTTCGTTTATGCCGCAAGATCTGGTTGGTAAACAAGGAATTTGTGTTTTCAATCTCAAACCACGTACAATGGCTGGATTCGAATCTCATGGAATGATGTTGTTTTCACGTGATGCAGATGGAAAAAATGTGCTGACTACTGTTGACCACAAGGTGCCAAATGGTACAAAAGTAACATGATTGAGAAGTTGCCACATTATTTTAAAAAAATTGCGCAACTAGGACCAAAAAAAACAGCAGAAGTTATTCAAAATAGATTCGCCAATACACTCTATCAGTGGCGGCAACGTAAACGTGCATTTAATAATCAAATCGCCGCAAATTGGCAATTGATTTGTCACGAATATGCAAATAATGAATCATTTGATTTTTTTTTGCAGCGAATAAAAAATACAGATTTTGTTGATGAACGAAAAATAATACCGGCAACAACTACGCGCGATGAAATTATTAAAAGTGCCGATCTATTCGTGAATAATTGTTTTGATTTACTTGGATCGGGAACATTTCATTTTTCAGTAATTAATTGGCACCAAGATTTTAGGTTGCATGCGCAAAATCAATATGCTCAAACAGATTTTCCACTGCTTTATTATAAAGATATTGCAATCAATAACGGAATCACTGATCAACTTGTGAAAGATATTAAAATCCCCTGGGAGCTTTCCCGTTTTCAACATCTGATTGTTCTTGGAAAAGCATATGCATTAACCGGTGATGAGAAATATCCGCAAACGTTTATGCACCAAATTAATGATTGGATTGAGCATAATCCACCGTTATTGGGATCAAATTGGGTATGCCCCATGGATGTGGCAATTCGTTCATTAAACTGGATTTGGGCATTTCAATATTTTAAAAAATCATCAGTAATAACTCTCGCGTTTTGGGAGAAGTTTATTTGTTCATTGTATGATCATTTTGATTATTTAGAGCATAATTGGGAAATCTATGATTCTCGAACATCAAATCATTATTTTTCAGATTTAATTGGTTATTTTTATTTGTGCTATTTTTTTCAACCGTTATCTGAAGAAATGTTGAGAAAAGCTGTGTGGTGCCACGATCAATTGTTGCATGAATTTGATAAACAGGTTTTTCACGAAGGCACCAGCTATGAGGGTTCAACTTCATATCATCAGTTAATTACGGAAATTGTTTATCATACACAATTAATGAGCGATCTATTTGGATTTAATGTTAGCGCTGAACATACGCAAAAATTTGATCGTATGCTTGAATTTATTGCGTGGTGTAAAAGTGCAGATAATGCATCGGTCCAAATTGGCGACAACGATTCAGGAAAAATAATTTATTGGGGCTTGCCGACAGCATTGTATGAAAATAAAAAATGTTCTGGCAAAAAAGAATATTCTCGATTTGGTGTTTCATTTATTAAAACTGAACGCTTGCACATTTCGTTACGTCATCATGCATACGAACATTCGCAACCGTCGGGTCATTTTCACAATGATGTTGGCAGCATGACACTTGCGATTGATGGCACCGAGATATTTGTCGATCCGGGTAGTTTTGTCTATACACCATCTGCTCTGTGGCGAAATCGATTTAGATCAGTAGCGGTGCACAATGCTGTCAGTTTAAATCAACAAGAACCAATTGCATTTGATGAACGATTGTTTGCGCTTGAATTGCCAGAGAAAAAATTTATCTCTTCTGTGCACGCTAATGAACAGAGTCTTTATGCACAACATGAATTATATAAAAATGTTCGTTTTTGTCGCAAAATAGATCTTTCCATACAAGAGCTATTAATTACTGATTGGTGTCAAAAGACACAATTGAACGATTTGTCTCATGAAGAATTGGTGTGGAATTTTACGATACATCCAACAATTGATATTGTGCAAAATAATCATGAATTTATTTTTTTTCATGAACAAAAAAAAATCATGGTAGTTCATTCATCATTGAATTTTATACTGCAACGAGGATGGTTTAGTCCCGCTTATGGCACCAAAATATCATGTTTGCAGCTTATTGCTCGTCTACCATTCAATTGCCAGCAGCACGAAATTCGCTGTTTACTTTAAATGTTTCTTTATAGTAATCCAAAAGTTTTATTGGGTCAGTTGTTAGGCTGCATTTTTTTACGGCACCATCGAATGCACCGATATACAGTTCTTTGTGAGCATGGTCAAAAGTCATGGTGGTTATTGGACTATTATTTTTGATTTCTTGCAAATTGGTGTTTGGTTTTCTTATATCCCAGACCCTTACTGTTTTGTCATAACCACCGGAAATAACCTGCTGTTCGAGAGGAACAATTGATAAAATCGTTCGCGTATGCCCTTGAAAAATTAACGATTGGGTGATATCGCGAATATCAATTAATTTGAGCACATTGCTGACGCCTAAAAATAGTGATTTTCCGTCAAGGGGGATGATTGTTTTTACTGGATTAATTGTTTGGTGTGCATTTTCAATATTATTTAAATATCGCTGGGGTTTTTTTTCATGATCTAAATGCCAAAATCCACAATTTTTTTCAGTACCAAAAACG
>JAKJAQ010000011.1:17803-40252 GCA_022707425.1 Candidatus Babelota bacterium
TTCATCGCATAGACAGGGGCATGTTGAATCTTACATGAGGCGGTGATTTTATTCTCTTTACGGTTAAGAACATAAATCTGTTGATCGTTTCCTCCATGGACAACTACTTTTTTCTCACGATGGAGTGCAAGTGCAAGAATAGCTTTTTTTTGTTGAGAAGTAATGAGATGATTAAACCGTGCCTTCTTAAACTCGTAATCTTTAATGATTCCTTGCTGACAACCGATGAATACTTCTTTGTTTGGTTCATCATAATAAGCAGTCTTTGATGTGCTCATTGTTGAAATGTGAGAATCAAAGATGTTTTTTGGAGAAGTTTTGTGTTTATCAATCAATTGTATTGAATGAGGATTAACTACAATGATCATAGCTGGTTAAAATGCACGCATCTGACGGATTTGCTATTGTTTTCAACTCGTATGGTATATATCCCCATAGTTTTTCTTGTAAACTTGGTAATAAGGGTTTAATAAGCTCAGGAACAAGCTTAAAATAATTTTTTATGCATTCATTAATGCACAAATGAGGAATATTTTTGATTTGCAGTGCATGAAATCCCGAAACAATATCGGGCGATTTATCGCAAAGAAACTCTACTTCATATTTTTGTTCATTTAATAATTCTTTTAAACAATTAATAAGCGGTTCGATTAATTCATCGATATTCCACATCTCTGCGGCATTCAATAATGAAGGTACTGTTGTGCCAATAATTTCTATATTTTTCATCAGATCATCATAAACAATTTTTTTTATATCGACTAAAACTGGTTTTCGATTTTCGTTTAACGCATTAATAATCTCTTGATAATTTTTATGCTTGTTTTTTCCGATTAACGTTAAATAGTTACCAAAAACAGATAAATCAGACGAATTCATTTGCAGTTCAATTTTATTTTCAATGCTTTCGCGCATAGTGCTGTTAAGAATATGACGTATGTGGGCAATGGTAAGCGCATGTTTTCGTATAATTGGAAATGTAGTTTGATCATTCGTATTTACTAAATAAATAAGTTCATCTGGTTTTCGTGTAATCTGATCTTCCATTGCATTAAGTTGAACGATCATCGTCGCAAAGATTAATAAAAATATAGAGGTCATTTCGTTCTCCTTTTTTTTGCGTTGCACCAAGTATAAAGATGCAAGAAAAAAAATAGCAATCAAAAAACTTTCCAAATGTTTACGAAACACCATCTTGCCTTGAACTCATTTTTGTATTGTAAAAGAGGAATCAAATGCGTACAATTAACCTTAATTTTATGAGAAAATCATTTATATGATTGCTCCTGATACAATAAAAAAATAAATACCTCAAAGAAGGGAGTAAATAAAGGTGCGAATCCGAGCATTCACATTAATTGTTAGCATGTTTTTTTCGCTCAATTGCTATGCAATGCAAAACAATAATCAACTAATAACTACTTACTATCAAGCTTTTTCCATTCAAGAACAAAAATATACGTTTCTTACGCATGAAAGTTTTCACTGTTTGCGTTGGCCATATGTTAAATTTAATTCGATTTTTATGCGCCCTGAAACAACAAAAAAGGGTAAACAGCTTTTAAAGAAATTATTATTCGATGATTCGCTTCCCGTTCATGAAGATGCGCGCATTTTAGCAGGAAAAGATTTATTGGATTGGTATTCAAATCAAACGTTTGCATCGAAAAAAAATAATAACTCTGCACACAGATTAGCTGACGTAGCAAAAAGAATGGAATCGTTCAGTAGTCCGTTATCATCTTACTATCTTGGCCACTATTATGAAAATATAGAGAGGAAAGAGAAGGCGTTAGAAAATTATAGAAAATCTTATAAGTTTGCTCTTTTTGATGAACATGATCAAATCACAACCGGGATAGATTGGACCATAGTGTATAAGCTACTGGCCCTTGATATGAAAAAAAATAGTGATTTGTTGGATGATATTTTTCGCCACACACCAATTGAAGAAATAAAACTCCTTAAACTTAATGAATATAGCCAATACACTGAAACAAAAGAACTAATGCTCAAGAAAGATCCTCAGCTAAAAGGAATTTTTGCTGCTTTGGAACAAAAAAATATAACATGTTCGCAAAAAAAATCGCAAATTGCAGCAATTGAAGAACGATTACATAATAATGAGCGATTAAAGAATAGCGATATTTCATTGCTCATAGAGAACTATGTTCAAAATAAAGAATATCAAAAAGTATATGAATTATCGGTGAACTTATTACAAAAAAAAGAAAGTGAATCAATGGGTCGACGAGGTTTGCGTCGATTAATTGATGTTGATGAACAAACTGCCCCAATTAATTTTAAGGCAGCGCAACGATTGTTTATGCATGAACTGCAAGCAAAAAAGATACGCCATTCTGGATTGCTTTGGTATCTCTACATGCATATGGGAAATGAACGAAATAAGTTTTTGATAAATAAAAAATTAATTTCTCCATTTGTTGAGTTATTGCATCAAGCAGGTGATAACAAAAATCTTTTATTATTGGGCACCGATTTGATTAAAGAAAAGAAATCTTACCAACAAGGTATTGAAGTTATCGAATCAATAAGATCAGAAATTCCTGCAGCATTTTGGATTTTGACTCATGAATATCTGAAAAATAATAATTTTGCGCTTGCGTCACAAAATTTAGCTCAGGCGTTGGAAAAAAAATCGAAGTCTGGTTCCAAAAAAAAAGAAATAATAAGTCAAAGTCTATTGCTTGCAGAAAAAGCGGCGTTTTTAGACAAAAACGTAGCACATGAATTGTGGAAGCTGTATCAGGTAGGTTGGGGACCGGTCAGCATCGATCGTGAAAAAGGAAAAAAATATCATGATTTAGCCTTTAATTTAGGCCATCCTCATCATCTTCTTTTGCATGTTGAGCAAGCGGTGACGGAACAAGAATACAAAGAACTTCAAAATTTAATTAATCAGACTTCAGGAAAGAAAGAAGAATGGTTTAGGCGTTTGGCAAAATATTCTCCTTCAAGCGAAGAATATAAAAAATTATTGCGGTTTTATTTATTTATTACAGCATCAGATGAAAAAAAAGCGCTTGCCTACTTTGAAAAAGCCCGATTTATGGAAGGTGAATGTTTAAAAGATGTTCGTGAAGAAGCTCTTTCGCGTATTGTCAAAATGAGCAAAACAAGTGTAAATGCAGCAAAAACTTTTTTAAATTCATATGCATCTTATTTATCCAAATACGCCCAAGAATGTCCTGAAGGAATTAATATTGATTTAGGTTATGCAATTGGGCAGGAGTTTATACGGCGTGCGGGAAACAGTGATGAACTAAAACCGATCTTAAATACTATCGGCTTGGCATTTAAAAAAATTGCGTTGTATAAAAAAGAAATTGACCAACTTGATGAAGCGATAAAATTGTTCAAATTTGCTTATGAAAATTATAACTGTGAACAAGCTAAAGTACATTATCAAAGCTTGACTTTGAAAGAGCAGAATACCGTTGAGAAAAAAACAAAAGCGGCTCTTGAAATAATTGAATCAATGATCCAAAGTGATTTGCCAGGAGTTGAATGCATCGAAATTATCAATAATTTGCTTACACAGCCGATTGGGCAAACTCGAATCTCGATTAATATTGAACTTTTTGAAAATAAGCTTGTCGAATTGTTTCGCACTCATCAACCATTGGCTCTTCAATTCTTTCTTGATTATGGGATTTATGAAAAACACAAAGAATTTGCAGAAAAATTGATCACTGAACACCCGCCAACAACTAATTTTGAAAAGATTTTAGCAGCATGTGTTCGAGAGGATTGGGCAGGTGTTGGACAACTTTTTCTTCATTCTGATTGTGTTGAGGCTTATCCTTATGTTATTGCATGCCAGAATCTTGATCAGGATAAGTTGTTGCAATTATCTACTCAATTTTACCACTATGTTTCATTTAATAAATCTAAATTTCAGAAAGTAATTGAAAAATCTGTCTTGTTACGGCAATTAGATAATTTGTCTAAAAATCGAGATAATCCCGACATATTGTTGTTATTGCTCAAGCATTATTTGATGCCGATTTCAACAGCAAACAGATCGTCTGACCTTGCATTGTGTGGTTTGTTGCTCGATATTTTACATGAGGACAAAAAAGAAGCGAAATCGGTTGTTTTCAAATTATATCCTGAAATAAAAAAAAATTTAGTTGATAATGCAAAAACTAACCAGGGTTTTTTCTGCACGTTAGGATTAATTACTGAGGCCTATGCGCAAACGAGAGTTGATGCTGAAAAAATTCCTTTGTTAAAAGAAGCTTTGAATTACTCAATGAACGAATATATTTATTTTGCGAAAAATATGGAGAATGACGTTGAAAGAAAAGAAAACATACTCAATCATGTGCTAAGAATATATGAAATGTTATATACCGCATTACCTGTAGATGAGGCTCTTGAGCTTATTCATCAGTTGGGTAAGCACGTATTAGCTAATAACCCGCGTAACCGAAAACCACTAGAATTATTAGGATTTTTATCAAAAAACAAGCGGTATTCTGATAAAATTAATGAAATTATCGAAGATTTCGCTATTTTCGATCAACTGTATTCGACCCGTATTGGTTGGTATCATTTAGATGATGGAAACAATAGATTAGTCATAAAATTCCCCAACCAACAAAATGAATATCGGTATGCGGCAAAGCGAAACACGCAACGAGGACTAGATCTTCTTATACAATCATTATTTAATGGGCAAGATCAGTCAGCGCAGTTATTGTTACGTAAATATTTTCTGAAGCAAATAAATGAATCTATAGCGGCCAAAAAAAATATGCATCTTGAACTATACAAAAAGTACATAAATAAATATGAAAAACATAAAGAAATCGAGAATAGTTTAGATCATGTTATTTTTCATATGCTCAAAAATGACTATAAAACAGCTCGTGAAATGCGAAAGAAAAATCAAATATGCGAATCGTCTATTGATTTAATCACGGGCTATCTTATTGATGCAGAATTAGATGAAAAACAAGAAATAGAAACAGTTTTTCCGTCATTGTTTAAGATATTTACGAGTGAAAAAATTGTTGATGATAAGCACAATATTACGTTTTGCAATGAGCAGATCTTTGCACTATGCAAAAAATTAAAAACATTTTTTAACGAACATCCAAATCCATTGTTTTTATTTTTTGAGCAAGAATTAGAATATTATGCAGAATTATGCAAAGGAAACGGCCTTGATAAAATTCAAAAAATAAATGAATTTTATCAGCTTGGAGGACATGGTTGTTATCGATTAGTGCTTAACCAAGATTCTAATAAGGTAGAAAAAAAGTTTGTTAACAATGAAGAAATTGATCCGCTTGCATTAATTGCGCTTGTTGAACATTTATTTGTAGAGCATATTACCTTTGTCCATGAATCATTGATGACTCCAGAGAAACTGGCACAAATGGCCAAGAATTATCTTGATTTAGCTAAAATTGGTTTAGTATTTCCTAGTCCACACAATGCTGACGATATTGTTTCAATTATGAAACCGGAAGCAATTCCGTTTATTCCCGTATATTTGCATCGTTGCAAAGAACATATTGCGAAAGTCGTTAATCGAGAACGATTATCTAATGAAGAAGCGCAAATTATTATCAGTAAATGTGATGAACTAATTGAGGATGCTAATAAACTCTTAGCGAGCAGAGTAAAAAAACAAAATTGATCTGCAATACTGTTTTATGACGCGAGTGAATAATTAAATTATTCTTTTACAAATAACACATTGCCCCATGTTTTTTTATAAAATGCTTCGGCTTGCACCTGAAAACCAAATGATGAAAGAAATGTTTTGATTTCTTCATAATTGGGTATTGAATGATATCGTTGTACGAGATTTACTTCGGTATGAATAACGTTCACCGTGTTAAGTATTGACTGAGCATTCTGTAAGAGCGCTAGCTCGCCTCCTTGCAAGTCAAGCCACATAAAATTAATTGTATGAACTGATTCGTGTGCTGCCCAATCGTCAACGGTTCTTATGTTAACAGTGATTGGATCAAACTGTACTGGTTTATTTAAAAAATAATCTCCAGGTTTAAACAATGAGCTTGCCGCGTCAATTTTACCGCTGCATTTATATAAAATTGTGGTACCGATAGAATCGCCTAATGCGCAATGATAACTATAAATACTTGGTATGTGACTGGTTGATGTTTTCAGTATTTCATAAAGTTCTGGAACAGGCTCAAATGCATAAATGGTTCCTGCAGGCCATTGAGCGTGTAATGCTAAAGTGTCCTTGCCTTTGTGTGCTCCAGCTTCAAGGATTATGGGGTTTGTTGGTAAAAACTGAGCGATATATTCTTTGGTAATGTAATTAAGTTGTACCGGTTTCATGAAGGTTATTCTGACTTATAGCCACATTCTTTGTTGGAACATACAAGAGTCATGTTGCCTTGCTTGTCGAATTTTTTTACCAAGAAAGGAAGTTTGCATTTTGGACATGGGGTTTCTTCGATGTCACCAAAAACGACGAATTTACATTTTGGATAATTAACACATCCCCAGAATGGTTTTCCTTGCCAAACTTTTTTGGCAACTTGTCCGCCATCAAGCGGGCATGGAAATCCAGCAATTGTTTGTTTTATATATTTACATTCAGGATAACCTGAACATGCAATAAATGGTCCAAATTTGCCGCTTAATTGACGCAACGGTTTGCCGCATTTAGGGCATTTTTCATCGAGCAATTTTGGTGCTTCTTGTTCAACAATTTCAATGGTGCCATCTTCAAGGCGTTTAAAATTGGCAGTGAACGAGCATTCAGGATATCCCATGCATCCCAAAAAAGGACCCGTTTTGCCGATGCGAATTGCTAACTTATGTTTCTTGCATTGTGGACAGGTAATATCTGTTGGTTCTGCGTGTCGTTTACCCGCAGTTTGATCTTTAAACTGCGCTAAATCTTTTTCAAAATCTTTATAAAACTCGCGCAGCAATAAATCACGATCGAGTGATCCTTTTGCAATTTTATCAAGATCTTCTTCCATCAATGCAGTAAACTTAATATCCATAATTTTTGGTAAATTATCATTGAGTAATTTTGTAACCGTCATACCAAGTTCGGTGGGAAGAAAACGTTTTTTTGCATCAAGTTCAGTATAATCACGGGCACGAATGGTATTTAAAATGGTTGCATAGGTGCTGGGGCGACCAATTCCTTCTTTTTCCATTCCTTTTACCAATGAAGCTTCGGTGAACCGGGCAGGAGGCTGAGTAAAATGTTGTTTTGGAGTTATTTTTTTAAGATTGACCGCGTCTTTTTCTTTTAAATCTTTTGGTATGTATGCTTTTTTATCTTCTTCGTCTTCTTCTTCATCAATATACACTTTCAAAAAGCCATCAAAGATGAGTGTTGATCCGGTAACTTTGAACGTGAAATCTTTGCCTTGAATTACCACTTGACGTTGTGCATAAATTGCCGGTTTCATTTGGCAAGCGATAAACCGTTTCCAAATAAGTTCATACAATTCTGCCACATCTTTTGAGGCATATTTACGTACATAGTCGGGTGTAATTGAAATATCAATTGGACGAACTGCTTCGTGAGCATCTTGCGCTTTTCCTTTAACAAATACCTGAGCTTTTTGAGGCAAATAGGTGCCGCCAAATGTTTCATCTATATATTCGCGACTTTGTTTTAATGCAGTGTCGGAGATGCGAAGAGAATCAGTTCTCATGTAGGTAATGAGCGCAATCGGTGTTTGTGCATCTTGGAGTGCAACACCTTCATATAAATTTTGTGCGAGCTGCATGGTTTTTTTCACTGAAAAACCAAGTCTATTATAGGCTGCTTGCTGCAAAGTACTCGTCATAAATGGAGGTAACGGTTGGCGAATACGTTCTTTATCGGTAATTGATTCAACAACAAACGATTCTTTATCTAACGCAGCAACGATTTTTTTGGTATCTTTTTCATTTTTTAAATCGATTTTTTTCTTATTTTTATGAGTCAGTGAGGCACTAAATTGTGAACCTTTATGGTCAAACAATCCGTCAATGGTCCAATATTCTTCTGGTTTGAATGCGCGAATTTCGTTTTCTCGATCGCAAATTAATTTAAGTGCGACTGATTGTACGCGACCAGCTGATAACCCTTTGGCAATTTTCACCCATAAAATTGGAGATACTTCATAGCCAACCCAACGATCAAGTATGCGACGCGCTTGCTGTGCTGCCACTTTCTTTTCATCTATGGTTGATGGATGCTCGATTGCTTCGGTAATTGCCGGTTTGGTAATTTCATTGAATGTAATACGGAAAATTTTATCTTTTTTCTTGAAAACTTTAGCAATTTCCTGCGCAATATGCCATGCAATAATTTCACCTTCCCGATCAGGGTCAGGTGCCAAATAGATAACATCAGACTTTGCAGCTTCTTTGCAAATGTCTGCTATTACTTTATCTTTGTCTTCGATTACTTCGTAATCGATTTCCACTGAACCATTAATCGAAACACCAATTCGTTTTGGAGGTAAATCTTTAATATGCCCAATAGTGGACATAATTTTAAAATCTTTACCCAAAAACTTGGAGATCGTTTTAATTTTTGCCGGTGATTCAACTATGAGTAGCTTCTTCATACCTACTTTGCGTGTTTAGAAGTTAACTATGCAGATAAAATAGGGTATTTTAAGATAAAGCACAAATTTTACCCACTATTATTGCTATTATTATTCAGTTTGTTCTTTAATTAGAGTAAATAAAATATTTACAAAATGTCAAACATAATTAAAAATTTACTATTTACTATTTTTTTTGCAAAGGAACGAGCATGGCACAGTTACTTAGGTCATGGAAAGAATCATGTATAGTTTTTCTGCCAAAGAATTTTAAGCTTTTTTTCTTAGCGGTCTTGAATACGTTTGCTAAGGGGCTAATTCCTTTTTTACTCTATTTTGGCATTTTCATTGTGGGTTCTTTGGTTGTCTTGGTTTGGCAGTTCCAGTACTTTCCCTCTACGTGGTTAATAATATTTGTATTTTGTGGAGTTGCTAGCTCTTTTGGTATGTATGCTGCTCTTCGTCCTTCAGTTTCTCGTAAAAATGCCCGCTATTTTATTGGTTTTGGCTTTCATTTTATTTGGTTTATAATTTTTGAATTTTTGTTCCGCATCTTTAATGAAGGTATTGAATTAGCGGTAGGAAGCAGCGCACGTTTTTGGCTTCAAGGGTTATTGTTTACACCATTTATGATTTATTTTTTCTTTTTTTTACTCGATTCTCAACCTGGTTTTTTGCAACAGTTTCGCAATTTAAAATCAGCTTTTATGTTTATTTTGTATAATCTGCCGTTTACTTTAATTTCGGCATTTATTTTAATTATCCCAAGTTTATTATTAAGAAAAATCAGTTTTATTATTCCTTCTGCAGCATTCATTGCACCGCTTCTTTATATTCTTTATTCAATAATAGTCATGTTCTTTGGACTTTCGTGGTTTTGTGTCATGTACACTAAACGTGTGTATGAACAATATGATCTGTATAAATAATCGGTCCTTTTGCACAAAAAATGAAGAAACGGTACACTCAAAATTAAATTAAACAATAATCGCAGGATACTATTGTGAATTCGTTTTTCATTTTATGTCGCACACTTTTTGGATATTTTATTGTTGGTATCATGGGTGTGATTTGTTTTATCCCCTGTATTTTTGTCGCCTGTTTACCGGAAAAATATCGCTTTGATAATCGGCTCTATTATGGTGCCGTTGCGCTTTTTTTCCGTGTTATTGTGTGGGCAACTTTTTTACCGATTAAAATTGAGGGCAAAGAAAATATCCCAGTAGAACCTGCAATTATTATTGCTAACCATCAATCGGCGTTTGATATTCCTATGCTTGGATCTTTGGTGGGAACAATGCCACATATTTGGTTATTTTTAAAAAAATATACCAAATATCCGATTTTTGGTTTTGTTGCACGCCGCATGAATGTGGTTGTCGATTCGAGTGGATTACGAAAACTAGTTGGGTCGATTGAACAAGCGGGCCGATTAATTCAAGGACAACATCGGCATGTTCTTTTATTTCCCGAAGGTGGGCGCCACATTGATGGCTCAGTGCACCGTTTTTTTTATGGATTTGCTATTTTAGCTCACGAATCCAAAAGACCGGTGGTGCCAGTTATGATGTTTAACTTGGGCAAAATTTATCCCCCAGGTGCATTTTTATTGCGGCCACACCCAGTAAAAATTATTATTGGAAAACCATTTTTGTTTGAAGACAATGATACGTATGAAACGTTTTCTAATCGTGTTCATGCGTGGTTTATCAAACAGGTAGAAACAAACAGCTTATGAATTATTCATTCCGGTTTGCGTATCCGTGGATACTCATTATTGGTATTATTCTTATTATTGTTGCTGTGTTATTGCGTCGTTCCGGTTATCGACCAACCGCGTATCGCTATTCGCTTATTAATGCACTAAAGAAAAGTGGAGCTTCATCTGCTTTTTTGCCCCCATTGGTGCTTAATATTTTGCGCACCGGTGTTCTTGTTATGCTTGTTTTGCTTGCAGCGCGGCCTCAATTAGTTGATATTCAATCAAAAGTGCCAGTGCATGGTATTGATATCATGTTGGCACTTGATGCTTCTGCTAGTATGCAATGTTTTGATGATGTGCAAGATCAACGATCACGTTTTGATGTTGCAAAAACTGAAGCAATAAAATTTATTGAGCGACAAGAAAATAATCAAGTGGGATTAGTAGTTTTTGGGCGTGATGCAGTTTCGCGCTGTCCATTAACACTTGATAAAAAAATATTGACCGATTTGATCAAACAGTTAGAACTTGGTGCAGTGAATCCTCAAGGAACCGTACTTGGTGTGGCGATTGCAATGGCAGCACGCAGATTGCAGCAGTCAAAAGCAAAAACGAAAATCATGATTGTACTTACTGATGGAGAACCAACCCCTGAATTAGACCTTGATCCACAAAAAGCAGTTGAGCTAGCAAAAAAATTCGGCATAAAAATATACACAATTGGCATTGGCGATGAACATGGCGGATTGTTCCGTGATCCTTTATTTGGTATTCGTGCAATGGGCTTTAAGTTGAATACGCAACTCTTGCGTTCAATTGCCCATCAAACAGGCGGACGCTATTTTGAAGCACGAAAACCGCATGAACTGCAGCACATCTATGCAACAATTGATTTATTAGAAAAAAGCGAGCATGAGGCAACAATTTTTTCAACTTATTATGAACTGTTATTCCCATTTTGCATCGCAGCAGCAAGTGCAATTATGCTTGAGTTACTGGCGTCATTACTATGGGTGATCATATGAGTTTTACGATGTTTAACATAACTTTTGGCTCATGGCATCATCTTTATTACGGTTTTTTTGTGTTAATTGGTGCTCTTTGCATTGGTTTGGCTGGCTATTGGCGTTATCGAGGAGTGCGCACATTGGTCTCCGTATCGCGGCGCTCATTATTGTTTTCACGTTTTTCTGTTACAAGATTAGTAATCAAAAAATTCTTGTTAGTGTGCGGAATTATTTTTTTATTTATTGCGTTTTTACAGCCGCAATGGGGATTGGTTGAAGAAACGGTGGAACAAGAAGGGCGCGACTTGTTTATTGCACTTGATGTTTCACGTAGTATGCTTGCGCAAGATAAACAACCGAATCGTTTAGCATTTGCAAAACAAAAAATTAAACAATTAGTTACTTTGCTCAAATCGGAGCGCATTGGCCTTGTGCTTTTTTCAGGTTCAGCAGTTGTGCAATGCCCATTGACCGTTGATTATGGTGCATTTTTTCTCTTTTTAGATCAAATCGATGCCGAAACTATTTCTTCAGGCACAACCGCACTTGATCAAGCAATAAAAAGGGTGATTGATATGTTTGCATCTGATATGAAGCGCAAAAATAAATTGCTCGTGTTATTAACCGATGGCGAAGATTTTTCAAGCAATTTGAGTTCTGTGCGTGAACAAGCACGATCTCTGGGTGTGCACATTTTTACACTTGGTATTGGCACGCCGCAAGGAGCTCCAGTGCCAATTATCGATGAAGAAGGTCGACAACGTGGTCATGAAAAAAATGAAAAAGGTGAAATTGTCATTTCAAGACTTAATGAAGGTATTTTGCAAGCGCTTTCAGCAGAATCGGGTGGCATTTATGTCAAAGCAACCGATGATGAAACTGATGTAAAAAAATTAGTACAGCTGGTTGAAAATTATGAAAAAGAGAAATTTGAAGATAAAAAAATTGGTACATTGCAAGAACGGTACCCGTTGGTTGCATTGTGTTCTTTCGCGTGTTTTTTGATTGAATGGTTATTATGAAATTGCAGGTCAACTTGTTATTTTTTTCAATTTTTTGTGCGTGCAATAGCTTTGCTGTTGAACTAAATCCATGGGTATTGTGGAAGCAGTATCAAGCTTCATCAGCATTCGAACAAAAAGAGTTTGCGCATGCGGAAAAGGTTACGCATGACCTGATTACCAACAACCCACAAAGTAGCGAAAATTTGTACAATGCAGGAAAAGCTGCATATGCGCAAAAAAATTGGCAGCAAGCTGCTACTTATTTTGATGCGGCGCTACAAAAATCGGAAGCTTCAAAAGAAATAAAAAAACGAGCATTTTTTGATCGTGGCAATGCACAAATTAACTTGCAACAATTGGATCAAGCACGCGAAAGTTATCAAAAAGTTGTTGAGCTTGATCCTGAACACACGTTTGCACAAGAAATGATCAAGAAAATTGATGAAGAACTCGAGCGTCAAAAAAAAGAGAAAGAACAAGAGCAGCAAAATAATCAGAAAAAGAACGATAAACAGCAAGAAAATGAATCTTCTCGTGATAAACAGAACAAAAAAAACAACGATCAAGAAAAAAACAACGAAGAGAATAAGCAAAAACAAGAAAAAGATAAACAAAATTCACAAGATCAAAAAAATAAAGAAAACGAACCTGATAAGAATACCTCAGGAGCTCAAGACGAAAAAAAAGATGGCGATGAAAATGAATCTAATGAAGAAAATAACCAAAAGAATGAGCAGCAAAATAAAAGCGATAAATCACGGTCAGAAAAACAGGAAAAAAATTCCGGTAATGCAGGCAACAATGGAAATGATCAGGGAGAGAAACCCAAAGATGATCGCAAGCAAGCCAGCGATCAGCCAAAAAATGAAGAGAAGAATGGTGCCAATGATACTGAACAAAAACAAGAAAACACCCCAAAAGGCGGAGAGGATGATCAGCAATCCAGCAATGAGCAACGTAAACGGGAACAACAAAAACATACAAGTTCTCCAGCACAACAACAATCTCATGCACAGAATACTCAAGATGGATCGAAAGAACAAGGACATCAGCCGGGATTGCCAGCTGATGAACAACTTTCTCAGGACGATCAATTGCTTATGAAATTGCTCGATGAACATGATGCACAAGCGTTGAAACAAATGCTTAAAGTTGATATTAAACAAGGGATGCCAGCACGCCATGGTCAAAAAAATTGGTAATGCGCTTTTCGCTCTCTTATTGATTGCGAGTTGTCACGCTCAGGAAACGAAAATTTCTCTCGATGTGCTTGATCAACATGGTAGGCCCACCAGCGAAGTCGGAATAGGTGTTCCGTTTTTAATCGAAGCTACTATTAGTGGAGATGAACAAATGAACGCTCCTGTGATTGATCGGTTAAAATTAATGCATATTGAAGATCAAGGATTAGTCAGCACCATTAGAACTACAATTAATGGAGTAAGTTCCAATAAAAAAGTGTACCGCTACGTTGTGCGTGCTGATAAAACAGGGTCTTTTACGCTCGGGCCGGCTCGTTTACAAACAAAAAATGGTGAAATTAGTTCTCATGCAATTTCTGTGACCGTTTCGGCTACACCAAAAACAAACAGCAATGACGAAGCGCTTGTGCGGCTTTACGCTGACAAGGATCAGGTGTTTGTGGGAGAGAAAGTTTCATTTGTAGTGCGTTTTTATTATCAAAAAGGAGTAAGTTTAATTGGCATTTCAGAACCACAGCTTCCGGGCGCTCAACCACTCCAAGGTCCATTTTCGGGAACAGAAATTGTTGATGGCCAACGAATGAACTATCTAGAATGGCGGTCAATCTATTTTCCAACTAAAATTGGCACACTTACCATTCCTGCAGTTCGTGCTGCATTCAAAATTCCACGCACACAACAAACACATGCATTTGATTTTATTTCCTCATTTTTTGATAGTGGATTTGAACAAAAATATGTCTATTCAAACGGATTATCAATGGTGGTAGATGCATTACCAGAAAATCGTGAAAACGTAACCGCCATTGGTACATTTGATCATTTTGAATTAACGCTTGATCGTTCTCAGGCGCGGCAAGGTGATGGTATTGTGTTAACGCTGAGTGTTGAAGGTGAGGGAAATTTCGACACAATGATGACGCCGGTGCTTACCGTTCCCGATGGTTTAACGTATTATGATTCAAAGTCAACTGTTCAAGAAATAGGCAATAATCGTCAAAAAAAATCGTGGGAATATATTGTGCAGGGAACTCGACCCGGCTCAATTACGTTACTAAGCCAAACATTTTCATATTTTGATGTTATGGGCAAAGAATATAAAAAATTAACAACAAAACCAGTTTCTTTGACCATTGTTGCACTAGATAATCCGGTAAAACAAACTTCTGCTGATCAATTACATGTTGCAGCAATTGCCCATAATCAAAACGAACTACCAACAACTACTCAAATGCAACACAAAATGCCGCTCATGCTTAATGGCGATATTAATGCGCAAGAATTATGGCACATTGATTGGTGGATTTTTTGGCTGTGTTGTGCGGTTATAGCATCTCTATTGTTGGGCGCTGCTGGAATTTCATGGTACAAAAAATATACCATTGCTAACGCACCACACAACGATTATGCATATGCGTTCAAGGTAGCACGTAATCAATTAATGCAAGCAAAAAAAAATAATTTAGTTCACCGAGCTTTGTACGATATTTTTATTCTTTTATTTGCAAAGCGTGCGCAGTGCACACTAAATGAAATGAACGAAGAACGAATGGTTAAACAATTATCGACTGGAGGTTGTCCACCTCATTTGAAAACGCAATGGGAAGATTTTTTTAGAAGATGCTCAGAACATGCTTTTTTTAAGCATGAAGATGAATCAAATTACACTCAATTGTATCAAGAAGCAGAACAATGGTTACTACGTTTACGCGATTATATTTAATTTTATGTATGATTCATGGATCACTCTCTGCTGCGCGCAACGATCATGAAACATTTTTGCAAGCAAAGCAAGCATATGAGCACAATGAACTGCAAAAAGCAGTAGATTTATTCAAAACAATCGAAAAAAAAGGAGATGCAGTTTGGTACAACATGGGAGTATGTGCTTTTGAGCAAGGTGATAAAGCGCAGGCACTTTTTTATTGGCATCAAGCTAAAAAAAATGCATCATCTAAAAGTTATCCGCACATTGAACAAGCAATTATGAGCATAGAACAACCTAATTCATCGATTAAAAGTTCAATTCTTCGTTTTTTGCAGTTGAATTCAACCTACTTGGGTGTAGGTGGTTGGCAATTAGTAGTGTTAATCGGACTTTTTGCATTGTTGTTAATATGGTTTTTTGTAAAACGAATACGCAATGTTCTTTTGATAGGTGTTGCGCTGATTGTCTTTTATAGTAGTATACTCTTGGTACTTGCCTATGGACGCACGGTGGATAAGGTACTCATAGTTAAAGCTGATCGAACACCACTTTTTATTGCACCAGATGATCAGCTGGGACAAATTGATATAATTGATCGCGGTAGATCCGTTGTTGTTTTGAAAAAAGAAGATTCGTGGTATAAAATCGGTTATCTGAATAAATATGGTTGGATGCATGCAGATAGTTTTATTGAAATATAGTTAGAAAAAGGGAGAGCTATTAAGAATCGTTTGTTTCGCTTGCCATTAATTGTACACGCTGTTCTTTTTATCGCATTAGGCATTGTTATTGCATTGCTTATTAATCTTTATGAAAATCTACATACGCAAAGTAGAGAGCTGATTGAACTAAAAAATGAATATGACACCTATGTGTTAATGTACAAAAAAATATTTGACGATTACAAATCGATGAAAGAGAACGGAAGAGTTTTGCCAGAAATGGCAGCGCAGGAAAGGGAGATGATAACTCCTTCGTTTGAGGTTGTTAATCGAAATCCCGATTATTTAGCAAAATCTGCGGTTGATTTTGGTAAACATTACAATTTAGAAGATTCGTTACGCGTTTTATACAACGGTATTGATGGATCGCGGTATCAAGAACCTCGCTCGATTGGCACAAAACGGAATCGACCGAAAACACGCATAAATCGCTCAGCGAAAAACTATCACTATTTATTGACGCAAGGACAGCGTCGCAGTGACTGTTCATTCCAGTGGCCAATTAAGCGTGAACAGTTTTGGCTTAGTTCACGTTTTGGTCCGCGAAAAAAAGTGCGTGGACCGACGCGCGGTTGGAAATTTCATTACGGTATTGATTTAGCAGCGATCGAAGGAACTGCGGTCGGAGCGGCTGCGCCTGGTGTGGTGATCGAAGTTTCGTATTCCAAAAAAGGATATGGAAACACAATTGTGCTTGCACATGCAGGAAGTCGCACTTCCCGCTATGCGCATTTAAAAACTATAAAAGTGCGTTATGGTGAAAAAATTCAAACCGGCCAATTAATTGGCTGCGTGGGTGCCACGGGGCAAGTAATTGGTAGCAATGGAAAAAAAAGTGCATCTCATTTACACTTTGAAGTAAAAGAACACGGCAAACATATTGATCCGTTATTGGTACTCACTTAAGACAAGGAAAAAGAAATGACGGTTATTAAAAGATTTCGTGCATGGATGCGTAGACCAAATAAATCAATCATTGCGCAATACATCGAAACATTTTTGATTGTAGTGCCGATTGCATTTATTATACGCACCTATTTTTATGGTTTATATCAGGTGCCAACCGGATCGATGGAAACAACAATGTTGGTTGGAGAACGTTTTTTTGCAGATAAGTTTTTTATCCTCTTCACGCCACCTCAACGTGGAGACATTATTACCTTCAACGATCCACAATTTCCGTATTCAGATGTGTGGTATAAACGTTTGTTTGAAAATTATGTGTGGGGTCCATCAAATTGGACGAAACGCGTTATTGGAATTCCTGGTGACCATGTAAGAGGAGTTATTGAAGAGGGAAAACCAGTTATTTATGTGAATGGTCAAAAATTAGATGAACCGTTTGTTAATAAATATCCGCTCATAGCAATCTACCGTGATAGCGCAGTACCATGGGATTTTCGTTCATATGATCCTTCAGTATCTTATGAAAATCAACCATTTTATTCGATGACCGAATTTACGGTTGAAAAAGCAAAAAGAATATTACGTCATTATAATGAATCAAATTTACGTCAACCATATACACCAATTAGTTGTAATGGAAAATCGGTTGATGAGTTTGATGTACAATTGGGTGATAATCAGTATTGGGCAATGGGCGATAATCGCCAAGGAAGCAACGATTCGCGTTATTGGGGACCACTTGATGGTTCGTTAATTCATGGTATTATTAAATGGCGTCTTTTGTCGATTGACAGCACCGATTCGTGGTTGATATTTGATCTCTTTTCGCACCCAATAGAATTTTGGAAGCGTGTTCGATGGAGTCGCTTTTTTCAGCGTGTCCATTAACAAAATAGTTGCATACTCATTTATTTTTAAGTAAATTTGGTGATAATTAATTCAATGGAAAATAGAAATTGTAAAGGAAAAAAAGGAATGATGGTACCAAATAAAGCGACCTTGGCAGTTATTTTTGTTGGACTGGTTACCCTATCAGCTTGTAACTGGTTTGGTGGATCAACTGAACATGGTCATGGATCATCAGTAGTGGTGATTAACGTGCTTGATAAAGAATTCTTCGACGATTGCCATATTGCTGGTTCTATCAATGTGCCGCTTGAGCAACTTGAAGAATATGCAAAAAAAAATATAGATAAAGATGCGCATGTAATTATTTATTGTGCAAATTATAAATGTCTTGCAAGTGCTGAAGGTGCAAAGATGTTGCGCGAAATTGGTTTCAACAATGTGTGGGCCTATGAAGGTGGCACCGCTGAATGGAAAAAAATGGGCTTCCCTGTTACTGGGCCATGTCAGCAAGCGTACTTAAGTGATTTTGAAAGACCACAAGATTTGCCAGCAGCAGAAAATGTTCCGGTTATCACAACGCAAGAGTTGAAGCAAAAAATTGATGATGCTAGCCATAAACAATGTTGCTAATAAAAATAGTAATTTAAGGCTGGCGGCATAGCCAAGTGGTAAGGCAAGGGTCTGCAAAACCCTGATCCCCGGTTCAATTCCGGGTGCCGCCTCCATCCGCTTTCGCACAAAGTGCTCGAGCGCGATGTCACGCCGCAAGTTAACGAAAGCGGACCATCTTTTAAATCTCATAAAAAATATGCCGGGGTGGCGAAATTGGTAGACGCAAAGGACTTAAAATCCTTTGGGGTAATTCCCCGTGCCGGTTCGAGTCCGGCCCTCGGCACCATCCGCCGTCGCACAAAGTGCTATGGCGTGATGTCACGCAGTAGTTTTAACGAAAGCGGACTCTACGGCATCAAGGTTTTGACTGGCAGGCCATTTTTTTTAATGAATAACATTTATAACAAAATTCAACTTTATTTGAAAATGCGAACTGTTTTTTCTGTGTAGTTATTGAGTAACGTAGTAGTAGGCAATCTTCAATGAAGTTTTTCTCTTATTTAGTATTTTTTTATTTTGGCGAGAGACCGATCAATACGATCACAAATTAAAAAAAGGAGTTCTGTGATCCTAAAAATATTATTTATGATTAAAAAATAATATGCATTAGATTTTGTATTTCGTTTGTTAAGAATTTAAAAATTCTTCTTGACAAAAGTTATGTGCATACTATTGTACGAATTAGACAAGTTTTTGTGGGTATTGTGTTGTATACGTAAAAACGAAGCCTCATTAATCTAAAAGAAAGGCGCAAAGATGAATAAAGCTATGGTTGTTGAATTAATGTCGAAGACAACAAAGGAATCAAAAGCAACTTGCAAACGTTGCTTGGAATCTTTCATGGATGTTATCAGTGATGCACTGAAAAAAAGCAAACCAGTTGTGTTGACTGGGTTTGGCACATTCTCAGTATTAAAAAGAAAAGCACGCACCGGTGTTAACCCAGCAACTGGTGGAAAAATGCAAATTCCAGCAAAACGCGTTCCAAAATTTAAGCCAGGAAAAGCGCTTAAAGAATTGGTTTCGTAAAAAAATAAATTTGAACGAAGGCTTCAAAAAAGAGGTGCTCTTAATTCGAGCACCTCTTTTTTTTGTTTAAAAAAATATCGCGGCTCAATTAAAGCCGCGATATTTTTATTTTCTTTTGAAGCTGTTCTTAGCCAACTGGTGGAACAGAACTTAAAATCATAACAACAACTAAGAAGGTTGTAGCTATTGCTGAAATCTTGTTCAACATATTTGCCCTTTTCAATCTTGTAACAATATCTTAAACTATTTACCAATACTATAATTTGTTAACCGATTAAACACAAGAATTAAGAATGCTTAATACTATTTATGACTTTATTAATAGCTATCCATTTGTACTATCTGCTGTATTAGTTTCTCTTGTTATTAAGTTTTTTTTATTAATCGCCGCGATTTTTCATGGATTGAGGTCTTCTAGGGTTGAGCGACCCTGGTATTTCTTGTTACCAGTATTAATCGGTGCAATGTTTTCTGATATTGCATGGACATGCTTTAATTTATATAGTCTTTCTTTCATGGGTGCAGATTATCGACCAATTTTATGCGTGATACGCATAGCGTGGGCACTGACCATAATTCAGTACCAAGCGCTCGGATTATTCTTAGAAAGCCTTACCGTAAAATGGTACAGACCTGGGTTGTATCAAAAAATATTAACCATGATAAGTAGTTGTGTAGTTCTTTGTTTTATTTATTTAGCAATTTTCGAATTCAATTATCCCGACAATCGTCCATATTTTGAGATGAGAATATTATTGCCATTCTGTGGGCTCTATATGTTTGTTTCTATCTTACCGAGTCTTATTAAGGCGATATGTCGAATACGAGTTTCTACTCTTCCGAAAATTCTAAAAAAGCAATTGAAACTGTTAATTCAGATAATTATTCTTCCTCAAATCATTTTTGATTCTATTCAAACAATTCCAGCATGTTTTATGCGGATTGATATTTCAATTTGTTTTGCCATTGTAAGTATGTCTACTATTTTGCTTACGTTTGCTTTTTATTTTGCGGCAAAAAAAGTTATTGGGTTACGGTTTCTCAATTTTCATGGCCATGTACAAACTTCGCCGCATTTGAATTTTATTGACGATTTCAAATCTGTCATAAGTCAAATTAGCAAAGCGGTTACAAAACCGGAATTAGCAACCCTCACTTCGCAATTTTTTAAATCTGCATTTGGGTTGCAAGCAAATCGAGTTGCACTTCATATTCGTAAATTTGCCGAAAAAAAGAAATCTGAAATTGAAGAATGCAGTACCTACGATGTTAATCAGTTGCTTGTGGAAGAATTTTTGGCGCGCAATGAAAAAAAACAAACAACCGTTGTTTCATGTTTGCAAAAAAATGGCATTGTAGTTGCAGATGAAATGGCGTTTGATAATTTTTATGAAGAAAATGAATGTGGCGGCATGTTGCTCAAGTTTATGGATCAAATCAACGCTGATATTTTCTTGCCGATTTATCATGAAGAGCAGGTGATTGCGTATATTATTGTTGAGCGAGATGCGCGAGATGAGCAATTTTATAATCGCACCGAACAAGATGAGATGATTGTTTTTGCTTGCTATTTAAGCAACGTAATTTATCTTATGCAAAGCCGTAGTCTTGAACAAATGTTACGGCATCAAAAAGGGGTTGAAGAAGAATTGTTCAGCAAACATCAAGAAGTGAATCAATACAAAGAAGCGATTCAATCATTTCTCCGCACAGCTCATCGCAAGATTGGCGTTTTATTTTACAAAAATCGGTGGTTTGATTTTGGTAATCAGACAGCGAAAGAACTTATTACCATCAATCCCAATACTCATGAAGGACATCCGGTTACCAAAGCATTACGCACTGCAGTTCAACATGCACAAGAATACAAAACAACGCAAAATGTACTCATTTCTGACGCAGGTGGAAACAAATTAGTTTTTCAGGCGATTCCAAGCAACGATGATAATGGTGTTTTAGTAATTATCTACTATCCTGAAATTGGTGATTTGCTTAAAAATCAAATTGAATTATTGAAAAATCCTAGCGAGTGGGATTATTTGCTGTATCTAGAAACAACTCATTCAGGCAGGTTGATCAATCAGTTGTTGCCAAGTAGTTCGCCAGAATTTTTGCAATTTAAAATCGATTTATTAAAATTGGCGCTTGGCAAAAAACCGTTGCTTCTTGACGTGCCTGATGAAGATGTGCAGCCATTAGCAGAAATTATTCACAGTATAAGTTTACGTGGCACCTTATATATTCTCAATCTTACGTGCGCTGAAAAGAATGATGAGGTTGGGCTTAAGGTTTTCGGTATCAATCCCTTGTTTGGTGAGATGAAAGAACTATCTTTGCTCGAGCAATTAGATAATAACGGCACCTTGCTCATTAAAAATATTCATTTTTTAAGCGAAAAAACACAAGCATTATTGGCCGAATACATTGAATACGGATTTTATCACCCCTTAAAAGATGAAACGAGCCGTTCAAGCGGTGCACGAATTTTATGTGCAACACATCAATCGCTTGATACTTTGGTAAAAAATAATGCCTTCAGTGCTGAACTTTTCAATAAATTCAAAAAAACAACATTGAGTTTGCCTTCATTGGTAACATTGCCTGAACATGAGCTTGCTGATTTAGCAAATGGGTTGGTTGCGCAGGCAATAAAAGCTGAACCATATAAAAATCTGCTTGAGTTGACAGCACAAGAAACTCACCGCCTCATTTTTTCGCGCCCGCAAAGCTTATATGAATTTCGTGCAAAACTTGAACACATTTTGGTTAACAAATCAAAAAAGAATCATATTCATGAAGATAATCCGCTCGATCCTGCGTTTAATGTTTCTGATCCTGAGCTGGCACGGGCTGCGCGGCTTGGAAGAAAAGCGCTGAAAGATCCGAAATTGATGGCAATGTTGTGGGAAAAATTTGGTAACCAAAATCAAATTGCTCAATTTTTGGGAGTTAACCGTTCAAGTGTGCATCGTCGATTTAAAGAACTCAATTTAAAGTTTGGTACGGTAGGATAACGGCTTGCGTTTTATTTAAACCTGGGCCTATACTGAAAAACACAATGCAGTGACAGACAAGGAGTACAGATGAAAAAAAATCCACAAAGTTGGTTTGAAGTGGTTAAAGAGAAAATTCAATCTG
>JAKJAQ010000012.1:0-29742 GCA_022707425.1 Candidatus Babelota bacterium
CACACTTGGTGTGGATGAACCGTACCGCATGTTTACTTCGCGCGCAGAACGCCGGCTTAGTTTGCGGCAAGATAATGTTTTTTATCGACTTGCAGATGCTAGTTATCAACTCGGTTTGATTGAAAAAACATTTTATGATGAAATAAAATCTGAGCATGAGCTCGTAAATCAAGTTATTCGTGATCTGCGTTCTGGCAAAAATAACGAAAATATACTTAAATTATTGGGTCGCGATGATACCAATTTAACGTTCATTCACGAATTTACGCAAAATACACTTAGCGATCGTACAGCGCTCGCCATTTGGGCAGAAATTCGATATGAGCCATATTTAAAACGAGACATGCAAGAAATCCAAAAAGCAGAATACATGCAAGAACTTGAAATTCCCGAAACACTTGATTTCACTTTTATTCCGGGCCTTTCAAAAGAATTACAAGAAAAATTGATTAAACATAAACCAAAAACAATAGCACATGCATCGCTCATTCCAGGAATGACACCGGCAGCAATTGCAGTGCTTATTTTTAAGATTAAGGAACACAAAAAAGTATTATGAAGAACTTTGTCATCGTTGCTTTAATTTCATTTGTGGGATCAGTTCTCTGTGCTGGTGATGATGCACTCATTGCACAACACACACCAAAAAAAACCAAAACCGAATCGGTTGAAAAAAAACAGACCAATCCTACACCGGATAAAGCAGCAGCAAAAACCCCGGTTCAAAAAAAATGCCCACGAGCAGCACAGCAAAAAAAGAAAATTAATACAAAACAAAAACAGGAACCACTAGTCACACCTCCTACTACTTCGATTGAAAAAAATAAACAGGTTGAACAAAAACTTGATACAACTGTTTTGCCACAAAAAAAGAACGAAACCCGTACAATTGAAATCAAGCATTGCATCTCACAAGATATGATTACCTATCATCATTGGACAGGCAAACACACACCCGAGTTTACTATTTCACTTAATGATAAAGAAATTAAGCCTGATCAAGCAGCGCAGATTCCAGTTGTTGATAATAAATTAATGGTAAATTACACCTTTAATTTTGCAAAAGGGTACTACAAAGATTCTAAAAAAGTAGAAATTTCTGTTCCAGAAGGTAAAAAATTTCAGTTGCAGTTTTCATGGAAACAAACACCAAATATTATTATTTGCGCTGATGAAACAATCAAAACACAAACTTCAACCAAGAGTTGAACTTGAGCAACCAACAGAATAAAAAAAATAATAGCCGCGATTTTTTTTGCGGCTATTATTTTTATAGAGCTAATTAATTTGCAAAATAGTTAGTTAAAAATTGAGGCCACCACTTAGTGTTTTTTGACCAAATTAATTGTGGATAACTTGGATCAACTTCGTTCTCATCAAAATAGATTGATAATCCTGAAGCGTTTGGAAATTGTGCACCTTTTGCGTTGGCAATAACACACGCGTTAACCGCTGAAATCTCGTCTTTTATCGACTTCAAGATACGGTCTTTTTCTGCTTGCGGCATCGAAACTGCTGGCAATGTTTGTGTTAAATTATGCAAGAAATGAACAATATCCATATATGATGCTTCCTCAAATCGCGTACAATTTGACGCTGTCATTGCATGATAAATTGCCCCTGCCGCCTGACCATCTTGGTTATAATTTTTGAGCAACTCAATTAGATTTTGGGCCACTACGTTCATTCCATTCACTACGGGAGTAAGTTTACTTAGGTCGAGTGTAGATAACGTGTAATCATCAGTGCCTTTATATTCTTTGTTGTATGCATCAACTATCTTAATGGCAAATTCGCGCGAATCGGTTAACCCTTTTGCTAAATTTGAAAGCACAAACGAATAGTTATATCCTGCTCCGGGAATTGTTTCTTGTGATGCAACAAAATAGTTTGCATATTTTTGCACTGTGTAAGCAACTTCTATATCAGCCATTAAGCACGCATCGAAGGCAATGATGTCAATTTTTTTACCTTTACGGTATTTAAGATAAATTTCTGATAATGCGGCGCGTAATTTCAAATCAGTTAAATAGTTGCCGGTTGAATCATCATAACAACAGCCACGCTCATGCCATAATTCACTCCACAACGAGCGATAATGATTATTATTCCACCAGTGCCACGGCCTACAGGTATTACCCATTAAGCGATTAAGAGAACCGGAACCATGATCCCAAAAAACTACCATCAGATGATCTGATGGATATGAAACATGTGCCCATGAAAGCGCTTCAATTACCGATTGTGTATCTCCACTATCACGCACCGTATCGGGTCCATCTTGTATAACAGCACCTTTTTTGATGAACAGTTTTTTTGTGACTTTCTGTTTACCAGGCAACTTTGTGCAATAGTAAACTAAAATATTCAGATGCTCATTTGAACCGACCTTTTTCATTTCTTCAATGTCAGCCGGTGCATATGGATACAAACTATTATCGGCAGCCATATAAACTATAACGGTCCATTCTTTTTTAAGCGGTATTACCTTGTCATCTTCCGCCCAAACATTCAATGCCTGGATTATTAATGACAAAAAAAAGAAACACCGTGTTCGATTAACCATTATTCTTTCTCCTTAACCAGTGAGTAAAAATCAGGTCTATCTAGACACGGTGTCTTTGTTCAAGTCAATATTTTTTTTAATATTCCTTTTGCAACAATAATCCGCCAAAGAACAATGCCGCAAATAATGGAACAGCTCCCATTAAACGTTGTTGCATGGTGTCGCCAAAATTATAGAAACTGTAAATAGCAAGTCCAGTAACGATAATTAATGCAATTACCGTAATAATCCGCTGCATGATACTCACTGAACGACGGTTTTGTATCACAAAGAGCGAAACAAATGGCAAAATAAATGCCGAGAAAATCCCTAAATTACACAAACTAAATGCGTAGTCTAGATTCGTAATAGTGCTCACCAAAATGTACGCAACAATTCCCTGCAGCAAAGTAGCAACCCAAGGACGTCCACGTTTACTCAATTGAGCAAGCATTGGAGAAAAATAGAATAATTTTTCTTGAGCCATTGAATGAAGCAAAATTGAGTTTGCGTTCATCATACCATTCGCACCAGCAAAAATTGCTAAAATCGAAGCGATAGAAATTAAAAACTTCAAAATTACCGACATCGAAGCAATTGGCCAAGCAACAAAATCACCAAATGCAGGCGCACCAAATTCAGCCAAATTGTTTACGCCCATAATGTTCAGAACACTAAAGTTAAACAAGGTATAAATAAGCGCAGTAATCAAGAAACCAAATAAAATTGCACGCGGTGCATTTTTTTCACTATTTTCAATGTAATGGCTAATGCTTGTACAGTATTCAAAACCAAAATAACCAAATATTGCCATCGGTAATGCATAGGGAAGTGCTGTGAGTTCTCCACTATTAACTGCTAATGAACTCGGTTTAAACACAAATGGTAATACTAGAATACCCATAATTAATGGAATAATCTTAGTAATGGTCAATGCATTAAGCATTCTTCCCAGCGTTTTCATTGTCATCAAATTGAGTACTGTTGTTAGTCCAATGAGTAATGCATCAAATATATGCGGATGCATGGTCAACCAGTTGTCACCAAATGTGACGGTCAATGTTTGGCGCAATGCCATAAATTCTACAACTAACGCAAAGGTATAACCAACTACATACAACCAACCACTCACAAAACCGGCGGTTCGGTTTAATCCTTCTTTAGCATACAGATAAAAACCTCCCGCACCAGGAAACATGCGGCTTAATTGGACGGTACATAATACAATTGGCAAAAAAAGCATTGCAACCACAAGCCACGCAAGATAACTTGAACTGCCTGCAATAGCAGCCATACGGCCAGGACCGATTAAAATACCTGACCCAATCATAATGTTAAGATTGAGTAAAATTGCGGTTGCTAACGATATCTTATGAGGCTTCATGGAAACATCTTTTGAGTTAAATGATTAAAAATATTTTAAATTTTACCCAAGAAATAAATTTTTGTATATTATTTGTTCCAAATTTGACCAATAGAAATGAACTGCCTATACTAGCCAGCAATTGCGTTTGAAAGGAATTTGCATGAACTATCTTAAGTTGTCTGCTATTGTTTTATCTTTTTTCACCACAATTCACGCGCGTAGCGAATCGTTTTTTTACAATAAGAATCTTGCGCGCAACCCACTCAAAGAACTTTTTCGCAATCGTGAATGGGAATTTTTGGAAGATCAATTTATTCTAAAAGTAGAAAAAGCTCAAAATTCATTTGTCAGTTCATCAAAAATCAATATTTCCACTCTTGCAGCAGCGATTGCATCGGGAACACTTTTTTATGTTGTTGCCGAAAAATATGTACCAGTAAAAGGCTATAGCGATTTGCCTTTTCAAGCCGCAACACAATTTGCCGGAACCCCATTGATTGCTCTTTTGAGTTCAATCGGCACCTATAAACTTGCAACGTATTTGGTTGCACAATCCATCTCTTACAAAGCACTTGAAAAGTATGTGCGTGAATGGCCGGAAAACCAGGAATTTACACCTGCTCAATTCCATTCGACATTTGACACGCTATACCAACAATATCATTTTGCGCGCAACGAATTTAACAACAATGCACCAGAAGTAATGCGCTTATTGCAACGCGCGGTTTATGAGCATTTTCCTTCAAAATATCAAAATAGACTCAATGACATGAATGAAATTAAAATCAGTGGCACTTTTTTACATGCCATTTTTACGTGTGATTTAGTTGAATTAGTTAAACTAATTGGTACAGCATTTAACCTATTTGCAGGTTCAAAACGATGAAATATGTAATTTTTGTATTCATAATTTTCGCGACAAATATGAATGCTATGAATAACGAAACCATTGAGCAAAAACGGTTTAAAGAGTATTTAAAAAATGCCTGCGGCGTAACCGATATCAAAATATTTTTCAGCAATGGCGATAATGACGGCAACTATCCTTTTTGTTGGGCCGCAATAAAAGCATTTCAACAAAACCAAGAAAAAATGAATTATAAATCGTGAAAAAAAAATAAACTAAAAGATCGTTATAACACAACCGATGGAACACATTGACCAAAGGAAAAAAATGATGAAAAAAAATATAGTATTATTAACACTCCTGACTTTCTCATGTATTGCTGATGAAAATACTCAAACGCACCCAACATCGGCTCCTGCAATGTCCGCTGAAGCTGCTAAACAATTTCACAAGCATTTTTTTCAAAATTTTTCTATAAAACTTAGCGAGAGAATGGCACACTCTACAATGCGACGCTGCGTTACTAATAACACTGCGCATACTAACAAACTTGTTGATTATTTTGCCTCGCTTATGAAACCTGCGTTTGTTCAACTAAAAACGTTATATGAAAAACCGCTCACACCTGAGACAGAAGCTCAAATTTCACAGATTACAACCGATTGTTTGATGAAGCTCAACGCTGCCATTGATCAATTTGATGCAATTTATCCACAACTTAACCCTGCAGATAATTCATGTGAAAAACAAATTGATGAATTTTTCAAAACATTTGAAATAAAAAATAATACAACAGACCGCATTCAAGAATAATATTTTCAGCTGATAAATAGCGCATAACAACGTAATCGCTTTGTGCGCTATTTTCAGTTTTTCCAAACTGCTGGTGATTGCGTGTTACCGGTCTTCTTTGATCGCTTATGAGAAAGTAAACCCAACCCTGCAGTTGAAAGAGCAAAAACTGTGCGCGCCATTCGGGCCTTTAATGCTTTTTCTGCTTGCTTTGAGCTAAGCCACGTTTCTCCATGCCAAGTTTCTTCAAGCATTGCATTTCGATGGTGAAGATAGTTGATATGAAAAAAAATAGTCGCCAAACTTGATCCAATAAACGCTTTTTTGCTCATTGGCCAAGATTCCGATTTTTGTATATTTTCAGCTGCAAATGAATCTAATGACAAAAATGTCACCATAATTATCATGAATTTTTTCCCAATTAAATACACGATTTTCCCTTTCCTTCGTAGTTGTGCTCCTCAAGTATACCTGGCCCAGGCAAACATTTCAAGTTGTAATTTTTTAAAATAGTAGTTTTTATATAAACAATGCCTTATAAATCAGCAAAAAACTCAGCAGGGCTTTTGACTATCTTCATGATTCCACATACATTGAATAGAAAGGCCAGTAAACACACTTTAGCCTATTAGTAAATCTATTTGGGGGAACAATGAATTTAAGAAATACTTTTTTATCATCTTTATTATTATTGATTACTTCGGTTTCTTGCGCTGAACAACCGCTTGTACAATTTGTTCTTCCAAGCAAAATACCAGCAACATATAAAGAATACTACGAGCTGCAAGGAGAATTAACCTATGAACACATTGTACCTCGAGCAGAAAATTTTGTTCTTAAACGATGTAATTTAGACCCAAATTCAGTTGTCTACAAAAAAGACAAGGACGAATTTGGCATTAATTTAGCAGATTATCTGAATGACTACACTGAAAAAATAATTCAACAGACAGAAGCTGTTTACAAAGTTCATAATGATAACCTCAAAAATAATACATCAGCAAGAACTGAGCTTGCAAATTTAACCAATGAGTATATCAATTTTAATCTAAATATCTTTAATCAAATCGATGAATTATTTGTTGAACAAAAAAAAGACACCGAAAAATCGTGTCATAAAGAAATTGCTGAATTTTTACAAACCGTTAACCAAAAAAATAGATAAAAAAGGAAATTGCTGTATGATCCACCAAAAATTAATTTCTTTATTGTGTGCCTCAATATTATTTTCTGGAACACAATTGTGCACTATTTCACCAGATCAAATACCGCATAAATCTATGCGCGCATTGGCTTCATTTTATGCGGATCAATTTCCAACCGAATCATACGGCACATTGCAAAAACTATTTGAACAACTTTCTGCAAAAAACGACGTAAATAAACAGTCCAAAGAATTTAAAACAATATCTTCTTTTATTTCATCTATTGAATCTAAAGAACATGGTTTTGCGTCGGACCTAGAAACAATTTTCAACGATCAATCAAAACCAAAAGATCAAAAAAAGGACGAAATCGCCCTATTAATGAATTTACACATTTCAAGAATGCAAACACTGCTCAATACGGTTGAGAAAAAGATCAATACAACGGACAAATCGTTATCGAGCGTTGCACATGCAATTAATGAGTGTGTATCAGACGCTAAAAAAAACTTACCGACAAACATGCGTCCTAAAATTTTTGAACGCAAAAAAAAGTAATAATTATTTAAATGGAGAACTTTATTATGAAAAAATTAATTTTATTAACTACTTTCTCTTTGAGCACATTGTGTGTAGCGCAACCGCAACCAGTTCCCTATGTTTCAGTTCAGCAAATACCGCTCACTGCAACCCAATTACCCAATTTTGTCGACAATCATTTTTTAAAATATGGAAATATCATTGTGCCCCTTGAATCTATGTATCAAAAACATTGTGTACATGTACAAACAGCAACCCGGTTCAAAAATCAAGAACAGTGCGAACAATTTGAATTATTTTTGGATTCATTCAGTCATACTGAGCAAAAACTTTATACAAAAATAATTCAACCGATCTACAACGATCGCAATTTATCTGATGAGAAAAAACGGTCAATGATCGCCTGCCACGTGAATGGCTACATACAAATCTTTAATAGCATTTTTATGGGATTTAACGCCACCATAAAAAATGAAGACGATCTACAAACTGGAGCAACATTTCTCAAAAATAGATTGACTCCCAATGCGTCAAATACCAAACCCAAGCCACAAAAAAAACAGTTGACTTTGTTTGGCCAACCACTTTTTCCTCGCAGAAAGTAATTTTTTAGGCACGAGAAATTTTTAAATTCTTGTGCCTGCTATTATTCTCCCTCTAAACTCATAAAAAAACTGTATTGGGGGAGAGATATGAAAACGATTTGGAAAGGCGCCATTTCTTTTGGCTTAGTCAATATTCCAATTAAGTTATACACCGCTACAGAATCTCACGCACTCGGTTTCACACTTTTACATAGCGTTTGCCACACACCACTCAAATATCACCGCTGGTGTACTAAATGCAACAAAGAAGTAATATGGGCAGATACGGTAAAAGGAATAAAAACTGAAAAAGGATACATGGTCCTTACCAAAGAAATGATTGCAAAGCTGCGCCCTGAAAAAAGTGAAGCTATTCAAATAATTGAATTTATTGATCAAGATGCGGTTGAACCCATTTATTTTAATCATCAATATTTTGTCATTCCAGAAAAAGAAAAAGATTCTGCGTATGCCTTGTTCACTCAAGCACTCATCAATTTAAATAAAGTTGCGATCGGCAAATTCGTTATGCGCGATAAAGAATATGTATGCGCACTCAAGCCCTATCAAGATTATCTTTTACTAATAACGTTACACTATGCATATGAAGTAAAAAATGTGGCGAATCTGCAAACTAAAACAAAAATAAAACTTGAACCCAAAGAAATTCGTTTAGCCGAAGAATTAATCAAAAAACTATCGGTGAATAAATTTGATATTACCGATTTTAAAGATACATTCGCACAAGAAATTAAAGCACTTTTGCAAGAATTTTCAAAAAAGAAAACAAGAAAAATAAAACCAAAAGAACTTGCTCAGAAACTCAAGGTAAAAAAACCAACCTCCTTGATGGAATCGTTGCGCGCTAGTTTAGAATTGAATCGTTCCCGGCCAGCTATTCGCGCAAAAGGTAAAAAATGAATATACGTGCGATGAAATGCAAGCAAGGAGAGATTGGAGATCTGAAAAAGCCTGGTTGGATTTACGAACCAAAGCTTGATGGCATTCGGGCATTATGTTTTGTAAACAAGCAAATGAAATTTATTTCACGCAACGAAAATGATTTAACCAAACAGTATCCCGAGTTTACATTTCGAAATGCCATCAATGCAAAAGAGTGTGTATTGGATGGCGAAATTGTTGGCTATAACAAACAGGGGCACATTTTAAGTTTTTCAGAATGGAAAACAAACGAAGCATATTTTGCCTATGTTGTTTTCGATATTGTACAACTTAATGGCAAATCACTTGCACGCAAACAACTTATTGATCGAAAAAAAATTTTAGATGCCGTTATTAGGCAGCAGAAAAATCTCGAAAAAATTGTTTTTACGCATGATGGACCTTTCCTTTATAAACTAATGAAAAAAAACCATATGGAAGGCGTAATCGCTAAATATCCAGAAAGTTTTTATTATTCAGATGTTCGCTCTGATAAATGGCTCAAAATTAAGTTTACCAAGACCGTTGATTGCATCATTGTTGGTTTTACCCAAGAAAAAAGACCAATTTCTTCGCTTGCTTTGGGGCTTTATAATAAAAGTAAACAACTGCACTATATTGGCAAAGTAGGTACCGGGTTTAATCAAAAAAACATTAAAGAATTGTACACACTGTTGAAACCAATTCAAAAAAAAGAGTCTCCCATAGAAAAAACACTGAAAAAAATTCCATCCAAAATTCATTGGGTGAAACCTAAAATAGTTGCAGAAATTGCCTATGAGGAGTTTACACCGCAAAAAATCTTACGCCATTCTCGTTTTGTTCAAGTGCGTTACGATAAAAAACCAAAAGAATGCACATTTAAGGAGCAAGGGCCCAGGAGCTAAAATCCCATTATTTTCAAAAGTGCGATAAATTTGACTATATTGTTGCATCGCACTATCAAAATTGAATAAATTAGTTCATGTCTGTTCATGCCTAGCATTTAGGAGGCAGTTATGCTAAAAGATTATGGTAAATTGGCATGCGTTATGAATCATTCTTTCACTATTCGCTCATTTCTACCGCACTATCTTTCTCGGTTTTTTAATTGGCGACGTCAATGTCGCATCTTTACTGTTTTTTTTGCTTATTAAATTTTCATTTCATCTTTTTTTAAAAAATTAAGGAGTTATTTCCTGTGAAGCACATTTTGAATGCGTGGAATATTATTAAATTATTATTTTTAATAAGTGCCGCGCTCATTGAACCTATTACTCATTTTGTTCAAGCAAAAAACAGCATAGATCAAGCAACACATCTTTTTAACAAAGCCAATCCATGATTGATTAAGTAACCAATTCGAACATTTTTTTTATAGGTGCTAATGAACTAATAAGTGAACTTGTTTCATATGGAATGATGACCAATTTATCGTTCTTTCCTTTGGTAAGCTCAGGAAGTGCTTTGATGTATTGTAATGCAACAAGATAATTGAGCGGATCGGCACCAGCTTTTTCCTTAACAATTGCAATTGCTTGTGCTTCAGCTTCAGCCATTTTGAGTCGAGCTTGCGCTTCACCTTGAGCAGTAATAATGTTCGATTCTGCAGTACCTTTTGCACGCAAAATGGTTGATTCTTGCACGCCTTCAGCTTCAAGAATTAATGCCTGCTTGGTACCTTCTGCTTCCAAGATCTGCGCGCGCCGGTTGCGTTCAGCACGCATTTGCTTTTCCATTGCTTGCCGAATATCTTCAGGAGGGTTTACTTCTTGCAATTCAACACGGTTAACTTTCACGCCCCATTTATGACTGGCTTCATCCAAAATAATTCGCAGCTGTTCGTTAATTTGATCGCGCGAAACAAGTGTTTCATCAAGATCCATTGAACCAACAACATTGCGCAACGTTGTTTGCGTCAATTTTTCAATTGCTTCCGGTAAATTGTACACTTCATATACTGCGGATTTAGGATCAGTGATTTGATAATAAATAAGTGCTGAAATTTGCATCATTACATTATCTTTACTAATCACACTTTGTTTTGGAAAATCGTACACCGATTCGCGCATGTCAATCCGATTGAACGATTTTGAAACACGCACATGCATAAAACCACCCTCATCAGGTATAACAAAACTCCACAACACCGTGCGCGTTGAATCCATGAAAGGAATCAAAATATGCAGACCAGGTCCCAACATGCGGTGGAATTTACCAAGGCGTTCAACAAGAATCACCTCAGCCTGCTTGACTACATACACTGTTTTCAAAAAGAGTAATAATATAACAACGGCCAAACCGACAAGAAACAATGCACCATATAGTTGAAAGGTATAGAAATTCATATCTTTTCCTCCTTATGCAGACCACGAAAAATGAAAAATGTTCGTGAGGAAAATAAATTAGATAGGACAAACTGCACATTAGCATAAAATATGCCATTAAAAATGCAAGTTATTTTCAGATATCAATATGCAACTACTGTTTGAATCATTGCTCAATTACGCAGTTTGTGCTAAGGTTATAATTGATCGTATTTAATTTAAGAAGGGTGCCTCATGGACACATCTTTATTTCAATCGCGTCAATTTCTTTCAATGCCCATTTCTTTGGGTAATTTTGCACGCTCTTCTTACCACCATCATCTTCATCATTATTCTCATTAATTTCCACATTTAATTTTTTAATTTTTGACTTACTCATCTGAGTGAGTTTATACATCTTTTTTTTACATTTTTTTGAATCATAAGGATTTAACCCATGAAGAAATTATTAAGTGCATTAGGGGGTATTGGAATGGCTGTAATTTTTATTTTTGGCTTTTTCTTTTTTTTCAAACAGCCACAACAATGTACAGAAAATATATTAATCGTTGGGACCGCTTCAGGATACGCACCATTTGTAAGTTTAAATGCGCAAGGCGAATATGAAGGTTTTGATATCGATTTTGCAAAAGAACTTGCTCAAAAACTCGATAAAAAATTGGTGATCAAAGATCTCGGTTCTATGAATACTCTTTTTATCGCACTCGATCAAAAAATGATTGATGTTATTATTTGGGGACTTTCAATCACACAAAAACGTTTGCAAAAAGTTGACATGATTGCGTATCAAGGAGATACAACAACTGCCTATGAACTCCTTTTTTGGAAAAACATTCCCGATTCGATTCGTTCAATTGATGATATGAAAGAATTAACGGTTGCCGTTGAACCTGGATCAAGCCAAGAAGCAGCGCTCGATAAATTCCCATTCATTAATAAAAAATCGATGGAAAATGTAACCGATGCTTTGCTGGATTTGCAATACGGAAAATCTGATGCAATTTTTGTCGAACCTGCAGTCGCTAAGAAATTTAAACAAAAATTTCCAAACGACCTCAAATCGATTTCAGTTCCTCTGAGCAATGAAGATTATGTGTTTGGGGTTGGGGTGGCGATTAAAAAAGATCGTTCATCATTAACAACTGATATTAAACAAGCAATTGACCAATTGCGCTCAGAAGGTGTAATTGAACGCTTAGAAAAAAAATGGGAGTTATGATGAATACATTGACACAAATGTTTGCTGTTGTTCAAACCTATGCACCGCTTTTAATGAGCGGTGCATGCATGACCATTTTTGTGTGGATTATCACCTGCATTATCAGCATCTTTTTTGGTGTTTTGTTTGGTATTTTATCATGCAAAAAATTACAACATCCCTTCATGCGCTGGCTGCTTAATTGTTACATTGTATGCGCCAAAGGTATTCCTGCCTATGTACAAATTCTAATTGTTTATTTTGTACTACCACAAATTGTACCATTTTCATTTTCACCGCTTGTTGCAGGTATAATTGCACTTGGTTTTTGTTCTGCAGGATATATGACCGAAATTATACGCAGCGCAATCAACACTGTTCAATCTGGTCAATGGGATGCGTGCTTTGTGCTGGGCTATACCACTCCACTGGCTTTGCGTAGGATTATTTTACCGCAAATGTTTGCGTCAACTATTTCTCCGATTAGCGGTGAGCTTGAGCAACTTTTAAAAAGCAGTTCATTACTCTCAACAATCGGCGTCCTGGAAATTACTCGGGTTGCCCAAAACATCGTAGCACGTGAACTCAATGCGCTTTCGGTATATCTATCAATCGCGATCTTTTACATCGCAATTTCACTTATTATTTCACTTATTACAAAAAAAATTGAACGGAGCCTTTCATGATACGCGCATCAAAAATTACGGTTACTTCAGACAATAAACCGATTGTTAAAAATTGTTCTTTCGAACTTTCTCCAGGACGCATCACAGCTTTTATTGGCAAAAGCGGTGCCGGAAAAACAACACTGCTCAAATGTATTGCGCAACTTATTTCATATTCTGGAACAATCACCGATAATGAAAAACTCATTTCTGAATACAATTCAGCGCAGCGGTGCAAACGAATCGGTTTTGTGTTTCAAGAGTTTAATCTGTTTAACAATTTATCGGTGATTCAAAATTGTATAGATCCACTTTTAGTTCAGGCAATACCACAACAAGATGCACGCATAATTGCTCTTGAAAAACTAGCACTTGTTGACATGCTTGAATATTGTGATCGCTCCGTTGCGCAACTTTCTGGCGGCCAAAAACAGCGGGTCGCCCTCGCCCGTGCATTGTGCTTGAACCCCGAAGTGCTCTTGCTTGATGAACCAACTTCATCACTCGATCCTGAAAATAGCACTCTCCTTGCTCGTTACTTAGTGCGTTTACAATCAGAAGGTTTAACCATTGCCTATTCAAGTCAAGATATGGAATTTGTGCGTTCTACTCTTGATCGCATTTACTTTGTAGATAAAGGTAACATTGTTGAATTTTTTGATAGATTACAAAAAAACCAATCAAAAATAGCTATGATTATGCAATATGTAGAAAAAATGCCAGAATAATTCCTGTTGAATTTGCGCAATTTTATTGCCCATGCTAGACTCGTGAAGAATGGTTTAAATCGTAGTTCTGGAGGTTTATTAAGATATGAATTGGTTACACAATCGCGCGCTGATTCTCGTTATTTTCCTTACAGCCCTTTCAGGTTGTGTGGTTAAAGACAATAATAGTCAGCAACCTACAATTGAACAACTAAAGCAGATTGAGCCTCCAAAAGTTACTATTTATGTTCATGGAACTCATTTCTGGTTTAATAGAATGTTTAAAAAATATACATTCTGCCCTCGAGGACTTCATCAGGTACATTCATTATCAGAAAATTATGTATACCGTTGGTTAGTTGCAGATACGCTCGCATCAACAGATTGTGAACAATTTCCGCAAGAACATTTTTACATTTTTAGCTGGTCTGGACTGTTAAGCTATGAAGCGCGCGAAACAGCAGCGCTTGAATTGTATGCGGCATTAAAAAAGTTGATAAGCGATTATCAAAATAAATACGGTATCGAACCGCACATTTGCATGATTACGCATAGCCACGGTGGCAACGTTGCACTTAATTTAGCAAAAATAAAAGAAGTTGAACTTGATTTGTGCATTCACAAATTAGTGATGCTTGCAGTTCCTGTACAAAAACGGACTGAGCATTTCATCAAACACAGCATGTTCAAACAAATTTATTCATTTCACTCACGCTTTGATGCAATTCAAGTTTTGGATCCACAGGGAATGTATCAACGAACCGCTGATGAAAAAGCAAACAAAACAAAAGTACCACTTTTCTCACAACGTTTATTTGAACCACAAGCAAACTTAGTGCAAGCAAAAATTAAATTTGAATATATCGGACCATTTCATGTTTCGTTTATTCTTTCCACATTTTTAACGAAATTACCTTCAATGCTTAATTCGTTTGATTCGATTACCAGTGAAACAAAAGAAAAAACGAATATTCTCACCGTTGTTTTGAATAAAGATCACAAAAAACCAGTTAAGATTGCTCACGGATTATCGTAATTTCATCACCGCATTTATAATTGCACTTGAATCTATTTCTTCGTAGTTCATCAATTCATCTGGTGATCCGGAACGTGGTAACTTTTTCACCGCTAAGCAAACAATTTCAAATTTTTCGTTGCGTAAGGCTGCACACACCGCTTCGCCAAGTCCACCTTGCAGATAATGATCTTCAACAGTAACTATTTTTTTCTGAGAAGCATTACCAATTTTTTTAAGCATTGTTTCATCGAGTGGTTTGATTGAATACAAATCAATTATTGAAACAAAGATGTCTTTTTTGACAAGCGATTCGTGCGCTTTGAGTGCTTCAAAGAGAGTAATTCCTGCCGCAATAATACACACTTCATCTTTACTGGATGAACGCACAATTTTGCAGCCTCCGATAGTAAATTTTTCATCAATCGAATAGATCACCGGTGTTTCGGCTCGCGTTGTGCGCAAGTAACTAATTGAATCGTGATGGTTTGTCATCAATTCTACTAATTTATAAGTGCTCACCGCATCACACGGATATAATACAATTGATTCAGGCAACGTGCGCATTATTGCAATGTCCTCAAGCGCCATTTGCGAAGGTCCATCTTGCCCAATTGAAACACCTGCATGCGAACCTACCAAACGTAAGGGGCAACGACCAATTGCTGCCATGCGAATTTGATCAAAAGCACGCGTAAAAAATGCACCAAATGTTGAAGCAAATGGAATCGCACCACGCTTTTGCGCACCAATTGCCATACCAATCATATTTTGTTCTGCAACAAAACATTGCACAAATCTATCAGGAAATTCGTGTTCAAAAATTTCTGCAAAGGTAGAATTTTTAACTTCAGCATCAAAACTCATAATGTGTTTATTTTGTTTTCCCGCCGCTGCTAATGCTTGACCAAACGCTTTTCGCGTCGCAATTTTTTGCCCACGCACGTAATCAGGTTTTGCTAACGAAATTGATGTTATTTGTTTTTTTTCCGTTTCTTTTTGTTTAGGCACCAATGGTTGCCATTTAAACGTTATTGGTTTTGCAGCAGTCGGAAAAGTTTTTTGCATATGCTGCATAATTTCTGGCAATTCTTCTTTTTTAAAAGCACGACCATGAAATCCTTCTTTATTTTGTGCAAGAGGTGCTCCAAACCCTTTAATTGTTTTTGCTAAAATCATTGTTGGTTTGGTTGGCGATTTGATTGCATCGAAAAGTTTCATCAACTCTTCAATCGAATGCCCATTCACCGTATGCGCATCCCACCCGAATGCACGCCATTTTGCTTGATAATCATCTATATCATATTCTTCCATTGTTGGAGTACTTTGCCCCAGGCGATTTATATCGATAATGCCAATTAAATTATTGAGTTGATAAAATGCTGCCAATTCGGCTGCTTCCCAAACTGAACCTTCAGATGTTTCAGCATCACCCATTAAAACAAAAGTTTTAAATTCATGATGTGTACGTTTTGCTCTTAGAGCCATACCAGCACCAATTGATAGCCCTTGTCCTAAAGAACCGGTTGCTGCCTCGGCTCGCGAAAACCGCGGTGTTGGATGTCCTTCAAGCTCTGAATCAAATTGGCGCAATGTTAACAACTCTTTTTCACTTACAATACCCAGCTCTTTCCACACAGAATACAAAAGCGGTGCCGCATGCCCTTTTGATAAAATAAATCGATCGTTATTGGGATTATCAGGATTGTTTGGATCAAAATGCATGGCAAAAAAAAATAAAACGGCAACAATATCTGCAGCAGAAAGGCAAGATGTTGGATGCCCGGAACCGGCGGCGGTTGTAGATTCGAGAGAATCCACGCGCAAACGGTAAGCAATTTGTTCTAAAAAGGTTTTATAATCAACTTGTTGACTCATTGGCACACTCCATCGTTCTAAAACGAACTGTTTATGCTATACTACTTTCAGTAGACTAACCACAAAACAGTAAAAGTGCTATGTACCCAACTCTTCTTCATATTTATGGCCCACTCGCGATACATTCTTATGGTGTTATGATAGCCATCGGCGTTTGTGTATTTACTTTTTGTGTGATGAATGATCGTCGCAGAAAAAAACTCTTAAATGAAGATCAATTTGTTTCGCTGCTCATTCGTGGGATTGTTGCTGCAACCATCGGCGGTAAACTTTTATTTGTTTTAATGAACAGCGATACCATTATCCATCCATTCGAATTAATCCAATTTTGGCATGGTGGTTTTTCCATTCTTGGCAGCATAATTGCGGTTATTTTAGTTATACCCTTTTATGTGCGACGTTTTAAAATCGCTCTTACGCCATTTCTTGATCTCATAGCTTTGTATGCACCGTTATTGCAAAGTATTGCTCGACTCGGTTGTTTGTTTGCAGGTTGTTGCTTTGGAAAACCAACCAATTCCATTTTTTCCATTGCCGTAGCCGATGACTTTGGCAATCTGATTTTACGCCATCCAACACAACTTTACAGTTCTGCAGCGCTGTTGCTTATTTTTTTAATGTTATTTTTTGTAATTCAACATCGAACTAAAAAGAATGGCCAATTAGCTCTTTGGTATCTTTTTTTGGCGACAACAGAACGTGGATTGATCGACATTTTTCGCAGCGAACAACAATTTGGAACGTCTTTCCCTCTCTCTTGGTTATCAGTAAATCAATTGATCGCATTTATTATTGGTGCCGTTGCGGGCGCGTTATTATTAATCACCTATTTTTTTGATAGAAAGCAGCAACGGTATGAATCTATTCAATTTCATTAAGGGACGCGTTTCTATCGTTGATGTGGTAAGTGAATATGCAACACTTAAAAAAGCAGGTCTTTACTTAAAAGGCGTATGCCCATTCCATCACGAAAAAACTCCCTCATTCACTGTCAGTCCGCATAAAGAAATTTTCTACTGTTTTGGCTGTCATTCTGGTGGTGATGTTATAGCATTCATAGCAAAAGCAGAACAGTGCACGCAACTCGAAGCTGCTCAACATTTAGTAGAACGATATCAACTCACCTTGCCGGAAGAACTTTTAAAATATGATCATGATGCGCAAGCTGTACGCAACGACGATCGAAAACGATATTGGCAATTATGCCAATTAGTTGCCTTATGGTGCCACGAACAATTAAAAAAAAACACTCAACCGCGCAACTATCTTGAAAAACGGAAATTTAACCAAGTCACCATTGAACATTTTAAACTTGGCTATTTTCCCAATTCACCCCAAGCCTTAAAAGAACTCATTGAGTTGATAAGACAACATCATTTTTTCGTTCAAGATCTTATTCAAGCAAATATCGTCAGCGAAAATAAGGGGCATTATTTTTCTCCATTTGCCGATCGAATCATTTTCCCTATAAAAGATGCCATGGGTCGGTACAGTGCATTTGGTGGTCGAATTTATCGTCCAGATGATGAACGACCGAAATACTATAATTCAAAAGAAAATCCTTATTTTAACAAAGGATCATTTTTATTTGGATTTGATGCTGCAAAAAAGCAAATCCAACAGCAAAATGCGGTTTTTTTAGTTGAAGGCTATTTGGATTGCTTAGCAATGGTACAACATCAGTTTGTAAATACGGTTGCAACACTTGGTACCGCTTGCACCACTGAACAATTGAAATTACTTTCTCGTTACGCCCAACAGGTTTATGTACTCTATGATGGAGACCAAGCAGGAAAACAGGCAATGCTCAGGTTCACGCAACTCTGTTGGCATGTTAACTTAGAGCTTGCCATTGTAGAGCTTCCTACTGGCGAAGACCCTGACTCTTTTTTACAAAAAGGAGGCAATTTAACTGATTTGGTTACCCAAGCCAGTGATATTTTTGTCTTTTTTATCGATTCAACCGCAAAAGGTTTTGCCAACAAAACACTTCATGAAAAAATGGAAGTAATCAGAGAATTGCTTGAAATTATTGCCAAAATTGACGATCCGCTCAAAAAAGATATCCTTCTACAGCAGGTTGCCAAGCGATGCGATATTCCCTTTACAGTATTGGTTAACGAGTGCAATAGACACTCACCTCAGACAGCTACTATAAAGCTTCAAGAACAGGTACCCTCCCCCCCCGCTACACAGGTTTTAAAGGAAGTTCCTCTCTTGGAAAAGAAATTATTTTCTGTTATAATAAATAATATGAATTTATTAAAAAATGAAGACGAAGAGTATTTAATTGAATACACATCTCCACCAATCAGGGACTTGTTACTTAAATTAAGAACTACAAAAGATGAGTATGAAACAATCGATTTTTCACTTTTTTTTGAACAATTATCACCAGATGAAAAAGTCCTCATGAGCCAACTTTTACTCGAGTGTTATGAGTATGAAGGTCCAGAAAACCTTGACTACCTACTCTCACAATTTCAAAAGAAAAACTGGAAATCGTTTGTAACCGATACTAAAATCAAATTAAACCGTGCTAAGCAAGAAAATAATGTACAGAGCATTCAAAAAATTTTAACTCAGTTTCAAGAGCTAAAACAAAAATTAGTCAGTAGGGGCCTTATATGATTAAAAAAGTAGTAAAAAAAACTTCGTCAAAACAAAAAAACAGCAAACAATCGGATAAAAAAGAATCTGTTGCTAAACAGGCACTGAATGTTGTTACTCGCACCTTTGCAAAAGCATTTGGCAAATTGGCTCCTGCCCCAAAAAAGGTAGCCCCTGAAAAAAAACAGACCCCTGCACCTATAGTTGCTACAAAAACTGCAGCCGCTCCTGCGCCAATCAAAAGCTCTAAATCTGCTCCAAAATCAACCGGAAAAACGAAGAAAGCACAATCAAAAGCAGCTGGTGAACACACAGAACAAGCAGATGTGGTCAAAGATGAAATTTTTAACACTATCTTAGAAAAAGGCAAAAAAATTGGTGCGCTTTCGTATGAAGAAATCATAGAATTTCGACAACGTTATCATCTTTCAGACAAAGAAACTGCTGAGTTAATGCGCCATCTCTCTCAAGAGGGTGTTGAATTATTAATGCAAGAAGAAGTAGATGATTCATATTTGACTGATCTCCAAAAAGAAGAAGCACCAGCACAAGCTGCCGCTGCACCACAATTTACCAGCGAAATCGAGCTTGATGTTGAAGAAAGCGAAGCTGACGAAGACGAAGATGAAGAAGAGGAAGAAGAAGAAGAAAAGTTAGTAATCAAAGAAACTGCTGCCTCTGCTCAACTTACCGATGGCGTAAAATGTTATTTGCGCGACATTGGTAAAATTCCGTTGCTCAACAAAAAAACAGAAAAAGTAATTGCTGATCAAATTGCTCTCGGAAAAAGCGAAGCAATAGCATCACTCTCACGCTTTCCATTTATTCACAAAGAGTTGGTCACTATTGCTGAAAAATTACAAAAAAATACATTACCACTCAAAGATATCATTCAGTTTTCTGAATTTGACACTGAAAACTTACCAAAAATCGAAGAAGAAAAAGATGCATTGTTAGTAATATTAAATAAGGTGAAAGATTTAATTGCTAACGAAGAACATATTTACCGCAGCTACCGCGCACTTTTAGCAGACCCTGCTAAGAAAAAAGAAATGCTTGATCGTGTAAAACAAAACAAAGAAGAAATTAGCAAAACAATTCAAACTATTAAAGTTTCAAACAAACTAATTCGCAAGCTTGCAAAGCGCATTGAAAAAGCTGTCGCTAAAATAAATGAGAAAAAAAATGAAATTGAGCACGCTCAAAATCAACTTAATGCACTTGTATTACCTGCTCAACCCACCGCTGAACAACTAAGCCACAAAGAAGAGTTGGAGCGTGTTGTTCGTGCTGCGCAGAAAACACTCAAAAAAGTTGAAGGCGAAATGGGTATAAGCCAACAGCAAATAGAAATTAACTATGCCCAATTACAAGAAGGTCTTGAACAAGATAAAAAAGCAAAAGATGATCTTGCAAAAGCAAACCTTCGCCTCGTTGTTAATATTGCAAAGAAATATATCAACAAGGGTCTTCCATTCTTGGATCTTATTCAGGAAGGGAATATTGGTTTAATGCGTGCTGTTGAAAAATTTGATTTCGAGCGCGGATTTAAATTCTCTACCTATGCAACATGGTGGATTCGACAAGCAATTACACGCGCAATTGCTGACCAATCACGTACCATTCGTGTACCAGTTCACATGGTTGAAACACTCAACAAAATTAACAAAATTAAACGTGTATTTGTGCAAGAACATGGTCGTGAACCATCTCATGCTGAACTTGCAAAAGAACTGAATATTGATGAAAAGAAAATAAAAAATATCATCAAAATTTCAAAAGAACCAATCTCTCTCACCACACCAGTTGGTGATAGCGAAGATGCGTTTATTCAAGATTTTATTGAAAATGAAAACGATGTTTCACCAGCAGAAACAGTGGCAAGTAACGATCTTAAAGAAAATGTTCGCGAAGTACTCAAAACATTAACTCCACGTGAAGAAAAAGTGATCAAAATGCGTTTTGGTATCGATGTGGCATCTGAGCATACACTTGAAGAAGTGGGGAAAGATTTTTCTGTTACCAGAGAACGAATTCGTCAGATCGAAGTTAAAGCACTGCGCAAATTGCGTCATCCATCGCGCAGTAAAAAACTGCAATCGTTTTTCGACAAAGAATTTGAAAACTTGGATAAAGATTTTGATAATATCCCTGGTGATTCGTAAACGAATTTTGCAATAAGTAATGAATGTATAACTGTAAGTTAATAAGGATCTAAAAAAATGGAACCAGACCCGCTTCTTAACCACGTTATTTATACAGAAATCATCGGTTTTATGATATCGTTGGTTTTCTGTGCAATTTTTTCATTTTTAGAAACAAGTATAACTGCATTACGTTTATTCAAGCTTAAAGAATTAGCAAGCAGCAGCTCATCGCGCTATCAAACATTACTTGCAACACTCGAACGCAATCCGCATCAAGTCCTCATCACCATTTTAATTGCAAATAATATTGCAAATGTTACAGCAGCCGCATTGATTACCAACGTAATGGAACGTATTTTTGCGCATTTTCATTTTTCCGGAAGCCTTGGCTTTTCGGTTGGGATTGGTATTGCATCCGCAGCCATTTTACTATTTGGAGAAGTAATTCCAAAAAATATCGCAAAAATGCGTGGTGAGAAATTGCTCCCTTCAACGTTGTGGTTTACCAATTTTATATTCTATTTATTTTATCCGCTCGTGACGTTTCTATTAAAACTTTCTGCAAATTTAATTGCTTTGTTTGGTGGATCTACTGAGCCAACTGAATCAGTAACATCGGAACATGAAATTCGTTTCTTGATTAATTACATCAATGAAAAGGGACTAATGGAACGAGAAAAAACTGAAATGTTACAAAGCATATTTAAACTTGGAAGTAAGTCAGTGCGTGAAATAATGGTGCCTGCAAGTGATATTATAATGCTCAGCGCAGATACCCCAATTAAGAATGTGATAGAAACATTCTCAAAATATCAATTTTCACGATTCCCTGTTTATAAAGATAAAATTGATAATATTATCGGAATGATTCACCAAAAAGATGTTTTTATGGTGATGTCAAAAGGTGAAGTTACATCGCTGCCTTCGCTTGTTCGTCCAATTTTGTTTGTGCCTGATACCATGCGCATAAATCAACTTTTGCGAGAATTCCGTCAACAGCGAAAACATATCGCCATTGTTCTTAATGAATATGGTATCATCACCGGCTTGGTAACACTTGAAGACGTCCTTGAAGAAATTGTTGGTGAAATTAGTGATGAATACGAACCAATTACTGAAAAAATCGTGGCCCTTGAAAAGGGTGGTTGGTTAGTTGATGCAAGTATTGATCTTGAAACACTCTCGAAATTATTGCATGTTTCATTTGAAGGTGAAGATGTGGTAACACTCGGTGGTTTTTTAACGTATCAACTACAACATTTACCCAAAAAAGGTGAATCGATCACTTACAAATCTTATAAATTTGAAGTGCAAAAAGCCAGTCCAAAGCGAGTTTCGCAGGTCCTTATTTTTAAAGAAAACAGTTAAATAAGATCGCATGTTTGATATTATTTTTTGAGATTCATTAAGCTAACTTTTGAAGGGAGAGTGCTGAGTGAAAATGAGATTGTTTTTGCTAAGTATATTTTTGACATTCAATTCGTTCTTACAATGTGCTACGCGAACACCTCTCGGTCAACAAACTAGCATCCCTATTATCATGGTTCCAGTGGCTCTGCGATCACCTGCGCATCACTATCCAGCAGGAGTAACGGTCAACCGACCTGAAGAAAATGAACCGAATTGGTTTCCTCATCTTATGAGTATTTTTGCTAACATTGGCATTATTTTTCTCGACCCTAAAAACATCGTTCACGTCAAACAACAAGTTGCAAAACTTCTTGATAATCTCCAAGCACTTGTACACGAAATAACGAAACGTTCATATTCGAAAGACGAACGTCGATTTATTATGAATCAGCTGGCCGAACGATTACAATTACTCGCAACCCAATTACCTGAACCAATTTTTATTAAAGAATATGAACCACTTAATTATTAGCACAGTGTACGCAATGCACGATTTATATCATCATCGTGTCATTTCCTTTGCATTCGCTATTTTAATTTTTACTTTTTCTCTCGGATATTTTTTTACGTCATTAATCGTCAGTGGACATTTAAAAGTACTGGTAGATTATTGTGCTGGTGCATATCACTGCTTTGTTCTTGCATTTGTTTTTATAGGTGTTGTTACCTTACTCAAGCGAACAGAATCTTCTCGCACTCATATTTGGTTTTTAACTAATGGTTGTTCTCGCACAACACTTATTATTGGTCTTTGGCTCGGTTGCGCTTCCATTTTATTGATCACAAGTTTACTTTATTATGGCATTTTTATTTTGTTTTGTTTTCACCAAACCGGACAATGGCTTTTCTTTATCTGGAAATCGTATATCACCTATTTTTTTGAAGGAATGCTTGTTCTTTCATTTGCGTTTTTCTGGTCTCAATTTCTCTCGATAAATATGTGCTGCGCAGCAATTGCATGTTCATATTTAATATGCATGCTTAATCATGCATGGTTTTTGCACATACAAGCTCACACAACCGGCATTGCCTATTTTGTGGCTCTGGGTCTGCATTATTTTTTACCCAATTTACATATGATAGATATTCAAAGTGAGACTCTTTATGAATTACCAATTGATATACCGATTTTTGCCGGTACACTCATCTATACTGGTTTGTTTTGTTCGATTCTATTAACCGTTGCTGGATATATATTCAAACACAAACAACTCATTTAGTATTATAAAAAAACGTAAAATCATTGCGAGTAAATTGTTCTCAATTTACTTGTTCTGACGATTAAATAGCCAAGTCAGCAGACCAACACCTAGACAGATATTCAAAAACAATTTACAATTATAAATAGAACACAAAACCAATTTTTTCTCTAAACAACACTTTACCAAAAAGAACTATGGAAGCATCACACATTCGCAATATTGCTATTATCGCTCACGTTGACCATGGTAAAACCACTTTGGTTGACAAATTGTTACGCCAATCAGGCACCCTTACCGACATGGAAACTGACCGAGTAATGGATTCAAACGCACTTGAAAAAGAGCGTGGGATTACCATTTTGGCAAAACAAACAGGTATTTCTTACAATGATTTTACTATAAATATTGTCGACACCCCGGGTCACACCGATTTTGGTGGAGAAGTTGAGCGTACCTTGCAAATGGTTGAAGGTTTCTTACTTTTGGTCGATGCTGCAGAAGGTGTATTGCCAGGAACACGATTTGTGCTTCGCAAAGCTCTTGAACTTAATTTAACCCCACTTGTTCTTATTAATAAAATTGACCGTCCCGATGCCGATGTTGAACGCACAGAAAGTTCAATTCACGACCTTTTTCTCGATTTGGCAACTAATTCAAAACAACTTGATTTCCCATTGCTTTATGGATCTTCAAAATTAGGTTTTGCAGGTTCTGATCCTCAAGCGCGCTCAGGTGACATGAAACCACTTTTTGATGCAATTATTAAACATGTACCTGCCCCAACTGCACGCGCAGATTATTTGCAGGTTTTGGTGACAAGTCTCGATTACTCTGATTTTTTAGGCACCATTGCAATTGGCCGTGTTTTTAGTGGTTCAATGACCGTTGGTCAAGAAATTGTATGTTGCAAAGAAAATGAAGTAAGCAAACCAACAAAAATTACAAAAATTTATACATTCCATGGTTTACAGAAAAAAGAAACTAAAAGCGCTAGTTATGGCGAAATTGTTGCAGTAACCGGTTTTACTGATCCAGTAACAATTGGTACAACCTTGTGTCAAATTGATCAACCACATCCGTTTCCATATGTGTCAATTGATGAACCAACAATGTCGGTGTTTGTTTCTGTCAACGATTCACCTTTCAGTGGTCGTGATGGTAACTTACTTACTTCGCGTCAAATCAAACAACGCTTAGAAAAAGAGCTCAAAGTAAACGTCGCATTGCGCGTTGAACCTACTGAATCTGCCGAAACATTTAAAGTTTCAGGTCGTGGTCAACTACATTTGGGCATTTTGTTTGAAAACATGCGACGTGAAGGTTTTGAGTTTCAACTTTCTGCACCTGAAGTAATTTACAAAACAATTGATGGTGAAAAATGCGAACCAATTGAATTTGTAGTTATCGATATTGATCCTGAACATCAAGGGATCATTATGGAACGTCTCGGTAAAAAACGAGCAGATTTAAAAAACTTAATTCAGCAACACAACGGTCGTTTACGAATGGAATTTGAAATTCCATCTCGTGGCCTTCTTGGTTTCCGCAGTCAATTTCTAACTGATACGCGCGGTACTGGATTATTCACAACGCAATTCCATGGTTATCAACCATATAAAGGTGACATTCCTGGCCGCACTAAAGGTGCACTTGTTTCAATGGATAATGGCCAAGGAACCGCATATGCTTTAGATAACTTGCAAGAACGAGGCACCTTGTTCATTACTGCCGGTGATCAAGTATATGAAGGAATGATCATTGGTGAAAACAGCCGCGATAATGATATGGATGTCAATCCATGCAAACAAAAGAAATTAACTAATATGCGTGCATCTGGATCAGATGATTTAATCAAACTTGCTCCGCCGCGCATTATGGAACTTGAACGTTGCATGGAATGGATTCAACCAGATGAACTGATTGAAGTAACACCTAATAACATTCGTTTACGTAAAAAAGTATTACGCTCATCGATGCGAAAATAATTTAATTCATACACGTTATGGATCGTTATAAAATTATTGTAGCGTATGATGGAACTGCCTATTCTGGCTGGCAACAACAATCGGAGTCGGTTGCAGTAAGTAATAGACTTGAAAAAACGTTTGCTCAAGTTTTTGGTCAATCAATCAATCTATTAGCTGCTTCACGCACTGATGCCGGTGTTCATGCATTAGGGCAAGTTGCACTCTTTTCTACCGATCTTACAATTGACAAACAATCACTGCTAAAAGCATGGAACAACCGCTTACCAAGTGATATTTATATTCGGTCAATAGAACACGTTAATGATTCTTTTCATCCTCATTATGCTGTTGATGAAAAAATTTATTGGTACCACGTTTTTTCTTCACGTCCCTTGCCGTTTGCTGCGCGATACGGCTATCATATGAGATATCAGTATTGTACAGAAAAACTATTTAATGCTTTGCAGGTATTTGTGGGCACACACGATTTTCGCTCATTTTGCACAGGGACCGATTATCACTCAACTGTGCGATCTATTGATCAAATAAATGTGACGTATTTACACCGTTGGAATGCGCACCGTATCGAAGTTCGCGGACCAAAATTTTTGCGATATATGATTCGTAGAATCGTTGGTGCTGCACTGGAAATTGCATCACGTCCTGAATTATCAATTGATTATTTAAATAATATTTTTATAGCAAATGACCCTAATCACACACTGCCCTGCGCACCGGCGCATGGTTTAATGCTCGCAAAAATTAAATATCGATCACAGGAATAATCATGAACACTATTTTTAATCGAAAATCGATTTTGTTTTTTGTTTGCTCGTTGTTACTCATTTGTTCTGCTGGTACAGTTGGTTATTTCTATTATGTACAACGGCCACAGATTCTTGAATTTGATGAACAACGCGACACACCATTTATTTTGGATATTTTTAATAATGATTGGTATTGGCTCGTAAGTGAATATTCAACTGAATTTTCGCCGCAGTATATGCTCCATTATCGTGCCTCCTCTAAAGCTCCTGAAAACATTGGAAATTTAACCATTAAAACGATGTACATTAAAAATGAACCGGTCGGCTTTGTGGCCTACTATAAAAAAAATTTTTATGAAGGTTACATTTTATTTTTGGCGTTGCTTAAAAAGTTTCGTTCCAAAGGCTACGCTTACCAACTACTTTCTCAAGCGATCGAAGATTTAAAGTCACGATTTGTTACCAAAATAAGATTAGTAACGCGCACGATTAATACACCTGCAATAAAATTGTATACCCGCGCAGGCTTTAAAGAAACAAGTCGCGATGATGATGGATTTGTTTATTTTCAATATACTGTTGCTCACTAATTAACGCTGCATTTCTTTTGGAATAGGCACGCGCATTTGTTTCAAAATCCATGGTGCAACGTCAGCTAATTCTTTCAATGTTGCAAGATCTGTTTTGCGTATATCATCACTCAATACAATAAAATAAACAGGGTTTGTAGTATGTGCCGTAAACGGTTCTCCAGTTTTAGCATCAATCATCTGCTCTGCTTTTCCATGATCCCCAGTAATGCACATTATTCCGTTATTTTTTTGAACTGCGTGCCACAGACGCACTAATTGTTCATCCAAGCATTCAATCGCATCAACTGTCGCTTCAAAATTACCAGAGTGGCCCACCATATCCGCATTTGCATAGTTAATCAAATAAAAACTAATATTATTTCTATTAAGTTCTGTGATTACTTTATCTGTAATGGTATTTGCAGACATGCACGGTTCATTAACAAAATCTCGATGAGTGTGGGAAGCAATTAACACACGCGTTTCCAGAGCAACTGGCTCTTCTTTGAGCCCATTAAAAAAATAGGTCACATGGGCATATTTTTCGGTTTCTGCGATGGCAAAAATAGTTTTATCATGCGCTGATAAAACTTCTTTTAATGTATTATTTATTCGCTGTGGCTCAATAACTGTTTTTGTTTTCAAACTATTATCGTAATTGGTCATTGTAATAAAAAATGAAAGCAGAATAAATCTGCGATCAAAATCGACAAATTGTTCATCAACAAATACACAAGCAAGTTGGCGTGCACGATCAGGTCTAAAATTAAAAAAAACAACACCATCATTTTCTCTAATTAACTGCATCGTATTCAATTGCGTTGGTGGAATAAATTCATCAGTAATGCCATCTCCATAATAATAATCAAGCGCCGACTGCCATGAATCAAATTGTGTTTGTTGTTTTTGTGTGAGTGATTCATATACTGCGCGTGTTCGATCCCAATGTTTATCACGATCCATTGCAAAATAGCGGCCATGAATTGAACCAAGAGTGCCAACACCAATTTGTTTACATTGACTTTCCAATTCATTTAAAAAAATTGGGGCACTTCGTTGCAAGGTGTCTCGCCCATCAAGAAATGCATGAATCATAACATTTTCAACACCAACGTCGCGAGCAACTTTGAGAAATGCATAGAGATGTTTGTTGTAGGAATGCACACCAGCATCGGAGAGCAATCCCATTAGATGAACTGTTTTTCCGTTGTTACGTAATTGAGTAAAACTTTCAACTACTGTTTTATTAGAAAAAAATGATCCATCGTCAATTGATTTATTGATGCGCACTAAATCACTGGGCACTACTCTTCCTGCACCTAAGGTTAAATGTCCTACTTGTGAATTTCCAACCTGATGTTGCATCAAACCAACTGCAGCACCAGACGCTTCAAGCAGACAAAAAGGATATGTTTTAAGAATATGATCAAAAAAAGGCTTTTTTGCTTGAACAATTGCATTTCCAGTCAATTCTTTTCTAAAACCAAAACCATCAAGCACAACCAAAACAAATGGACTGTGTACCATAGAAAACTCACTCGTTTCTTTTAACACTTATGTTAAACTATTCATAAGCGTGCCACACCGGCGCATGCAATAACAATGTCTTAAGAAGGTAATTGTATGCTTATGATTCGTGTATTGCTTTTTTTGGCTTTATTTAACGCATCCATTTTTGCAGAATCTCTCTCTGGCAAAAAGGAATATGTCTGTTTTGTGTTGTTAAATGATACCATCAACAATCTCGATGTTTTCACCATGATTGATCACACACAACTCTTCAAATCTGGCGGTGTTTATATTGGCAGAGAACAATGCATCACCGATTGCACATTATGGCAGATGTTTTATACACTCCATGAATTTGACTTAAGTGCAGGTTTGCTTAATTGGTCAACCAAACTTGATGATAGACAACAAATTCAAATGCGCATTGAAAGAGTTCCAAACGATTATCCTGAAATCGCATTTCTCGTTTGCGATAATTCATTGCAGATCAAAGAAACATTGTGCATTCCACTTGAACTTATTGCACAATTTTTTGTACATGCGACAATAGCAGCCCACATTAAGGCAGAAGAACAGCACAAAAATCAAAAAGAATTTCACACCGCTGTGTTATCTGAAATACCTTCTGATGAATTTGACGAGTTTGATGAATTTCCCGATGATCAATTGCCAACAAAAAAAAAGCAGCCTTCATGCACACAGTATGCGCAACAATTATGGGCAATTGCACTCTTGCAATATTATTCATTGAGCGATTATTGTTATGAAACCTATAAACAACTAAAAGATTACATTTGGCCAACCAAAAAGGTTGCACGTGTTACACGAAGATAAACATCATTTTGCACTTTATTGGGAACACAGTTCATCGCCAAAAATAAAAGTTGAAACGTCAGTGGTTATTGATGATGAACTGTTGGTTCATCGCATTATCAAAGTATTACGTCTCACAATTAATGAAGCATTCACACTTTTTGATGAACAGGTACATGTTAAAGTCAAGTTATTATCAATTCAAAAACGTTCGA
>JAKJAQ010000012.1:29752-32030 GCA_022707425.1 Candidatus Babelota bacterium
CGTTAATGTAGATTCAATAATCAAGAACCAATTACTCCTGCCAGTAATTTCATGCATTGTTCCCATCTTGAAGCGTGAAGCACTTGAACATACATTGTACAATTTAGTTGAAATTGGTGTGAATGAAATACAACTGGTGTTCACGCAGAAAACACACCGCAATTGGGCGGGACACAAAGAGTTTGAACGCATGCGCAAAATAATGATTGCTGCTGCAGAACAATCAAAACAATTTTCTTTGCCGCACATTTATGAACCGATTCAACTTCAAGAATATCTACATCAAAAAAAACAATCTGCCCCGCTCATTTTTTTTGACACCAACGGCATTTCACTTGCACAATGGTTTACCTCACACAGCAAAATTGAATCGGTTTCGTTACTAATTGGCCCTGAAGGCGATCTTACACCATCGGAAAAAAATGCAGTGCGTGCAATTGGCGCACAAATTGTGTCTTTGACACCTACAATATTGCGCGCACAACAAGCAATTACTCTGGGTGCGGGTGCAATTCGTTCTCTATTGTCCCCTGATACAATTTAATTAATTGTTCAATGCCAAGTTTAGCACGGTATTTTTGTGCAGTCGTGAGAGCATTATTTTTGAGAATGCTCTGTAACTCTTTATTTGTTGCGATGCATTCAATACTTTTTTTCATTTCATCACGCGTTTCCACCAAAAAACCGTTTACTCCATTTTCAATGATATCGCGCGAACCAGGCGCATTCACTGCAACAACAGGTAATCCACTTGCCATAGCTTCAGCAAGTACCATTCCTTGCGTTTCAGTTGTTGAAGCAAACAAAAACAAATCGGCTTTATGATATTGAATGATCAATTTTTCTTTGGATGGTTTTTCTACAAAAAAAAGAATATCGGGAGATAGTTTAAGTTTATGAAATGCATACTCGCGCAATTCATCATATAATGAACCATAGCCAACTAAGGTCAATGTAAATTTATTTTGACCAAGCATTTTAAGCACATCAAGTAAAAAAAAGAGATTTTTTTCTGGAACAAAACGACTTACACAAAGCAAACTAAATTTTTCAGAATTTTCTTTTCGTTGATTTTTTTGATCAAAAAAAAATGAGGCAATAGGTGTTGCAATTACTTTAATAGGTGTTTTTATTCGCTTTTTTTTCAACTGATTTTTTATCGTTGCTGTTGGTGCAATAATTGCATCGACCGATTGGCAAAATTGATAGACGGCATTGTTAATATATTTTTTTACCAAGTGAGCGGGGAGCAATGGTACATAGTGTGCATATTGCTCATACTGGGTATGATAGGTAAAAACAATTGGAATGTGTAATCTCTTTGCACATTCAACAACAATCGGCCCAAGCAAAAATGGATGGTGTACATGCACCACATCCGGATTAAATTTTTTAATATATTCAGACAAAAAACGTTTTGCTTGCCGCGGCACTGCCATACGATTTTTTTTGTACGAAAAAGTAAACAGTGATGGGATCCGAACAACGTTTTCTTGATCGATGGTTGGAACTCCAAAATCAAGGGTAATTAATCGAACATCGTGACCCATTTTTTTGAGTTCATCTAACAAAAGCTGTAGAGCACTAACAACACCGCCACTGTAGGGTAAATAATTGTTAGAAACTAAAAGAATTTTTAATGTTTGCACGCAATATTACTTTATTTTTAAGGCACCTTGAGCATGATTAGGTTTCATCATACGGTAATTATTACTTTCGCAGCAATAGAAAAAGGGCAAGCGAGTGTCCCTGCCTGCCCTTTATGATGGAGTAGAGTGTTCTTTTATGCTTCTTGTTCCATGCCGCTATAATCTTGTGCAGCAGCACTCTTGTCTTTTTCTAAACCAGTAAGATGCAATTGCACTTTACCAATTTTATCTTCCAAGTCATCCATCTTGGCTTGAAGTTCTTTAGCATCATCACTTTGGTCGTCAAGAATGCCTTGCTGCTCATTTCTTAATGCGGTCAATTCGCGACCGTATTTGTCTTTTAATTCGAGCAATTCTTGTTTAATTTCATCCCAACGATTGTCTCGAGCTAAATCATCAAGCTGACGCCCAACACCTAAATCGTAACCCCAGTATGGGTAATAATCTTCATAAACTACGGTAATCGCTTCTTGTGGGATTAAATATGCATAGGTTAAGCCTGCAAGTAGTCCAGGACCCCAGCCCCAGCCCCAACCCCAGTTACCCCAACCCCAGCCCCAGCCGCCCCACCAGCCAGCGCCCCATCCATGGTTTCTCCATCCATGTCCACCATGATGTGCAAATGCGCG
>JAKJAQ010000013.1:0-5958 GCA_022707425.1 Candidatus Babelota bacterium
TAAAGATCTAGCTCGCGATGTAATTGCTCTTATTAATGCGTATAATATCGACAAAGCTCATTTTATTGGGCATTCAATGGGTGGTTATATTTGCCAGCAATTAGCGCTTGATTTTCCAGAACGTGTACGAACAATAACAATAATGTCTGCTGGTCCATTGGGTACAACTGATGATTCAGAAAAACCATTAACGTTGGATGAGAAACAAACGGTTCAAAAAACGTGGGATTTATTTTTAGATAGAAATGATGGCGATACGATTGAAAGAACGGTCGATAGTTTCATACCAATTTGGAAGCATTTAAATGGAAATGCAGATTTTGATGAAGTTCGAGCACGGGACTATACGATCGACTTATTAATGCGAACGAAACATCGTGTAACCGCCGGTAATAATCATGAATTATTAATGAATAAGCTGTATGAAACAATGGATGAACGTAAAAATATAGTTTTTGCAATTCGCGTTCCTGTGCTAATTATTTACGGGGAACTTGATCCATTAGTTCTTCCTAGTCGATGCCAATGTTTAGTTAAAACGATTTCCAATGCTATCTGCGAGCCTATTCATGAGATGGGGCATATGTTTTTCAGCAATGATATTGAGAATAAAATAATAAGTAATATTGTTAAATTTCTCGATCAACACTAAATTTTCATCTATTTATTACCGACAAAAAAAGAATTGTTACAGAATAAAAAAATCAGCGCGACGCAACCAACCAATTGAATAAAACTGTAAAAGTATTGGATACAAACCATGTACATTTAGTTATGCAATTTGTGCCGCATTGATTTAAGCTGATTTAGTTAATGCAAGATGCAATTCGGCAACTATTTGTAAATTATTTTCATAATTTTCAACTAAGTGCTTTAATATTTCTTGTTCTATGACTCTTCTAACCATTAGAGATTTAACTCTCTCGATCTGCTCGTTATTGCTTGTTGTATCGTTAAAAAATTCATTCACAAGAAAATTATCTAGATTGGCACCAGAAAGAGCTATTTCAAATCGAGCCTCGAAGGACTTAAGCTTTTCTTTAACCATTTTTTTTTCTTGCTCATTTAATGACTCAAAGGTGTTTGATAGAGCAGTGAGGAGATCATTCCACATAATATCGAGCAACTTTTCTTGCGCATCGATTTCTTTTCCTATTTTGGAGAGCTCCAACTCTTTTTGAAATAACTCTTCTTGTAGCTTTTTTCTTTGTATTTCAATATTCGCATTGCTATGAGCGATAACAACTGGCACTAAAAGTGCACTTAAAAAAATACTTTTGTAAATCATTGATGATCCTTTGTGTATTAACTAAGTAGATGCCAGGAAAGCCCTTAGATGTTTTAAGTCTGAGGGACTTTATGGTGTGTAAAATAAACTAAATATTATTGCACGATTTATCAAAACCATTTGTTCCATAACCAATTTTCACCAGCAGTAATGTGCTTTTTCATTCCAGGCTGACGTTTAAGGAAAAATGAAAAGTGATATTGAACAAAATTATTGCAATAATAAGGTGAGTAAATTGAGTCATGGTGTTTCTTTGTACGTTAAATACGCTTTATGGTATATCAATATGTGTCCCGCAAGCATAATTACATAAATCTCATACCAATACCACATAATTGTATCTCTTTATTTATAGAGGTCATAATAATTATTTTTTTCACGCAAATTTATCCCAATATTCGTAGCTGCAAAGTTCATCTTCATCAGTAATTATTCGTGTTTCAATGTGTTCATTTTTTTGTGCCTGTTCAAGTAAACTTTATTAATAACCATAGTGCTTGAGTTTTTTAAGTTTTTTGCTTTTGAATTAATTTAAGATAAGCTTTTTTGTAATAATTAGATATTTTGATAAAAAAATACCATATTAAACTTGAAATGAGCAAGTTCGATGTATAAAAAAATTGCACTCATTATAGTTCCTATGCTTCTTATTGGTGCTTTTTTTTATTTTTCACCAATCCTCGAACCATTTCCAAAACCAACTGAAATTTATTCCATTGGTACAACACAACTGTATTTTGTTGATCAACATCGACTCGATGCGTTCACGCCAAAAAAACAAGAAAGAATAGTCAAAGTTCGTTTTTGGTATCCCGCATTAGCGCACGTTGGTAAAAAATATCAGTATCTTGGTGATGCAATGCCTATTTTTCAGCAATCATTTGCAGACCATTATAAAATCCCGTTGTGGTTAAGTAAGCTTTTATGGCGAAATGTTACAACGCACGCATTTGTTGATGCACCCATAGCTTCAGTAAAAGAAAAATATCCGGTGATTCTTTTTTCTCACGGTTTATTAGGTCCATCAAGTGAAATGTATGTTTCCATCATTGAAAATTTAGCAAGTCATGGATACCTAGTTGCAGCGATTGATCATCCGTATCTTAATTGGTTAACGCAACTGCCCGATGGTACTATTGCAAGTTCAATTCCATTAAGTGCTCAATTTGAAAAAATGTCTCCACACGAGCAACGTGCGTTTCAAAGCAAAGCAATAGAAATATACAAAGCTGATTTTAAATTGGTAATTGATGAACTCACCAAAATTAATCAAAATGCACAGAATATTTTTTATCAGCATCTCGATTTGAATATGATTGGTATTATGGGTCATTCTGCCGGAGGCACCGCAGCAATCGAATTTTGTCGCATTGACGATCGCTGTAAAGCAGTAATTGATCTTGATGGGTGGTATGACCATGTGATTGAACACGAACCAGTTAATAAACCCCTATTGCTTGTTTTTGGTGCAAAAAGTGTAGAAATTTCTGAACCCACACCAGAATATTTAAAGAGAAAACAAATTACGCGCGAAGCGTATTTTCAACGTGAAGAAAAAATCACAAACCATCGAAATGAATTATGCAAAGCACCAGATTGTTTTATGGAAATAATTCCCGATGCAACGCACGGCGATTTTGGCGATCTTCTCAAATGGCCGTTTCGGCAGTGGAACGCTGTTGCTGCAAACCAACTTTTTGAAACAATTAACGGTTCAATTGTAAGATTTTTTAATAAATGTACGAATCAAAATTCTATTGATTCTGTGTGGGCAAATTGATGAAAAAATGCAAGCTGCGATGAGACCTGCCACGAGCTATGTCTATTCAAAAATCTATTCAAAAAGAGGATTGTGCAAAAGATAGCTTTACAACCGAAAAAATCTAAGAACATAATGCTGAATAATTATATTCCTTAATTTATACACCCTGTTGCAACCATGCAACGATACGGTAACCAATACCAACAACATTGATAGAGCTTTGCGTGAGAGCTATTAATATTTGGTACGAATGCTAGAATAGTTTCTGTGTGAATAATTGTTAAAGTCTTTAGGGATGTTACAATTCATGAAATTTGGTTACTTCATTTTATCTGTGTGTTTTTGTGTTTCACTTTTTTTGCATTCAATGGAAGAACAAAAGAAAAAAATTATTTTGCAATTTAACGATAACAATGAAGTTGAGTTAGATTATGATATAGCACAAAGCATACCGACGATTCGCAACGTTTTAGTAGATTGCAGTGGCCATGATCAATTGAAAATTCCTTTGCAAAATATGAGCAGTGATGAGTGGCATGTTTTAAGTAAATATCTGCCGATTTATAATGAATGGTGGGACCTGGAAAAAAATGGTCCCGATAAAGCCGATGAAAAAACAGTGACCGTTGTTCAATCGAATAATGCGCTGACGCTGACTTATAAAAAAACTGGTTATTGGTTACATTCTCAGCGTTGGGCGAATAAAGAAGAAGCGCTTTATGATTTTCAAAAAAAACTTGATGAGATACATCTCGAAGAAAAATATAAAAAAATATTTAAGTTATCTCAAAAAATAGATGAAACAAGACTCGAAGTAATTCTTAAACTTTTTTATAATGTTGATTATCTTGCGATGTATCCATTAAATCAAATAGTTGCAACAAAAATCACAAAAATGTTATCAGAAAAAAATCATTTCATAAATTACATGCAAAACAAAGAAACGTATGCTTTTATGAATTCAAATTTACAAAATAATATTATGAAAATAATTAAAGCGTTGGAAGATAAAGAGAAACGTAAAAAAATTATAGTGAATCGTAGATCGGGTGAACAATTCGTTACTTTAGTAGATATAATCCATTGTGCACATGATGGATCTATTATAAGATGTTTTACAAAAGAAATATTTAATTCCTATCCATATGAAATCGGACGGGTTTCTAATTCCAAGCCAAAAATATCATTGTTGCAACACTCGCAAGCGGAATATAATTTTATTGAGTTTGTTTTCTTGCATTGTATAAAAAAAGAATGGCAATTAAAAAATCGCACGCAAAGTGTAAAAAATAAAAAAAAACATTTAGTACCTATCTGTGCAAAACATACACCAGAATTATTTGAAATGTATGAAGCTGTAAAAAATAAAAATTCAGTTGTGCAAATAATTGTGGATGCTCGAAAGTGCTCAGAACCAGTCGGATGGAATATTGTTGGAAGACTTAGCTATAATAAAGATCTTTGCATTGATGAAGTTCATGCACAATCGATCGAACGAACTACTAAACGAAAATCGTTATTGGTGTTTTCAGGATTATTAAGTGCGGGTGTTTTAGTTCATGGTTTATATAACCAAAATAATACTGAAAGTGTTCTGGCAACCGCTGCGCTTAGTGGATCGGCGCTTGGATATTTTTTGATAAATGATAAAACAAGTGATGCTTAGGTTGGATAGTTGATTCATTTTTTTCATGATAAAAATCGACAAATTATTGCATTATTGATACACTTTTTTCATCAATTTTTACCTACAAAAATAAAAAGAAAGATAGATTATGAAAAAAGTAGTGGGGATTTGTTTAGTTGTTCTCAGTTTAATCAGCGCGCATGTTGATATTTTGGCACAGCGTCCAAAATCAGGAGAATTGATTCCGTGCATATGCGAACGCTGTGGCCAGTACTACAACGGTTGGAATCATGTGTGTAAATAATTATGAACAAACTTTTGCTTGCATCCGCTTCTGCATCACGTAAATTACTTTTGCAACAATCACAGATTCCATTTTTAGTCATTGGTCATAATGCGGATGAGGAATCGTGTGATTGGAAAAAGTCGCTTGAACAGTTAGTGAGCTCAATTGCGATTGCAAAAATGGACCATGCGCTTTTGCCGCACGGTAATGAGAACGAAATTATTTTTGTATTGAGTGCCGATTCCTTGTGCCAAGATTCGCGAGGAATCATACATGGAAAACCGATCGACAAAGATGATGCAATTTTTAAAATTAAAGCACTGCGCGGAACTGGTCGAAACAGTACTGCATTTTGTTTAGATAAAAAGAAATCGATTTCGGGTTCATGGGTTTTGCAAGAACGGATTACACAAACCGTTACTGCACACTATGAATTTGATATGCCCGATCAGTGGATTGAACATTATTTGCACGTAGTGCCCACCTATCTAGATTTGAGCGGAGGTGTCAGCATTGAAGGGTTTGGCGCTCGGTTTTTAAAATCCATTAATGGTTCATATTCAACAATCTTAGGTCTTCCGCTTTTTGAACTGCGTGAATCGTTAGAAAAAATTGGTTTTTTTTAAAACAAAATGTGCACCCAAAACTGAGTGCACATGATTAATCTTAATTCTAAAAATAAGCTTGCTTAGTTGAGCTGATTATTTTTTTGTGGTTTCCACCGTTTAATGAGTTCTGCTTGAAAGAGATCTTTTGGATCTTTATCAGGAAAATCATCAATTTTTGACCATACTTTATCGAGTGTTTTTTGAATAGTTGCTTTATCACAAGCGGTTGTATCTATTTGATCAAGCACTGGAACCAAATTGTGTTCCATCACTTTTTTGATACGTTCTTCATGTGATACTTCCAGCAAAAGTGTATCGATCATTTCCAGAAAATCGATGATACTCGATTGTACAAACTCTGCCGTTACTGCACTCGATTTTGGTCGT
>JAKJAQ010000013.1:5968-19898 GCA_022707425.1 Candidatus Babelota bacterium
TGCTTAAACCCATTACGAACCGCCCGGATGACAATTTTTTTCATCTGTTCCGACTCGTTTTGAGCAAGCCACTTTAACAGTGAAAGAAATTCGTAAGATAGTTCAAATTGTGTGTTTTCGTTGTCAAACAATGTATTATCAGCCATGGACAAACCTTTCGGTTTAAAGGGCCTTTATTGCTTATAATGTACCGCTTTTTAGAAGATAAAGAAATAGTTTTAAGCAAAAAAAATTCTATCTATAAAGGCAAGCAAAACGTTATTCATCATATGAAATTTCCCATTCAGGCAAATCGATAGGGCTTGTTTCAACCGTTTCGGTCTGTTTGTCGACCGTTGAAGGGGTGATTTTGGCTTTTTTGAGCTCCAAAAGCCGCTGCGTGCGCGCTTTTGCCTGCTGTTTAAATTGTTCGCCTTGATCACTTAGTTGCGTTTGCGTAACTGCAAATGCGCGGTTAATTTCTTTTTGTAATTTCTTGATTTGCTTTTGCAGCTTAAGTACCATTTCAACTCCTGCTAAATTAACCCCAAGTTCATGCGTGAGATAGATAATTTGCTCAAGTTTATCAACGTCTTCTTCGGCAAATAAACGGGTATTACCGCTTGACCGTTTTGGGGTAATAAGCCCTTCTTTTTCATAAAGCCGGATGGTTTGTTGATGGACTGAAAACATCTTAGCAACAGCAGATATTGAGAAAAACCCTTTTTTTCGTTTCATGGTACTTCTCCGGGTACTCCTATTTTGAGGTATATTTATAGTAGAATATCATGAGTATATCAAAAAAATAGTATCAGGTGTATGAGGGTGATTAAAATGGTCTTGGTAGCACTTTCTTTAATAGTAGGATTATTGAGTTTTTCGCAAAAAAATGAGGCTCGTTTTATTGAAAAACAGGTTTTTGTAACGCTCACTGAAGAACGAGTGAATGGGCAATGTTTTGCGCACAGGACCGATGTACTCAATGGTACACTCAAAGAAATATGGGCAATTGATGGTAAAATGGTCAATCAAGATGAATATATGAGTGCGATATTGGAGGCAGAAAAAGAAGAACGGCGAGTTGAACGAGAGCAAAAAGATCGTGCTCAACGCGAATTGTTGCAGGCACAGATTTTATTGCAGCGTTCATGTTATGAAAAATTAATTTCGGTTTTTATCAATGACATTGTTTCCCTGTATCATAAAGTTGCGGATGGTCGTTTGCGCCCTTTTTGGGTAATAAAAAAAAATAGTTTTGAAACCGTACAAGAAGTTGAGCAGCTTATTACGCAACAGGTACCAATGGCCCAATCGATCATTAAAAATCCTGCTAGTTCATTAGAAGTTTTACAACAATATGCACAAAACTTTGAACAAGCATTACAGCAATTGAATTTGTTGTATCATGATACGTTGTTAAACGCTCAAAAAAATGCTGATGATCCACGTTTACTTAAGGAATTGCTTGCCATGACTACCGAATTATGAAAAAGAATTAAAAATCTTGCGCTACAGTTTTCTTTTACGCTACAACTTAAGGTATCGCAAAAAAAGGGAGACCTATGCGTATAAAAAATTTGATATGTTTATTAATAGTATTGGTATCTTTTTCTACCGTTCATGCACAATTTGAGTTATTGAATGAAGAATTGCAAAAATTGCTTGCATTAACCAATAAGCTTGAAACTGTTTTGAGCGCCGCAAAACCGGGTCCGCTTCCAGTTCCAATTCCTGTGCCCGTACCAGTGCCAGCGCCCGCATTGCCACCGGTAGTTGAAAAAGTAATTAAAGAAAAGTTACCGCCACAAAAAATTGAAGAATTTCGCGAAGTTGTAGCAAAAGAAAAACTTGGTCAATGGTTTGATAACTTAAACGAAGAACATGTTACGTATATTGCTGAAAAATTCAATAAAACCACACCAGGCTCTCTGGCTGGATTAGTAGAAATTGCACAGCCACAATTGGCAAGAGAATTGCCATCGGTAAAATTAGAAAAAGTTGAACAAGCAGTTGCGCAAGACCCTGAGCTTGTTGCGATTCTTTCAAAACTAACACCCGATCAAATAAGCAAATTCATTGATACCTACAAAAAAACGTCAGGAACTATGGGTAACATTGCTCGAGCTCTTGTTCCAGATCTTGAGACAAAATTAACCGCTGCTGAATTAAAAAAAATAGAAACGGTATTATCACAACGGCCTGATTTAATTGAAGTGCTCGCAAACTTAAGCGAAACGCAACTCAATCAATTAATTGATGCGGTAAAAAACAATCAAAATGTTGATGAAATGCTCGAAAAAATAAAAGGTGAGCAAGAAAAAGCTGAAGAAGAAAGTGGCGAAGTGCCACCACCGCCGCCCCCACCATGGGAAGGTGGAGATGTTCCACCACCACCACCGCCGCCAGGTCCTGCGCCAGCGCCACAGCCACCAAAAAAAACAGGTTTAACTGCTGAAGAATTGGCTGCATTAAAACCGGAAGAAAAAAATAGATCAGATTCGATGCTTCTTGATTTGATCAACAAGTTTGGTTACGTACATTCCAGGGATATTTCGGGTTATCGTAAAACAATTAATGATGAATTGAAAAAAATTGGCGCTAATAAAGGCACTGGTCTTTTTAAATTTAGAGATGATAATTTGCCAACCGCTCTTGAACAAGCGACCAAAAAATTTATTGATGATCGCATTGTGGTTGAAGGTGAAAAGCCTGAAGAGACTATTGAGCGCATGAAAAAACTAACACAAGATGCAGCATTAATAAATGAGTTTATTACTATCTTTAAACCGTGGGTACTTGGTGATTTTGCTGAGTTTGCAAAAAATGCACGTCCATGGGTGATTGGCATGCTCATTAATTTTGGCGCAGCTGCGCGCAAAGACCCTTCGGTGAAGCTTATTGATTTAAGTGCTATCGATCGAAATTCTAATCAAGCGCAAAAATCTGATGAGCAGTTTGTGATGGTGTTTGAGCAAGCACCAACGTATGATATGCTCATTAATCAATTAAACCAATTGCGATTAGATCTAGAATATCTCAAAGTTGATGCACTTGAAGAAGATTTTATTAAAAAACAACGCGGAAAAGCGGGAGATGCAGAAGCACAAGAAGATGTCAAAAAGGCATTGGAGCGTCAAATACGTGAACGAGCTGGCCAACAAGAGGGTGGTCAAAAAGTTGGGGGATCGAGCACGATTTTTGATGCATTAGAACAAAGTGATAATAGTGCTTCGTTAATGAGCAAAACTGATTGGAATCGTTATTTATTTGCGATCGTTAATTTTGACCAAGAAGCGCAAAAAACAGTGCAAAAGTTCATCGCACAAATTAAAGAAAAGAAAAAGAACGAACCGATTAAACCAGATATGCCACAAAAAACTTTTGCTCAGTATGTTGAAATGATGGCAAATCAAGCAAAAAGCTTGAAAGAATTTTTTGATGCGATTCGTACTATTATAAAAGACGATGTTCCAGTGAATGAAGGAAAAACACTCACTCTTGTGCAAGATGGCTTGATAAGAAAAATGACGTATATTACGTTCAAAGCAGAAGACATGAAAAAATTCATTGCAGCATTGCCAGATCTCAAGCGAACAACATTAGCGATGAATGCCGAACAACGATTGGTCAGTGGTGTTATCACCCAAATGGCAATTTTATTTCCGCCTGGGTTAAGTGCTGGTGCACAAGAAAAAATTAACAAGATTGCTGCATCATCAAAAGGATATGCAGATATTGGACAATCGTTTGTGACATTCTTTGCCACAGTTGTCAATGCTCAAAATTTACCTCGTGCCGAGAAAATAGAAAAAATTGCTGAATGGTATCAAGATCTTGAAAAGAAGGCACAAGAGCAAAAAGATTTTGCTTCGCAGTTAAATGACGTTATGGCTATCCTTATTAACGTCGAACGAACGCCAAAGAAAGTGCAAACGTCAATTGAGCCATTTATTACGCGCGTTGACACCGATGTGAAAAGTCGTCTGTTTGGTACTCTGACCGCTTTAATTTTACCGTATGGATCGCTCACTGGTTTGATACGATATTTCAACAACAAATTGTTAGTTACAACCAATGAAAAAGAGATCATTCGATTACTGGGTGAATTTAAAGAAGCGCTTCAAGAATTAAATGATAAAAATGCAATTTCTAATGTTGATTTAGCACGTGCAATTGCTCTTGGTGTCAATGCGAGTGAATCGTATAAGGGCGATTTAACTTTATTATTGAAAGCATTGAATGATGGCAATGTTGAGCATTTTGTTACGCTGCTGAAAGATTCATTTTATGATGCTGGAACGAAAGTAGCTCAACTAGTTGGCAAAGATGCCGCGCTAGTTCCATTTAACCAGGCATTAGAAATAGCGCACTCCTTGTTAGCTAAAATGCTCTATCCTACGATCAAACAAGATCTTGAGGGCATACGTGCGGGCACGATTAAAATTCCTGGTTTGATTGCCAAAGATCGCGCATCCCAGAAAAATTATCGTTTTGCGTACGAACAATATAACAAATTTATTGTTGGATTTTTAGCATACATCAATAAATTGAACGTTACACAATTGAGTGAGAAATTGACCAATGAAGTTGTGACTAACTTTGAACAATTCGGTAAAGAATGGATTGATAATACAACAAAAGCAATGAGTGAAGCTAAGATTGAACCGCCAATTATCGAAGATGTTATCAAGAAAATTGGTGATTTTATCAATTCAATTAAAGATCGTTACACTAATTTAATTAAGAAATAATGGTGCTTAAATGGAAATCATATATATAATTATTCCTGCAATCGTTGTTGCTTTTATGCTTGCGGGTAAATGGTTTACCCAGCATGGTATGGAGTGGTATAATCATTCTTTAGTTTTGCCACGCTTTACTCCGCCCAGTTGGTATTTTAGTGTTGTATGGACAATTCTTTTTTTTCTCACCGCATTATCCATTATATTCTGGTGGCAATCGCCTACTCAAACTTGGTCACAATGTATATTTATTGGGACCTTATTTGTTGCGAATGGGGTGCTCAATGTGTTGTGGAGCTATTTATTTTTTTATCGCCGTTTTATTGGGCTTGCCGTAGTTGACAGTGGTGCAATTGTCGTTTCACTTTTATTATTGATCTATTTTTTATGGCCAGTATCACCAACATCATCACTGTTGCTCGTTCCCTATTTAACTTGGACGATATTTGCTACGTATTTAAATTTAGTAATTTGGTGGCGTAATTAAACATTAAATTTAACTAAAACAATATCACCATCTTTAACCAGATAGTCAGCACCTTCAGTGCGCATTTTTCCTTGTTCTTTTACTTTGGCAAGTGAGCCAAGAGCAAAAAGATCGGCACAGTTAAAAATTTCGGCGCAAATGAACCCGCGTTCAAGATCTGAGTGAATTTCACCGGCAGCTTGCCGCACCGTGAGTCCTTGCTTAATTGGCCACGCATGAATTTCTTTTGGTCCGCAGGTGAAAAAAGTAATAAGGCCAAGATGTTGGTACGTTTTTTGAATGATCGTTTGCAGTCCACGCTCCTTAATACCAAGCATTTTCATCAATTCTTCAGCTTCGGCATCGTTGAGTGAAATGAGTTCAGATTCTAATTTTGCGCAAATTGGAATCACGCGTTCACTTCCAAAGCGTTTAACTAATGCTTGGTAATGTTTATTATTAATATACGCTTGATCTTCAAGTTCATTTTCACCAACATTAGCTATAATTAAAAAGTTTTTTGCACTGAGCAGTGAAATAGTGTTGAGCGGATGAGCTTGCATGATTGAACGAACTTTTTCAACATCGAGTGAATCAAGTGCTTTATGCGCAGCGTTCAATGTTTCTTGTTCTGCCAATAATTCTTTCAATTCTGCCGGTTTGTTTTTTGCACCTTTAATTTGATGTTGTAATTTTTCAATCCGTTTTTGCACGCTTTCGGCATCTTTGAGCATGAGTTCGGTCATAATAATTTCATAATCTTCAAGCGGATTGAGTTCTTCGCTGGAATAAATAATGTCCGGGTCAGTAAAACAACGTAAAACATGCAAAATGAGGTCAACTTCACGAATATGGCTCAGAAATTGGTTGCCCAATCCTTCACCAGATGCTGCGCCTTTTACTAATCCGGCAATATCGACAAAACTGACCGTTGCGGGAAGCATTGTTTGACTGTTATAAATATTCTTTAGCTTTTCAATGCGAGCATCGGGCACTTCAGTAATAGCCAAGTGTGGTTCAATAGTACAAAAAGGGTAGTTTTCTGCAGGTACTGCTGATTTGGTGAGTGCGTTAAATAAGGTTGATTTTCCAACGTTTGGGAGCCCAACAAGGCCAGCTTTAATACTCATGCAATTCTTTCAATCATAAAATGGTGCGTAACGTATAGTTCTAGTATGCGCTAAAATTGGCTTTTTTTCAAAGAGCAATCAACGGAGTAGATTAAAAATGCAAAGTGTTGATTTTTTCAGACTGAATTACTTATTTTAATATAAAAGGAGAATCCCATGAAGATTTCTATAGAAAAAATTATCAGTTTAGCATTTTGCCTCAGCGCGGTAGTAGTAACCTATGGTCAATCGACAGTTGAGTATGAAACAAAACTTGCCAGTGTGCGCCAAGCTCTGGAGCAAAATGGCGAAAATCAAGCATGTGTTGCCGGTAAATTGAGTTACTTAAATGAGAAAAAATTAAACAGCCATTTAGTGTGGTCTGGAATAGGTGGCGATGAAGATGTTTCTTATAAACAAAAAGTTGATGAAATTCAAACACAAATAAATAGGTATGCCAAAGAAAAAGAACAGCTCAAGCAAGAGCAAAAAACATTGGAAGAACAGCTAAAAACAGTTGTTCAGCAACAGGCACAATCAACCGGCAAAAAATAGGGGAGAATTGGCGCTATGAACAGTGGCCTTGCAAGAACATTTGTATTGCTTATGTTCTGTTTCCATTTTTCACTCAATAGTGCTGTTCCGATAAATTATATAGAAGAGTTGCGGCGATTGCATGCGCACGAAGATGCAATTCGTGATGAACTTCGAGAACTGACAAAACAGCAAGATGATTTAAAAACAACCTTATTAGGAACCGGTCTTTTAACATTGCCATCAAATAGAATGCGCGATGCTGAATATAATCAAAAGTTAAATGATCTACAAAAAAAAGAAGTAGATCTTAACAGAGAATTAGACAGTGTTGAAAAACGTACTAAAGAACTTTTTAAAGATGTGGAAACCGCTTTAACTGAGAAAACATAAAAAAGGGATGGATGAACAATGAAGAAGAGATTATTGATCCTATTGGTGCTGGGCACTTCATCATTTGTTCAATCTATGGATGTTAAGCCGGTCGAAATATCTAAAGCGGAAACGCAACTTGAACAAGAATTGCAAGATGCACAAAAAAAATATGACGACGCAAAGAAAAAAGCTGAAGATCCACAACGTGAAAAAGAGCTTAAGGATGCACTCGATAAAAGTAACCGGTATTATAAACTTGCTGCGAATAATCCCAATTCACCAAGTTATCAAGATTGGATGAATACCGGTAAATTGTGGCAAGACCGTGCTACGCGCGTTGAAACTGAGCTTTCGGGTTTAAAAGAAGCAGTAATTGATGCGCAGAAAGATATCGATTTAATTGAAGGTAAATTAACCGCATTGCGTGAATCGATTCCAGTGCCTCCAATTTTTAATTATAAAGCAGAACTTGAAAGAGAAGTGATTGGTTTGACACCTGACGAAGCACAAATTATTTTTGATGATCAGTTTTCAACAATAAAAAAACAAAATTATACTGACCAGCTCAAATCATTAGCAGATTTAAGTGCGGTTGCACAAACAGTTGGTGATCAAAATAGTAGTGATGAGGCACAACAACGAATTGACGAAATTCAAGCATTTCAAAAACAACCGTTACCGGCACCGCGAAACGAATTAGAACAACGATTAGGTTTACAAAACAAAATTCTGAGTGACCAAATTACTGCAGTGAGTGAAGAGTTTGTCAATCAAGCAAAAATTGTGAGTGATGCGATCGAAGCAAATGATATTAACTCAATGAAAACTGAACTTGCTAAAGTTGAAAATTTGCGCGCAGCGCTGCAGCATTACAATTTAGAATCGAATGAAGCAGGAATGGTTTCAATTCTCGATGCCACCATCGCTTCGTTAAAAAATCATATAACCGTTGAACAGCCACTGCCTGCTGAAATTGAAAATAATAAAACTTTGTTAACGAGCGTGCTTGATAACACGCAAGCCTATTTAGATGCTGCTGCCCCAATAGTATTAGATAATGTGGTAAAATTCTTATTCGTGCCGATGGGAATTGGTCTTGAAGCAGTCAGTGCTAAAGCGATGGAAATTACCCCCATTGCAGATGCAGTACATAAAGCCGGCGGCCAGCTTGAAAAGGGTTCTCAAGCGGTAAAAAAAATTGCTGCAGAAATGAGCAAGCTGCCACAAACAGTCCAGCGCATTGAAAAATATATTGATCTGGCTCAAGGTGCGATTGATACTGTTAAGCCAGTGATTGAAATGTTACCAAAATCGGTTGTTGGTAATATTGCAGATGTTGCTCTCCCGCGCATGCAAAAAGTTTTAGCATTTGCTGACAAGAACCGTTCATTGATTGAAAAAGGTGCGAATTTTGTCGCTGGCGGAGCGCAATATGTAAAGACGGCTGCAGAATATGCAGATCAGCTAAGTAACTCGTTAAAAGATGCGCTCAATACACAACAGCAAGCGCAAGCACTTGAACAAATCAATAAAGCGCAAGCAATTATTAATCGCGAAAAATTGGTCATTGTTGATGCGGCAACGCAGGAAGTGCCACAGTTGCCTGATGCTACACAAAAAATGACGTTTGCAAAATTCTTTGAACCGCTAAAAACAACCATCGCATCAATTGGTGAATATCTGCGCACCTTCTTTGAAACGACCGTTCCGATTTTAAAAACGGCCCAACAAAGATATGATGATGCGCAATCAAATTATCTAAAATTATTAGGATACAAACCAGGTGACAGACCAACTGAAGATGAAATTCAAAAACGATTAACCGTTGCATTACAAGATGAAACAAAAAAAACTGACATTGAGCAAGCGAACAAGCTCCTTGCAAAAGCAGTTACCGATTTGGCAACCAACTATAATAAAACGTTGGATACGGTCAACAGTGCTGCAGCCAATATTGAATTTTTAATTACGGGGTGGGATGCAATGAAAATTAACCCACCGACATTAAAAAAACAGGCACAATTTGCTGATTGGGTAGGAATGATGTTTGATGCTCGTGACACACAACTTGCGTATCTTCAAACAGCAATGAGCGGTGTCAAACAAATACAAAGTGATTTGCAAGGAATCAAAGGTACCCCGGCAGAACAGTTTGGAAATGATTTGGTAACACGCATGTCACAATTAATTAATGGCACCATGCTTGACACGATTGCGCAATATTCGCGTGCGGCGGATGCTCTAAATGAAAAACTCATTGAAGATAAATCTGATCTTCAAAATCAAATAGTTATCGGTCCTGGTGGTTTATAATGCATCAATGACAAATGGTAGTAATGATTGACAAAACTATTTGCATCTTACCTATAATATTGTATGCTTTGCGGTGCAAAGGGTATTATTCATTATTACCATAAAAAAAGGAGAAGGCATGAAATCGCCTATGATGAAAACTTTAGGAACTATTGTGTGGCTTATTACTGCACTTGCATCAATTCATATTGGTTTGATGGCAATGGGTTACAATGTATTGGATATGGCTCATATTTCACAATATTCAAGAACTATTGATTACATCGTTGGTATTGCTGGTGTAATAAGTCTTTTAATGTTGGTTATGATGTTTGGTTCAGGATGCGGTGCATGCGACTGTGATCACCATCACCGATAAATAATAACGAATATTGATAAAAAAGCCTGGTGTTTTTTCCAGGCTTTTTTTTGTCATGAAAGAATGATGAATGATTTTAATTATTGTGCTCTATGCATTATGTGCAAGCAGCTTTACGCTCTGTAAAGCAGTTTTACTTTTTAGTAAACCAATTTTTTTTGTTGGTGTGCGCATGCTCTGTGCAGGATTATTACTGTTAGGTGGATGGATGTTTTATCAACGCCGTTTACCAAGAATTCATTCATCTGATCGTGTGAAATTTGCAGCAATTGTTTTATTTCATATCTATGCTGCCTATGTGCTCGATTTATGGGCATTGCAAGGATTAACTTCATTTAAATCGTCGTTCTTTTTTAATTTATCCCCATTTATTACTGCTCTTCTTTCGTATTATTTTTTTGCTGAACGAATGACATTCAAAAAAACGCTCGGTTTAATTATTGGTGTTGTTGGTTTTTTGCCAGAATTGATTCAACACATGCCGCAAGAAGAACAATTTGGGTCTTTCTTATTCCTTTCATTGCCCGAAATTGCAATGCTTGGTGCCGTTACTTCATCGTGCTTAGGATGGATTGTGATGCGCTCATTGTTGCAAACAAATCGGTATTCACCGATTGAAATTAATGGTATTGGTATGCTTGGTGGAGGATTGTTGGCGTTGATTACTTCATGGTTTGTTGAAGGGTTCGTTCCTGCGCCGGTAACACAGGTGTGGCCGTTCGTTGCACTTACTGCAGCGATTATTATTGTAGTAAATGGCGTTTTTTATAATCTGTATGGATGGTTACTCAAAGAATATACCGCAACTTTTTTATCGTTTGCCGGTTTTCTATGTCCACTTTTCGCCGCGCTATTTGGTGTGTTGTTCTTGCATGAACAGATGACCTGGACGTTCTTTTTTTCAAGTGCGGTTGTTTTTGTTGGCCTTTATTTATTTTATCAAGAAGAGTTGCGCCAAGGATATGTCCGGTTTAAAAAGCGAAACATCGCACCTGCAATCAATTCATAAGCGTACTATAGCGCAAAAGAGCTCTTTGTGTTATTTTTGATAATGATCGTTCATCAATTTATTTCTTGAAAGATGAAAAAATCATGTCATCTCTTTTGCAGGTTAACGGACTTACAAAAATATTTCATACAAAAAAGTTATTTCGCCAAGCACATTCATTTGTTGCAGTGAACAATATTTCGTTCACGGTCAATGAAGGTGAAATTGTTGGTATTTTGGGTCCAAATGGTGCTGGCAAATCAACAACAATACAAATGTTGCTTGGTACACTCACACCAACAAGTGGAACAATTACCTATTTTGGCAAAAATCTTGAACGCCATCACACACAAGTAATGGAGCAAGTTGGTTATGCAACTGGATACGCACGATTTCCATCGCGCTTGACCGTGCGTGAAAATTTGCGCATTGTTGGCGCACTCTATGGATTGTCGCAAGAAAAAAGTGATGAAAGAATAGAACAACTTATTGAAGCATTTCATGTTGGCTGGCTTGCTGACAAAATGGTGCGTGGCCTTTCTGCCGGGCAGATGACGCGCATTATGTTGGCAAAAGCGTTTTTGGCGAGCCCGAAAATTGTTTTGCTTGATGAACCAACTGCGTCACTTGATCCTGATGTGGTGGAAATTATTCGCCATTTTCTCATTGAACAAAAAGAAAAATATAAAACCGCAATGCTTTTAGCATCGCACGATATGGATGAAGTTGCGCATGTGTGCGATCGCGTTCTTATTTTAAAAAATGGTTCAATCATTGCAACCGATACACCAGAACAATTGGCAGCAACGGTATCAACTTCGGTGCTCAAGTTTACGGTGACAAGCGGCAAAAGAGAATTAATTGAGTTATTAGATGCGCAGCACATGAAATTTAAAATAAATGAAAATGCTGTCGCAATTGAATTGGATGAAAAAGAACTCAGCTTATTTTTGCAACAATGTGCACAGCATTCGATTTTGTACTCGCACATTGTTCTTGAAAAGCCCACTCTTGAAGATTATTTTTTAAATATCGCACGATCCAAATAAGGAATTTGTATGAATTTGCGCTTACGTTCTATAAGTGGCATGATACAGCGGCATTTGCTCATTCAGTTTAGAGATTTATATCGCATTATTGATAGTTTTTACTGGCCAATTTTTGACATGTTATTGTGGGGATACATGAGTGAATGGGTGAGTAAAAAAGATGGAACGCATTCACCAGTGTTTATGATTTCAGTTTTGGGCGGCATTTTTTTGTGGAACATTTTGTATCGTGCGAGTTTGGAAGTTTCAGTCAATGTTGTGGAAGAAAACTGGAGCCGCAATTTAATTAATTTGTTTTCAACACCCATGAGCATCTGGGAATGGTTGGCTGCGCTTTTAACACTGGGTATCATTCGAGTAATGATTACCATTCTGGTGTGTGCTGGAGCAGTTTGGCTTTTGTGGTCAATTAATTTATTCAATGTTGGAACTCCGCTCGTATGGTGCATTATCATGCAGCTTATATCCGGCTGGATTATTGGTATTTTTTCTGCGTCGTTGTTTATTTATTGGGGATACAAAGTACAATCGTTGCCGTGGCCACTCGGGTGGTTTTTTGCACCATTTAGTGGTGTATTTTACCCAGTTGAAGTCTTGCCACTCTGGATGCAAAAAATGAGCACCTTTTTGCCGATGGCGTACACATTCAAAGCATGGCGCGGTGCTGTTGTTGGTGAGTATGTAACACCATTATTACTGCGAGCACTCATGCTTAATGTAGTTTATTTCATTGCCGTATGCATGCTTTTTTCATTTATGTTTAAACGCAGCAAAGTTCATGGATTGGCACAATTGGAAAATTAATTATTTTTTTTGAAAGTTGGGACATGAAAAAATTATTACTCATGGTATTCTTTGCTGTGCCATATGTGGTTGCTGAGCAGCAGCCATGTTTTAACACGCTTGAAGAACGTTTTGTTGATGTAAAAATCAAACGCAGAAAAGTAAACCGCGAATTATCTAAAATCAAAGAATTTAAAAATACGGTATGCAACCATGAGATTCTATGCAGAAGCGATTTATGCTCTTGGCTAAAAAGCAAAGTAGAAGAGTTACAAAAAATCATAGATGCTTGTGATGATGAGATTATTGAATTTGAAGCACTCCAAAAAAAGAAATAATTGGTCATAAATTAACTCATTGCTTTGATTAGATTTTTTATATAACGCACTATTAAAAATGCCAATACTAATTATAATTTCTAATTGACATAATCACCCATAGTGGTACTATAAGAAAGAGTAGCTAAAAATCTTTAAATTGAGGACACTATGAAAAAATTATTATTACTTTCGTTATTTTTTGCAGCACCAGCATTTGGCTGGGATTTGAACAGCTTGTGGAAACCAACAACAGAAACAATCAGCAACGCATGGCAATCAATAAGTCCTGCAATGCAAAAAGTGATGATTGCTGCTGGAGTTGTTACAGCAGGTGGCGCAGTTTACGCAGCATGGCCAATAAAAAAACAAGTTGCCTATGAAAAAGCTGAAAAACATGCAAAAATGCAGCGAGATAAAATAGACGAGGGTACGCTTACCGCTAAGCAGATTGAACAGTCACAAAAAGAAAATAAGCATATTGCGACTTTTAAGTATGGTTTTTTTTGGCAAACCAAAAATAAATATAATGTAAGTACTTATATGTCAAATGTAATTGGTACAGATAAGAGCGTTCCAACTATTCATATTAATGATTGGCCAAATCGTCAATCATTGCTATACAGAAAAGATAATGAGACTGATAAATGGATGAGATCTAACACAAAGAAATTTTTTAATGATATTAAATATAAATTAGATTAATTCAAATTTCATCAAAAAAAATTGAAGGGAAGCTGAAATATGCTTCCCTTTTTTAGGAACAACATGAAGAAATTAATGTTACTTTCACTTATTATTACAGCACCAGCATTTGGCTGGGAATTTAACAGCTTGTGGAAACCCGCAACAGAAACTTTACAAAATGCATGGCAATCAATGAGTCCTGCAATGCAAAAAGTGACAATAGCGGCAGG
>JAKJAQ010000014.1:0-10594 GCA_022707425.1 Candidatus Babelota bacterium
CATCGACGAAAAATATTCATGAACAGTAAGGAGAAAAAAAATGAGTAAATGTCGCACTCTGCTAAGCATAGTTTTATTGTGTTCTAGTTGGTTATCGGCAACCCAACTTTCAGATTATTCTGCCCAAGAATTATATGCGGTTGGCAAAAGTTTGCGCGCTCAAGGTGAATATGCTAAAGCACTTATCTATTTTCGCGAATCTTCTAAAAAAAATCCTAACGATTCAGCTCTCTTATTGGAGCTCGGTTTTGCACATCTCGCTTGCGACCATTTTACCAAAGGATTTGAACTTCTTGATGTACATTTTCAGCAAGTAATGCCGCTTGCAAAACAGTGGCACGGCGAATCATTAATAGGAAAATCAATTTTAATTCATTGCCCAAACTGGGGACACGGCGATTTATTTATGATGATGCGATTTATTAAATTACTAAAAGATCGCCCCACTCAAACCATTATCATCGCTGCTCCACATTCAACCGTTAATTTTGTGCAAAACAATTATTACATAGATTATACCATCAATAATCACCCCGAATATCCAAATTGCCCCGGTTCATATGATCCATGCAGAATGTTCCTAACCGATCCAGCCAACACTCCTCATTATGATTATGAAGCCCATTTGTGGAGTTTGCCGGCATTGCTTAATTGCACAAAAAAAACGATACCTACAATCCCTTATTTAAAAGCATGCCCTGAACGCATTTCTGTGTGGCGTTCCCAGCTCGATTCTCTGCACACATTAAAAGTTGGTCTTTGTTGGCAAGGTACACAGCGCAATGATCAAGAAAATCAACAACGGTCGATTCCGTTTCAATTATTAAAACAACTTTTTTCTCTTCCTAACACGACATTTTATAGCTTACAAATTGGTTGTGGCACAGAACAACTTGCTGAAGGTGAACAACTATCTAATTTCGTCACGATTCCAAATTTAGATCGCAACTGTGGTGCATTTGAAGACACAGCGGCATTAATTGAAAATCTTGATTTGGTTATTTCAGTTGATACTTCTATTGCCCATTTAGCTGGCGGTCTTGGAAAAAAAGTCTTTGTTCTTCTTCCTGCTGCTGCTGATTGGCGCTACATGGTAAATCGAACTGATTCACCATGGTATCCAACAATGAAATTATTCCGACAATCAAAAAATGGTGATTGGAATTCAGTCATTGAACAGATACGAAATGAAATGAGTGCACTAGCTAAACCTGCTATTAACAATTAATTTCTACTCGTAAAACATTGACATACTACCGCGACTTTTTGCTACAGTAAAAGTACAATAATTATCGCTGGGGGATGGAGAATGGGCAAAATAGTTCGTCTATTTTTTTTGGTAGTTGTTTGTGCACTTAACGCTGAACAATATCAAGATATTATTATCAATGGCCACGTTGTTTCACAAGGTGTTAGAGAATCAGCAACTCGCTATGAAGCAATTAGACAATTATTGATTAACTATAAACGCCCATTTTCGGTGATTGATATTGGCGCATCGCAAGGTTATTTTTCATTCCGCATCGCGCACGAATTTCCCTATGCATATGTTACTATGATTGAAGGAGATTATAAAAATAGCACCGGTTGGACAGCGGAACTTCTCGAGCTTTGTAAACAAAATAATTCGCTTGATCATATAATCTATTTGCAAAAACATCTAAAAGTGAGCGATCTTAAACGACTTTCAGAAGTTGAACATTTCGATGTTGTTTTAGCGCTTAATGTAATTCATCATTTTGGCAACAAATGGCAAGCTGCAGCCGATGCTCTTTTTACTCTTGGGGATTATATTGTGGTAGAAATTCCACCGTCAACTGACAAAGTATTTGCACACAATGCTGAAATAAAAAAGATGGAAGAATATTTAGTTGCAAAAGGCGGCACCGTTATTGCGCAAACACCTCGCCACACCGACAAAACAGCACTTTCACAAATGAGACTCTATTATATTGGGAAAAATCAGATCCCTTACAAACATTGGTTCTATGGTTCTTCTGCACAAGAAACAAATAGTTCCTATAGTATTAAAAGCAATTTCGCAGAAAAAAAATTCATTAAGACTGAAAACGGTACTACCGTGACGCGAGATTGGTATCCTGGCATCAATTTTGTAACATTCAAAATATTAAATGGGGTATGGCCACAGACAAAAACCATTGTTTCGGCATTAATTGAGTTCGCGTCAAGTCAACACAGAGATTTATTACCCTGGAACATTATTGTGCAAGGCAAACAGGTAAAAACAATCGATGATGAAGGATTATTTTTTGCCAATACGGTCACAAGCTTACTTAAAACAATACAGTTTGCGACATTAGAAACCCCACAGGAAGTGCAAGATTTTATTCTTAACCATTTGTATCCAATGCAATGGTTGCAAAAAGAAAAACTGAATGTACCGACCCGCGCAACCACCATTAAAGCAGAAGTTTCATTTGGCGAACTCATTGACAAAATAACCATCCTACAAATTAAACAACGCAAAATGACCGATCCTGAAAAATTAAAAAATGTAACCTACGAACTTGAAACATTATGCGCAACATTGGCTCTTCAGATAAACCCCTGCGAAAAATTACAACAGCTCACGCATCAGTTAGAAACAGTCAATGAACTCTTATGGGATATCGAAGATCGCATTCGCGAAAAAGAGTTCCGCAAAGAGTTTGATGATGTGTTTATCGCACTCGCTCGCAGCGTCTATATTACTAACGACCGCCGAGCCGCAATAAAACGTCAAATCAACGAATTGTTAGGTTCAATGATTATCGAAGAAAAAATGTATTTAGACTACGGTGCTCCGCATGATCAACTTATCAGTTAAGCAACAACTTTTGGTTTTCGCCACGAAGTTACCCAGCTCACTACTTTTGTACTCGCATCGCGCACATAGGTACGCGCTTTTGCATACATTGAGTTTTGCATCTTCACTTTGTAAGTCATAAATTCTTGGTAAGCACCATACCGAACATAGAGTTGTTTTTTGCTTTTTTCATTACCTGGTTGCTGCAACAATTGTTTATATAATTTTGGTTCTTTTATTTCAAGTTCCGTTTTACCTTGAACAGCCAATGCTTGAATGCGTTTATCAGATTTTATTTTCTGACGTTTAGTTGTTCGTTTTGCATTTTCTGCATTAAGCATTTCTTGATAATATTTTTTAAAATCATTTTGATTCGCCACAGGAATATATTTTTTTACAAAAGAATCAAAATTTCGCGTGTCTAGTTCATAAAGTTGTTTATCGGCAGGCGCCGTTGCAGCTCCACAAGCATTTTGTGCAAGGCAGATACACAACACGATAATTTTGTAATTCATTTTTCTCTCCCCCTTAGTGCTTAATACAATATTTCTTCCTTCATCCGATTTATCTGATCATGAAATGCATGGTCTGCTTCTGCCCGATCTTGAACTTGGCGAAAAGCATGAATCACGGTTGAATGGTCACTGCGCCCCAAATACAGCGCAATTTCATGTAACGATTTATCGGTGAGCTTTCTCATAAAATACATAGCAAGTTGGCGCGCCCAAGACAACTCTTTGCTTCTTTTTTTTGAACGCAGATCGGTTAACGTATATGAATAATGTGATCCAATCGCTTTTACAATACGTTCAAAATCGATCGTGTGCCGTTCAACCGTGTTTTTTCCATTATGCGTTAATACCTTTTTTGCAAGTTCTAACGAAATTGGTTGCTTAGTTAACTGTGCAAAAGCGTTGACTCGAATAAATGCACCTTCTAACTCCCTAATATTTGAATTGACCGTTGATGCAATAAATGCTGCAACTTCATCAGGCAACTCTTCATGCTGAAATTCTGCTTTTCGTTTTAAAATCGCAATTTTTGTTTCGATAGCAGGAATTTGAACATCAACAACTAACCCACTTGCCATGCGCGAACGCAATCGTTCGGCCACTCCGTGAATATTTGCAGGATATGAATCGCTTGAAAAAACAATTTGTTTGTGCGCGTCATACAAACTATTAAAAATGTGAAAAAACGCTTCTTGCGTTTGTTCTTTGTTTGAAATACATTGCACATCATCAATAAGCAAAAGATCAATTTCTTTATACTTTGCTTGGAATTGATGAATTTTATCAAAGCGAATTGCATGAATAAATTCATTCACAAAACGATCTGCCGGTTGATAAAGAACATCGACATCTTTGTAATTATTTTTTATCTCATGTGCAATTGCATGTAACAAATGCGTTTTACCTAAACCAGAACCACCATATATAAAAAGTGGATTATACAACTTTCCTAATTTTTGCGTGATTGCATAGGCAGCAGCATAGGCCATGTGATTATTTGGACCAACAATAAATGTGTCAAACACAAAGTTCTTATTCAGTTGGTGACGAAATGGTGTAACCGCAGTTTTAACAAGCTTAGCATTTTTTTTCTGTTGTTCTGGGGGCACTATCAACTGTGCAGGCATTATTTTTATTGCATCAAGTGCATGATGCATCGGTTGAATAGTTTCGCCATCTTGCGCAAATACAATTTTGAGTTGATCAACATTTAATAAACGGCTCAAATGGTGATGAAAAATAGTAAGATAGTTTGATTTGATCCATTCTTTGACGAAGGTATTTGGTGCTTTAATGTGAATCGTTTTATGTAACGAATCCCATTTTGTCAGCGTAACCGCTTTCAGCCATGTTTCTACAACACGGCTTCCTGCCTCTTCACGCGCGATTAATAAAAATTGTTCCCAAATAGTAGTCAACACAATACAGCAGCTCTACAATTAAAAAAATGTTCAAATGATCGTTGTTTTTTAAACGCAGTGTACCATGATCATTCATTTTTAATCAACATCACTTCAATTAGCTCATTGGTACTTGTTTACAATATGCTTCTATTCCCTTACAAATACCAGTGGCAATTAATGTTTGATAACCATTTTCTCCAAGTCGAGCTGCTTCTGCCTTATGTGACAAAAAACCAATCTCAATCAATGCTGATGGCATATCAGTTCCAATGAGCACTTGCGCATTGGATTTTTTGGTACCACGATCAATCACATCTGCATACTGATAATGCACCGTATGTATCAAATTTTTGTGAACACACTGAGCGAGAAGGTGTGTCTGTTTATCAAGATTCGCATACCACAACTCTAAGATATCACGGCACGATGCTGCAGCTGCATCTATTTTTTTATGTAATAAACTGCGCGGTGTCCAGTGCGTCTCAACACCTTGTGCTTCTTTTGATATTCCGGAATTTGCATGAATAGAAACAAACAGATCAGCTTCTTGGTTATTTGCAGCTGAAGTGCGCTGATCAAGTGCAACAAAACAATCCCGATCACGGGTCACACTAACATCAAAGCCTTTTTCTTTCAGCAGTGCAACCACTTTTTTGCCTACTTGAAGCGTCACATCTTTTTCCTTTAGATGGTGACAACCAATAGTGCCGTTGTCAGACCCACCGTGACCATAATCTATTACAATCTTTTTTTTTGGGCGATTATCTACAGATGCATAGCGCAATATTGGATTACTCGCCTGTTTGATTTTCTCAAGCATTCTTTTGTCATGAAAACTAATTACTAATCCTTTCTGTGCACTAATAACATCACATGTTGAATAATCGAGCGTAACCAGTTCAGGATTATATGAAATTAACACACGAATACCTTTTACCGGTAAGTCAACATGAGAAACGGAAATAGAATAGCCATCGTGCTTAATTTTATTTATTTTGTGAACTGCATTTTTAGCGTCAGATCCAATTGAAACAAGCGGCAAAATGAGCGTAATTTCAACCTTGGTTTCAGTTTGTTTTAAATTGGGACGCACGGGCAGCTGATTACACAGCGGCTCTTTGTCAAAATAAAGAACAATTTTGTCACTTAATTTTCCTTGATTATAAAAAGCTTTGGTTAATAACGTCGTTCGATCTGCAGCACCAAAGCTCGTACAACCTAAAAGTGCACAAACCAATAGCACATAGTTCGTTTTCATATTCGCCCCCTACTTGTAGGCATGCAACAATTCTGATCTAATTATAGATTAATAACAAAAGAAAAGAATCGTCAATAAATTCAATTAGAATATGTTTTTAATGCGGTACAAATGCGATCGGGGAGAGTTCTGCAACATAGGCAAGACGGCGCGAGCGCTCCCACGCAGCAAGAAAGGAGAGTAGCGGATACGAAACAACGGTTTTTTCAGTTGCTGGAAATGCAGGATCGTGACACATCACCGCTGACTTTGTTGCGTCCCACCCAACGATAACTAATAAATGACCATTTTTGTATTCCTGCGGAGCGCCATCAATTGTTCCGCGAACTGAAACAATAACCGGTAACTTATTTTGTAATGAGCGGTGAATTTCTGCAAATGAATTAAGCCGCGTTACATAAAAAAGAACCGATCCGCGAGACTTTTCAAAAACATGCACCGTATTAAACGGCCAACTTCCATAGGCATCAAGCCCCGAATCGTATGCTCGCGTAGCAAAAAAAATTGGGTCAATGTGTTGGCCGGTCAAATAACTAGCAACCATACTGCATGAAGTTGGTGAGCAGAGGACTTCTTTTTTGGGGTGGTCAAGCACCATTTGTGATTGACTTGGTACCCCGCTCACTTTGACAGAAGGAAGCATTCGTACGTTTTCATAGTTTTCGCCAAAAAACGAAGGATAATGCGCGACCGTTACATATAATCCACAGAGTAGTGACAAATCTGCCCCTTCATGCGCTTCAACTTTTATGCGAAATGCATCGCCACTTTTCGATTCAGGCAGTTCGAGTCGAACGTGATGATATTTGGTACCCGTAGAACTTTCATTAAAAAAAGATCGTTGTGCATTCGCGCCCCACTCAATCATCGAGTGCCAATCATGCCACTTTCCTGTTTTTGTATCGCGCACTTGCGTAGCAAATTTGAAATAACCGCGCTCAGGACGAAATGCGTTCCACGCAAAAATAAGTTGTGAGAACGATTCAATATTTAATTTTCCAAAAAAAAGAACTGAACGGAGCTTGTTTTCTTCACGCTCAGTTTGTGTAAGCAGCTTTTTATAGCGCCACACCCACGTTTGGCAAAAAGCAGCATTATTCAAAGCAAAAAACAGAATAACTAACCACCCCAATTTTTTTTTAATCAATCGCATATTTTTTCCTCAGCCACTGTTCATTTTCATTTATCATAATATCGCAGATTGAATATTATTTTCAATTATATTAAACTATTTATACTTTCGTAGCTGATTGCGGTACAATCTTATTTTTTCTGCAATAAAAAAACCTTTTATGCTCTTTTGCCGCCACATTTCCAATGAATATCCTTGTTTTTTATTGTCCAAATAGAAAATACTAGATACAGGAGGCGACCATGCGCACTTTTTTTTGTTGTGTCACATTTTTTCTGACCATGTTAGCACAATTTGTTTTCTGCATAGAACCAACTTATGCGGTTACCATTGTGCCCGTTGCCGATTTAATTGGTCAACCAGCAGATAACAAACTATATTATTCATTACCGTTGTGCACAAAACCGGTCACTTCATGCCAGCGAATCCATCAAATTCTTTTCAACGAAATTGTTACGATCGAAGAAGAAAAAGGTGACCAAGTACGCATTTCTCTCAATTCGGTGTTTTACGAGCAAACCCCATGTGGACCGCCACAAACCACCTTTTGGTCGCTAAAGAAAAATTTCATGACATTGGATCAATTACAGAGCAAAAAAATTTCACTGTCAACAATTCCACAACCAATAAATTTTCGCACACAGAAAAATGACACTATTCAGCAAGAAACAATTGCTTTATTATTTCCTCATTACGATTCATCTACACGCACAACTTATTCTGCAGGTACCCGTTTTGTTATTGCACAGCGGCACCATGAGATACATAACACCTATGCAGTTTCTGTGATTGACCCTCATTCTGTTGTTGAAAAAATTATTCATTTGCCAACAACTAAATGTATACACATTGATCACGGTCAACCACTGCAGAAAAAACGAAATCAGTTTGTTGCCATTTTGCGCAATTGGGCCAAACCCGGAAACGGTTTTATCCCGTATGTTTGGGGAGGGTGTAGCTTTACGCAACTTCATCACGAAAAACATTTTATTGAACACAAAGAAACTGGGGGTATTGTTAATTATAATCCTCTTCATGGACACCATACACCGCACGCCGGTTTTGATTGCGCAGGAATGATTGTGCGAGCAGCACAATTATGCACACTACCTTTTTATTATAAAAATACGGCAACAATGGCAAACCATTTGAAAGAAATAAAAAATGATGCAAGCATTGAAGAAGGAGATATTATTTGGTTTCCTGGGCATGTGATGGTGATTAGCAATCTCAAAACACACACCATTATTGAAGCACGTGCATATGCACAAGGATACGGTAAAGTTCACGAACTACCACTCAACGTAGTCTTTAAAGAAATTGAAACATTTGATCAATTACTTGCAACAGCACAAACAAAAAAAACAATTTTACGTTTACAAAAAAATGGTACCGTTTCCCATGCCATCTCAAATTTAAAATTATTTAAATTAATCGATGCTACCAATCAACCATTCAGTTATTAAGTTTTCGGTCACTTGAAGATTTTGTGTGAATGCTCTGCGCACGAAGGAGACCGCACTTTCATGGCCATACAACATTGCTGCAACTATTTTTTCATTGTGCATCGTCACTGCTGCGTATTTTTTGGTCTTTTCGTCATGAAAAATGATCTGCTCACCAAGCAAATCTTTGTTACCAGCAACAAAAAAACGTGCTCCAAAAAAATATGAACCAGAAACGCGGACAATTCCTGGATAGATTCGCTGATTACCCACCATATTGTGTGCAGCAATAGTTCCTTGATTTGCAGCATCTGACCATTTAAAACTCCGCACAAGTTCACCAGATTTTAAATCATTAACCAGTGCAACATCACCTGCCGCAAAAATGGTTGTCACCGAAGTTTGCAAATATGCATTTGTCACAATCCCATTGTGTGCAACACGAAGGCCTGCTTGTGCTGCAATCTCACAATTTGGTAGTTCACCAGCAGCAATAATAATCATATCTGTTTTGATTTCTTGTTGGTTTGAGCACCGAACGCCACATACTTTGTTATCAGCAACAATAATCTCTTCAACCTTTGCATCAAAAACAAAATTAATACCAACTTCTTGTGCACGGTGTTCGATTATCTGTGCCGCATTGTAGTTAATATGTTTTGCAAGAAGGTGAGCATGCGCATCAACAATCGTAACATTCATTCCTTGAATTTGGAATGCGTCGGCACACTCAATGCCAGTAAGGCCGGCACCAATCACGACAACATTTTTTACTCCGTTTTCTTCGCGATACAAATTGATCAAATCAATATCACTCAATTGATAAAAAAAGAACACACCATGAACAGTGCTATTTTTTATTGAGGGGCGAACTGCACGCGCACCAGTGGCAATTAACAAATAATCGTAATCAAACTGGCGACCATCTTCCACACCAATGATTTGCTGCGTTGCATCAAGAGTGGTAACACAAACACCAAAATGCGCCTCAATGCGTTGACGTTCAAAAAAGATGCGATCACGAATGAACAGTTGTTCGCGCTGTTTATCACCTGCAATGTAATCGGGCAAAAAACATTTATTATAGGGCCATTCTTTTTCACTTGAAAAAACAGAAATGTGTGATTCATGATCCAACTCACGTAACGTTGAAACAGCAGCAATGCCAGCAGAAGATGAACCAATGACTACATATTTTTTGTTCATGGATAACAACAGAAAAATTATTGATTATATACTGATTTGATTAGTAATTAGACTACTGATTATTGCATTGACATGCAATAGAGAACGGTTCATCAATCACGAAAACGAGCATAGCGAGCTCTAATGCTTGCTTGCGCTTTTTTCTTACTTTTTGAATGAGCAATCACTTTCCATTTACCTTTTTCATTCTTCATGATTGTCCATCCCTTCGTTTTGGTTTTTCGACCAACTTTATAGGGCATATATTTTCTCCCCTAAATTGAGTTTTTGCAAAAAAATAATCGCCCCGATTAAGAGCGATTATTTTTATTGTTATGCTTATTTTTGTTTAGATGAACAAGCTTTGCAAGATTTGCAGCAAGAACAGTTACAGTTACACATGAGAGACTCCCTTTTTTATATTAAAAAAAATATTATCTGCGTGTAGCTTTTTTTGGAACTTTCATCCCTTTTTTACGCGCTTTTGATAAACCGATAGCAATCGCCTGTTTTCTACTTTTAACTTTTTTGCCTTTTCGGCCACTCACCGCTTTGCCACGTTTATAGAGGCGCATTTCTTTTTCTACTTCTTTCGATGAACCTTTTCCATATCTTGCCATAAGCTACCCTCTTTTTAACATGAGTGTCAATTATATTTCTTTTAAGAATATCATTATTTCTAATAGGAAATCAATTATTTTTTTATCACAGAAAATAGGTAACATATATTAAAAGAATTATGCAAAAAAATGCGTAGTTCTAACAAAAAAAGCGATTGTTGCGGCGATTGTTTCTCAACCATCTTAAACACAATTATCCGTAGCAATCGCTTTTGTAACTATGAAACACAGCT
>JAKJAQ010000014.1:10629-10947 GCA_022707425.1 Candidatus Babelota bacterium
ACCAAGTATAAAGCCTTGGCTATAAACTGCCCTTATGTCATTTTAATGCCGTAAAGGAAACTGGCCTGCCAGTCATTTCTGAAGGAAATGCCTGGTGCGCCCGACAGGAGTTGAACCTGTGGCCTACAGATTAGGAATCTATCGCTCTATCCACCTGAGCTACGGGCGCAATACAAATAATTTAATCAGTACATTAATTATACCAGAAAAATAGTAGTGAGTCAGATGATATCTGTTTTTACGATGCAAACTGCTTCATTTGCCACTATTGAGCAAGAATATTCTTAACCAAAATAAAACCGGATACCAATATTAATT
>JAKJAQ010000014.1:10957-13716 GCA_022707425.1 Candidatus Babelota bacterium
ACCGTTCCTGGTGATTCACGAACTATATTGGTAAAATTCGGAAAAATCGTCGGATCTGCTTTGACAAAATTAAACAACGATTTTACGCCGCCTGAGGCAACAAATTCGGCATTAAAAAAGAATGAAAATGATTCAGAAAATAAAACATCAAATCCTACATGCAATCCACCACTAACTGCGTTGGTCGACTCAAACCAAATCGAATTTTGCACAAGCCTCGTCCCCACAGCATTGACAATCGTTAAGGGGCTAGTACTCACTTCACGGTAGTTAATAATGCCAAACTTTGACCCGAGAAAAAATGAAAGCCTATTGCACAGAATTCGATTAAAGAAATAACGCCAGCCAACATAACCTGCCACTGCTTGAAAATCATCCAATGACAGAAAAAAAGTACCAAAGGCTCCCGATGGGGCCTGTCCAACAAATGATTTATTTCGTGCTTTTGCGCGCCAGTAGTCAAATTCTCCAAAGAGTTCAACATTATTACAAACCGCATATCCAAATTCAGCGCCAATAGAAAGCGGATAGTTGCGCCACATCTGGCTAAATTTTTGCCCCTTCGCTGCCTCAAAAAATGGTTGAACAAAAGGACATACAACTATATTGGTCGATCCTCGACTTGAAAATACAAGAGGAGCAATACCCCCTTTGAGCGTACATGAAAACTGCTTGATCAGCGGTCCATCTGAACATGATTCATGGTAGGAAAAAACGGTACCACTGGTAATAAGGCAAAAAAGAATTGATACTATTTTTAGATTCATACTGCTCCCCAAATGCAAATCCGACCTTAATAATAGTTGATCTTACGTGTAACTAATGGCATTAGTAAAGAAAAGAACTTGTGTCATTAAAATAATAAACAATCGAAGATGCTTCTTTTTTTTGATAAAACAGTATAATTAATGAGTAAAAAATCGGCTGTCTAAATAATCAAATTCTTCTGTACATTGCAAAATTGCACCAATTATTTTTTGAGGACCCACCCATGTTAAAAAACAACTTTTCTCTTTCATTGTTTTTATTATCATTATGCATTACAACATATCATCAAGCAAGCGCTGATGACATAAAAAACAATCCCTATTATAATGCCGCTCAAATATACATAATGCGCTCCTCATGCGATGATCCTGAAAGTTGTAAAAAACTATTAACCGTTGCGAATAGTTATGAATCGCAAGAATTAACTCGCGACAATCTGATCATAAAAGAATTCTTTGCTCAAGTGAGAGCTGGTAATAGTGACGCAAATAATGCGCTTGATTATTGCCGCGTTGAACTTTCCAAAAAAATAACAACTCTTTCCAATAAATCAACTCCTGCAACATCGAAAGAGCGAATACACGCATGGTCTCCTTGGATTGTAGGTATTATAGCATTAGGAGGCGCATTACAGTTTCAAAATGTTCCCGCGGGCGTTCTGTCGTTGGCTGCTTTTGGCTATGGTGCCTCTCAAGCCGCCACAAATGCGATAAATAACGCAGAAGATCGGGCCAAATGCTACGCCGCTCAACAACACATTAAGAATCGAATAGAGTTCTTAAATCATCAACAATTGCTGCCACCATTTCCAAATCAACTTGAGAAAAATAATTGATATTAACACTTCATTGTTTCGATGCATATAATGCAAAAATGCAGAGAAAATATACTTTTTAGAGCAAACTGCTACAATTATTCGCAGCATAAATATGTTTTTGTTTTTTTAAAGGTTGAAGTTATGAAGAAAATGCTTGTTTTTATTTTTTTATTTTCGTCTAGTATTTCATTTAGCTCAATGAATAATAGATATGGTGGAAAAGATGCACGGCGAATCAATCTCATTGCTCAGAAAGCCAATCATCAAGCAACAAAATCATGCGCAAACGGAGTAAAACGAATTGAGTTACAAAAAGCTCGCTTAGCTGAAATTACCATAAAAAAAATTGCTCATGAACAGCAAAAATTTTCAGCATTAATCACCACACCTCCAGCACCGCTTACATTAGTCAATTATCCAAACGCGTCGTGGAAAAAATCAAATTTCTCTGATGTTGAATAACTATTTGATTTCTTTGCTTTGAGGATTTGTTTATGAAAATTATTACATTGTTTGTGTTGATGTTCTCATGTGCAAGCGCACTTAATGCGATGGACAAAAAAGAAAAAATTAATGAGCAAAGTAAGATTCGACGCGAAGAAATGCGCGCTAAATTAAATGTAGCACGAAAACAAGCTCGTGCAAATCAAAAAAAACATCAACCTAACAATCTATCTAATCAGACCGATCAAACCGCGCAAACAGAGGAAGAAAATTTCCTAAGACACATCAACGATAGTCACTTTTGGATGGAAAGCGAGTGATCATGCAATGTTTCATACTAATCTACCAAGCACACTTATGATTGTAGCACAAAGCTTAAAAACATTGGATGATCAAAAATACGAGAACTTGATCTGAATGATGTAAGGCGCATTATTGAAACAAGTAGCCATTGGAATAATTTTCCTCGCATAGAATCCATCAGATAAAGAATAAAAAATAAACTCATTTCTTCAACAGATGGCTTTCTGCAAATTCGATGTATTCTTTTAACGGTTGCATCCCCACTTCTTTGCGCAGCTGATCAACAGTAGTTTCATCTTCGATTGGTTTTGGTACTAAGTGTCCATTCAGTTCTTGTAATTGCGTTCCATACTTTTGCAGTTTTCCTAAATTGATGAGAATACGATCAACTAAATAAGCAAAATCGGTTGCAGAAGCATTTGCTTTC
>JAKJAQ010000015.1:0-266 GCA_022707425.1 Candidatus Babelota bacterium
CCGATATTATTATTCCCTTTGACGAATTGCCACCGTATCATATTGATGAACGTGCATTAAAACGATCACTCGAGCGCACACATCGTTGGGAAAAGCGTTCGCTTGATCATCATCTCAAGTCTCCACAAAATCAGGCAATGTATGCGGTTATTCACGGGGGGATTGACCCGAAATTACGCGCTGAAAGTGCAAACTATTTAACGCAACAACCGTTTGATGGTTTTGCAATTGGTGGCAGTCTGGGAAAAAATCGTGAAGAAATGATC
>JAKJAQ010000015.1:276-11023 GCA_022707425.1 Candidatus Babelota bacterium
TTAATGCCACAACTTCCTGTTGAAAAACCAAATCATCTTTTGGGAATTGGTGACCTTCCATCAATTGAACAAGCGGTGGTTTTAGGAATTGACACTTTTGATAGTTCTCATCCAACACGTTGTGCACGGCACGGATTACTTTTTTCAAATTCTGGCAATGTAAAAATTCTACAAACAAGCTATAAAAATGCATTTGAACCAATTGATGCTGAATGCACCTGCATCGTGTGCACCAAGTACACCAAAGCATATATTCATCATTTGTTCAAAGCACACGAAATTACGGGACTCACACTCGCTACCATTCATAATCTCCATTTTATGGTCCAACTCATGAATAATTATCGACAACGCATATTAAACGGTGAAATTTAAAATGAACGAAATAACTTCGACCCACAATCCACATGTTAAATTTTTAGTAAAACTCGCAACCGATTCTCGCGCACGCGTTGTTGAACAACAATTTATTGCCGATGGTGTTCGCACCTGCAGCACACTGATTAAAAATGGCAGTACTTTGCTTGAACTCTATTGCACGTACGTGCAATTGGAAAAAGCACAAGAATTGTGCGCTGACAACAAAATTACCGTTGTAACAGAAGATGTTTTAAAAAAAATAAGTCCGAGCACAACACCAAGTGGCATGGTCGCACGTTTTGCAATGCCTGAGCAACCCAAACAATTAACCAGTGGTATTGTGTTGGTCAACATCAGCGATCCGGGAAATATGGGCACACTGATACGCAGCTGTGCAGCATTTGGTAAAAAAACCGTGGTTATCGTTGAAGGAACCGATCCGTGGAATCCAAAATGTGTACAAGCTACCGTTGGAACTATTGGCTTAGTTGATATTGTTCAATGTTCATGGGATGATTTGTTAGCACAAAAAAAACAACTCACTCTTCATGCACTCGTGGTTTCGGGTGGTAAAAAATTATCAAAGCTTACAGAAAATAGTTTGCTCGTGATTGGCAACGAAGCTCACGGTATTGCGCCACAATTATTAGCAGATTGCGACGAATTACTAACGCTGGAAATGCCTGGCGGCACAGAAAGTTTGAACGCTGGTGTTGCTGGATCAATAGCTCTCTATGTTGGATCGGTTTTGTGAATTTGCTACACTAATCAAAATAGATTTTAATTTTGACTAGTGCATCTCGCGCACTCAAAGGTTATATTTTTATGGCGCACACTCAAAAACTTTCACTTCTTGATGCAATTCTAATTAACATTAACGTTATGTTTGGCACTGGAGTGTTGATCAATACGGTAAATTTAGCTATTATTGCCGGATTTCTTGGTTTTGCAAGCTATTTACTTGTTGCACTGCTCATGCTGCCGCTTATTTTTTCGATTGCAGCAACGCTGCAGCGGCATCCTTCGGGAGGTTTTTACACGTATGCTGCCACTGATATTCATCCTTCAGTTGGTTTTTTGAGCGCTTGGTCATATTTTATTGGCAAATTATCTTCAGCTGCATTACTCATTCACATTTTCACAACTACCATCAAAGTAATTATTCCAGCACTTGATCCAATTCCATCCCTTGCAATCGACGGTGCTTTGTTGGTTCTCTTTACGTGGTTGAACAGATACAATCTCAAAACAAGTACACGCATTACGTACGGTTTTATTTTTTGCAAATTTACTCCCATTGTTTTTGCAATTTTGAGTTGCTGTGCATTTTTTACCGACTGGCACATTCCAGCCGGCAGTTTACTTCTTACCGGAATTCCTTCAACAATTCCGTTGGTACTGTATGCATTTGTTGGGTTTGAAGTTGCATGTTCGATCAGTAATTCAATTGAAGATGCGCAGCGCAATGCACCAAAAGCGATTCTGTATTCATTTGGTATTGTTGTGTTTATTACAACACTGTACCAATTTTTGATGTTTACTACCTTCGGCGAAGAATTAACGCAGCTGCCAAACTTTTTGGGAATTTTTCAGGTTCTCTTGCAACGAATTATGCCTGATCCTGGTTTGTTCAAAGCAATTATGCTCAAACTTTTTTACATCGCTGGCGCTTCATCTGCATTAGGTGGCAGTTATGGTATTTTATTTAGCAATTCATGGAATTTATATACACTTGCCCAACATAAACACCTCCCTTTTTCACGATTGTTTACTGCGTTTAATAAATATCAGGTCCCATTTGCATGCGTATTAGCTGAAGCAGTTATCTGCAGCGGCTATTTACTGATGACTTCCGGCCATCAAGTAACGCTCCAGCAAATGAGTGTATTTGGTTGCACAATCGCTTATTTGTGCAGTGTCATTGGATTGATTGTTGCGCATCGCGATGCGCAAACATCCACGCGTTTGGTAGCATGGGCTGCGCTAGGAAGCTGTGCACTTTTGCTCTTTAGTTGCATTGCCAATTTTGTCAGCAGTGGCATTATTTATTTAGGATTTTTTTTGGCGCTCATCGCCCTTGGTATGATTTTATATTTGGTTACCTCGATTACAAATTCTCATTTAACGAATCTTAAGCGTCATTAATGCAAGCAAGCACAAAATAAAACCTTTCTTTTTTTGCCAACTCATTGTAGCAGCGTTATACTCTGTGCCAATAATAGCATGGTAATAAAAAAGGTTGGTAATGAATGCACGCAAAAAAGTAGTTGTTAGTTTACTTTTTCTTTCATTTTTTTTCACTGCTCAGCCATTCCCTTCACTTTCATTAGAATCGCGCAATGCGACAAACTATACTGATTTCAGTGTCTACAACACGGCACAGAATACGCTCTTCGGCTCTGGTGCATTAGGACTAGCACTTTTTACTGCCAAATGCATTAAATCTTTTTTCACTTCAACAAGTACTCAATTTGGTGCGCACGTTCATGCAGTAACAGAACAATTTTTTTCATCGTTCGCTCTGCGCGATAAAACGCTAAGTAACTTTTTTTCGTGTGCCCTGCGTGCCAATAGTACCGGTATTGATGCACTTGTCGCACGATTGAAGATAATCAATTTTGATACATCAACAATTGCAAGCAGTTATCGCAGCCTGATTGAAACAATCAAACAGCAACTGGTCAATGTTTATTGTGCTGACGATGGCAAGTTACTTCCGGCACAGCCAACTGATCAACTTGGTGCTATCTTTGATCCGTTTGTGCGCACTTATTTTGATCATGATGAGTACATGGTTGCACTTAATGCAATTGGCGACAGTTCGGCACGTGACATTTTTGACTATCATCATGCAAGTCCATTTGGTCATGCAGTGCGCGGCACGGGACTAGCAATCAACAAAATTCAATCCGCTCTTTCAAGCAGTCGCTGTTCAATTGCACAAGCGATGCAGCATCCCTACAATCAAGCACTGCAAAAAATTGTTGATTGCTGCCAAAACAATCAATTTGATCAAGCTCGCGCGCACCTGATTCCTGGTGATCAGCTGATGCAATCAATCTATGATCACTATCATGCACCGCTGCGTGCGCAGCAATACAATGAATCTGGTATTTTACGTGCTCATGAAACCGATTCACTCTGGAAGCAGCTCACACCACAAGCACAAACTCAACTTGGCCATAATCCTCTGCAACGTGAATCGTTCAATAAATTATTGGCTCAACGTGAACTGTATCGCTCATTTGTGTATGAACGGTACGGCATCGATCGTGTTCACTGTGCACCGCAATTGAGGCAAACCATTGAAGAGATGGTTGATTTGCAAACAACCTTGCAATTCAATATCCGCTCTGGTATCGATTTTATGCTCTTTAAAGCAGAGGAACCTTCAGTTGCACGCACCTTTTTCGATTCACAGAGCGGTATTTTAAACGATTTTAAAGCCGATCCACTTGTGTGGCAGCTTAATCTTGACCGCGCAGATCTTGCACACCATCCTGATGAACTGCATCTTGCGCATTATTTTCTTGCGGTACGCGCAACTAATGCACCTGAGAGCGCACAACAGTTAGCAACGAACGGGCTTGAAACAATTGCCATCCAGTTAAATGGACAATCAGTTCGCACTGATGCTCTCACTATTTTTGATCAACTGTGTGAGCAGTTTCCTCAAGTCGTTGGTGCCGATTATCATGAACATTTAGTTAACACACAAGAATTTCACCACATTGTTGAACACGTGCACGAAATGCCATTCACTTCGCAAGAACACCATGAGTGGGAAGTTGCGTGTGATCGGTTCCAACGCGATGGTGATTTCAAGATTAACCAAAACTTTGCCATCACCAATGAAGGTAAAATCCTCTTACTTGAAAGCAAAATCAGTGCACCGCACTACGAGTTCATCCGCGGTAACTCCTTACAACGTGAACTGCACAAAAACTTTGTCATTAACATTAATGAATTTGGAGCTCTTCATGCCAATCCACGGTACAAAAATACTGCAGAATTTCACATCAATTTGGCACATCTTAATCAAGCTGGTGTTGAGAAAACTAAACAAAATGAGATAAAAACTGGTCTCAATATCCTCTTTATATGTAAACAAGGCGTGCAATATGTCAAAGCAGTTGCGCTCGGTGTTGCCGATGGTGCGGTATTAGCAGCCCAAGACATTAAAAACAATCCGCTTGGATTTGCTGCATCAGCCGTTGTGCAACTCTATGCTGGGAGTACACTAGTTACCTACCAAGTGCTCAAAGCAGCCTACGATGTTGGTGGCATTGCTGCCGAAAAATTGAGTGAAATTAATTTTCAAGATCTCACCGTTGCTGGTGTTGTTGATAGTTTGAAACAAGTTGGTGTTCATTTCGCTGAACGTTTGCAGCATATACCATCTCCTGATGCGGTGCGCAAAGCAGTTGCCACTGGCACGCATATTTATCTTGATTATAAAGCTACGAAAGCAGTTGCAAATCTTTATAAACATGCACTCAACACCACCAAATTAGCAGTAATCAAACTCAATACTATGTCTAAGAAGTCGGCTTTAACGGTACAAGCTGCCGATGGTACAAAAATTACAATCGCTAAAGGTAGTAATTACCAAATAATTAGTGATGTTCCCACCAAAAAAATTGTGACTTATACCCCTGTTCAAACCGGCAAACGTGAAATTGTGTTAGCGCGCGTTAAAACATATGAACAAGCACGTAATAAAGCTCTCGAGATTATTGGCAAAGTTGATCCTCATGCAGGTAATCCACACATTGGAACATTAGGAGTTGGTGAAGGACTAATTGTTGGAAGACGATGGTATGGAAAAAAAGTAATCTTGCGGTTGGACTATGATGATGTTAAAGGTCCTCATATTAATGTTACCGATTACCGCGATGGCAAAGGAACACTGGGAACCGTTGTTGCAATCCCATTTGAGGGTAACGAACTAACAGTGAAAAATTTGTTGAAACATTTTCAAAGGTAAACTTTATGACATTCAAATTTCCTCACGATGATAACTTATTTACCGAATGCATTCAGGCACTTAATAATCAAGTTATTATTATGTCCAAAATCGAGACAGCAGAAATTTGGAAATTATTTAAATCAAAAGTTCCCATAACAACCTGGGGTAGGGTTGATTGGTCAATGATTGAAAGAAAAATTGAAATCGGATATGAACCAGAAGATATTATTCCTGCACTTATAACACTAAAACAACCTATTGATATGACAATATATGTTCTTTGGAATGATGCTTCAGTACCTATAATTAAAACAAATCTGAACGCCGTGGTTGCAAATTATAATGATGTAATTGCACTGGAAACATGGTTTTTCAATCCTAGGGATGGATATGTCATTGAAGTATTAAATGATTGCTCAATTACCGTCGGTTTAATTTAAAAATATAGATGGAATGTTAATTCTTACTTAGATTATCTCCGCTAAAAAATAATCCAATTAGCTAAGCCTTAACTTAACTCTGCAACAGATTATTCACTTAAAGCAGCCTACGATGTTGGGGGCATTGCTGCTGAAAAACTCAGCGAGGTTAATTTCCAAGAACTCACGGTTGCTGGTGTTGTTGATAGTTTGAAACAAGTTGGCGTGCATTTTGCTGAACGTTTGCAGCACATACCATCTCCCGATGCGGTGCGCAAAGCAGTTGCCACTGGCACGCATATCTATCTTGATTACAAAGCTACTAAAGCAGTTGCAAATCTTTATAAACACGCGCTCAACACCACCAAATTGGCGGTCATAAAGTTAAATGATGCTGCTAAACAACCAGCATTGATGGCACAAGCTGCCGATGGCAGTAAGATTACGATTGCAAAAGGTAATAATTATCAAATAATTGGAAATTTTGATTCAAAGATTTCTAAAAATAACAATTCTGGGCCTTCCCTGCTGCAGCAAGTTGATCCACGAAAAAATACCAAGACATTATGGAATATAGTTGAGAATCATACGGCCAAAGTACAATATAGTTTCAACGGTAAACTAGTTAACTTATATAGAGATCAAACGGAAAAATATTGGTGGGCAAAGGATGTAACAAATCATGGTGGATCATATTTTAAAGTATTTGTTAAAGAGGGAAAAATATTTAAATGGGTTGCTGATGCGGATCAATATGGTAATTTCATAGCTAACAAACATAAAAGTATTACAGGGATGATTATTAAACCAAAATAAGATGAGGCTGATAGTTGATAAATGAATATTATCGAAATAAAAAAAATAAATGACCTTGCAGTTGTGTTGAATGCTCAACTAGTGATTCACCGCTCTGATTCTTTAGAAAATGAAAATATCGAGAACATGTGGTGTATTTCTGTTGATAAAGACCATTTAAAAACGATTAACGCCAACGATTTCGTAGCTTTTATAGATAAACTTCTATTAAGGCGTCAACAACAAATTAAAAAAAAATTATTAAATGGACCAATAACGTTTTATTTATGGTTTGACTTAATGGCTGATCAATTACGATTAAATTTTATTCCCGGACATGTAGAACATTTGCCCTTTGGTTGCATGATAGATTTAGTTGAAAGACCAAATGAGATAATAAAATCATTTATTAAAAAAAATACACGCAGTGCAAATTCGGTAAAAGAATCTATTAAACAACAATCAGAAGAAAACGATTTTATATTGTCGGTCTATGTTAAATATTTAGATTGACTTTTTCCATGTCCAGCAATTCCGTGATATTTTCGAAAAATACGATATTTGAAGAATGCATTGAGGCCTTAGGGCCTGATGTTTTTGTGTTATCCAAGAAAGAATCAAGCGAAATGTGGAAGATATTTAAAAATAAAGTTCCATTTACCAAAGGGTCACGCATTGATTTTAACAAGGTTAATAATAGCATTTCAATCGATTATTTGGATGAAGTAATTCCAACTCTCTCAAAAATCTTAAATGCACAAATTGATACCTCCGTTTTTATTTTATGGAATGATGCATCTGTTCCTGTTATTAAAACGACTATTGAATTGGCGTTTGAACATTTTAATGATGTAATAAGTGTTTCATTTGAAACATGGTTTTTTAATCCTGACCAAAATTATGTCATTGAATATTATTATTTTGGCGAAATGAATCTTGGTTTTCCAATAATGCACAAAAATGATTACTCAGTTTTATCTGATTTTAAGCGTCATTAATGCAAGCAAGCACAAAATAAGCGAAATAATACCGAAGCGAACAGTAATCTTGGACTCTTGCCATCCAAGCAATTCAAAATGATGATGTATTGGCGCCATTTTAAAAATGCGTTTGCCACGATATTTGTATGAATATACTTGCATCATTACTGAAAGCGCTTCTACCACAAAGAGTCCGCCGGCAATGCCCAACAAAAATTCTTGTTTTGCCATAATTGCCATGAGAGCTAATGCACCACCAAGCGCCAGCGAACCAATGTCTCCCATAAAAATTTGTGCTGGATACGCGTTATACCATAAAAACCCAATAGATGCGCCAACAAGTGCTGCACCAACTACTGCTAATTCTGAAGTTCCAGTAAATGGAATATGCAGATATGAGGAAATTATCTGGTGGCCCGATAAATAACAAATGAGTGAAAATGTTGCAAAATTAGGAATCAAGGAGCCAATGGCAAGTCCATCAAGCCCATCAGTTAAATTCACCGCATTGCTCGTGCCGATCATTAAAAACATCGCCCAAAAAATGAACAACAGACCAATATCGGGATTAATTGATTTAAAAAACGGAAAGCTAATGGTTGTAGCAAATCCGTGCCATAACAATAAAATTGCAATGCAACCTGCAACTGCACATTGAAGCACAAATTTAGTTTGGGCAGAAATTCCTTTTCGTTTGGTAATTTTTAACCAATCATCCCAACCTCCAATTGCACCAAAACCAAGCAAACAAAATACCATTAAATACACTTCATAGTGTCCAATTGGTGCCCATAAAAAAGTGGTAAACAATACCACCATCAAAATAAAGGCGCCTCCCATAGTAGGCATATCATCTTTTGCCTTATGCCGTTCGGGAGTCCATTCACGCGCTTTCGCGCGAAACAGTTTTTTTGATTTATTGATAAACCATTCACCAAACAAAAAAGACATCAACAATGAGGTTAAAAGTGCCGCCATCGCCCGAAAACTCACATAATGCATAACATTCCAAAAAGAGGAACTCGATTTAAGATGCATCGATAGATAATAGAGCATATAATTCCTACTAGGAAGCGTTATAATTTTTTACATACCGGTAATATTACTTGATTCCTGACCACTTGTGAATGTTAATGCCCGCAGTAGTAACCTGCGATGAAAAAGCTGAACGGACCGCACAAATAGGCAAGTTTCGTCCAAAAAGGCCATAGTTTTTTTCATATAGAAAACATTCATTTTTACATTTTTTATTCCTTTTTAGCTAGAAGACAATTTTTATATCACCTCAATAACATATACCAATCGACTTATTCGAATAATAAGGCGATCTCTTAACCCATTGATTGCTCATCCCGAAGCCACCCCTTTTGACATCCAAGCCTGATCAGCTACTATGGTAGTATCTGGCTAGCAGGAGTATTTAGAATACTAATTTACAAAGGATTACTTATGAAAAAGACCTCGCTGAGAGCCTATACATTAGCGCTCATCCTAGCATTATCAATTGCCGGTGGTACCTTATGCACAATGCAAAATGCATTTAACCCGACAATAGAAATAGAACAAACTAATGAAGTAAATAACGATCCCTATGCATATTTTATTCAATGCATCAGAGATATTTTAGATCATTGTGATCGAAACAATCATCCTTTTAGACACTTTATTGATCGCGTGGTAGCGCTCATTAAAAATGAAAAACAGATTGTGCGAGCAGTCATTGAACAACATTCAGTTACTGATCAAGATCAATATATTGAAGTCTTGATTGCTACACTTGAAGCAGTTAAAGACTCAAAAAACATTCTTAAGGTACATGGTGCATTGGTTCGGTACAAACACTTGTTACCACCATCAACTGGTGATCTACAAAAAACCATCATTAGATTAGTGAGATTAAACTAAGCTAAAAATAGGGGAAATGGAGGAGCAATTTTTACGCATATTACCGCAAAAATTGCCATCAGTACTCTATTTAAGGTAAAATAACAAACGAGGGCCAAGTGTGCCCTCGTTATTTTTTGCATACACAAACAATTTTTCTTTACTATGGGCTCATAACAATTATGGCACATCCTTCGTACGATTTTGATGTCATTGTGGTAGGTGGCGGTCACGCCGGCATAGAAGCAGCCTATGCAGCAGCACGCATGGGTTCACGCACCTTAATGATTACGTTAAATCTCGATCGCATCGGTTTTATGCCTTGCAACCCAGCAATTGGTGGTGTAGGGAAAGGCCATATGGTGTTTGAAATAAGCGCCCTTGGTGGCTTAATGCCAAAATTGTGCACACAAACTTATTTACAAGCTCGCATGCTCAATACCAGCAAAGGTCCCGCGGTACAAGGATTGCGTCTCCAAATTGATAAACATGCTTACAATAAATTAAGTAAACAAACACTTGAACATACACAAAACCTTACTCTCCTGATGGGAATGGTTGAATCTCTTATCATGAATGACAAAAATCAGGTTGCCGGGATTAAAACACGTGAAGGTGCGAAATATACTGCTCCATGCGTTGTGCTTACTACGGGAACTTTTTTAAACGGTCTCATTCATATCGGTGAAAATAACTATAATGCAGGTCGTCAAGGTGATGAGGCAGTATTCAATCTTTCGCATTTTTTGCGTACTCTTGGTCTCACGTTAGGCCGCCTCAAAACAGGAACACCGCCGCGCCTTTTACGATCAAGTCTCGATTTTTCGAAAATGACTGTTCAAGAGCCGGATAATTTAGATTATCTCTTTGAGTTTCGTCCACACAAAGCCACCACAACTCATCATTGCTACATTACGCATACCAATGAACAAACACACGAAATAATTCGCAAAAATTTACACCGATCTCCCATGTACAGCGGCTCCATTAAAGGTATTGGTCCGCGCTATTGTCCATCAATTGAAGATAAAATTGCACGATTTGGCACTAAAAATTCTCATCATGTTTTTGTCGAACCAGAAAGTGCTTCAAGTGAAGAAGTATACCCAAACGGTATTTCGACTTCATTGCCCTTTGATGTTCAAAAAGAATATGTTCGCACCATCGCTGGATTTGAAAATGCAATTATTGTGCGGCCAGGGTATGCGGTAGAATATGATTATGTACTGCCTGATCAGCTCACCTATTCACTTGAAGTAAAAAAAGTTTCTGGGCTCTTTTTGGCTGGTCAAATTAACGGTACTACTGGGTATGAAGAAGCGGCAGGTCAAGGAATTATT
>JAKJAQ010000016.1 GCA_022707425.1 Candidatus Babelota bacterium
TGTTTTTAAATTGTTCTGCTTTAATTGCTTGTTCGCTAAAACCGTGAACAAGTTCTGATAGTTCATGTTCAGGTAATGAAACAAGAGAAGGTAGGGCAAGCGTTGTTTGTTCAAGTAGCGCTAAAAGTTCAGAAGAAAATGTTCCGTTGCTTACTAAGTTTGAAAGTGATTCATTTGAAGAACATAGAATGCGCGTAGAACTGGTATATTTTTGATCACCTTTTAAACGACGAAAGAAACCATATTTAATATATTCGATTAAATACGTTTGCGTAGCAAGTTCCAGATAATGAATATTTTTTATCAGTAAGGTGCCATTTTCATTCAGTTGTTCAAGGAGCGGTGCTTCATTGCTGCCGCCAAATAATTGATTGAGACCAAAAATTTTATGCGCAATTTCACCATTTTTTTCTGGGGCGGTAAGATTAAGAATATGCAATTTTTCGCGTAAACTTACCGAATGAAGAATTTCGGCGGTAGGTTGCACATCTTCATCGGGCATATCAAGAAGCAATGTTTTTTTGCTCAATGCAAGTTTCAACAGTGTAATTTTAAATTGAAAAAATTGTGGGGAGTTGCTTGGTATAAGTTGATTAATCAATTTACCGATTTGTGTTGTTTCCAAATATAATAAATAATCCCATTCGCTGGGGTCTTTTATTAATTCGCACTGATTTTTCAGCAGATCGCCGATTTCAGGATAATACACAGTTATTATGACAATATTATCTTGAAGATGTGGATGAGCAACAATAACTAATTTATCTCCCGCAGGATCGGCAATGAATGCGCTTTGAGCGGTTTTGTATTCTTGCGCGTAATGCACGATAGATTTGAGTGATTTCGTTACCGGATGTCCATCATGGGTATTTGGATTGATGGCAATTAAGTCCCTTGCTGTTTGATTACTAAAATCAAAACGCCGATTTTTGTAAAAAATAATGCCGATTTTCCGATGCGCGCTGCGAACAAATGTCCGAATACTTTCTTTGTATTGATTAATTTCTTGATGTTTATGGTACATCTCTTCTTGCAGTTCTTTACGCTCTTTGAGTATTGCTGGCAGATTGCTGTGTTGCATCAAATGGACAATGTTACTCAAATAATTTGCAAAAACTATCATTTCATCACATTCAGTGCGACTGTAAAATTCGTTCGGGCGTGAATTACGATCAACAATAATGTAGGCGATGATGGTTTTTTTGTTGTATATAGGTATGAAAATGTCGGCACCAATTTGGTCCATAAAGTGCAGCAACATTTTACCGCATTCACTATTTTCATAAAAATTATTAAATGCTACTTCGTCAGTAATAATAATTTGTTTTTTTTCCAGATAATCTGCAACGTCTGTTGAATGGTGTTCAATTGAAGCTAAAAATAGTTCTGTAATATCATACAATGGGTAAAAATTGCCACCATCGAAACCTTTTTTTTCATTTTTTACTGTCTCGATTTTGCGTATGATCAATGTGGTTCTGTTTGCAGGTATTTTAAATGCCTGTTTAAAAAATAATGAAGTGGTATTCACCAATTCTTGCTTGGTTAATGCATAGCTCAGTTGATCTAAAACACCTTTAAAATCATCAATAAAATTAAAATGGGGTTTTGTTTGTACATGTTCTTGAAAATTAAGAAAACGCAATCCCATAATTTTTTGAGCAACTAAATAAAAGGCAATGGTGAGCAAGATTGTGGAAAAACTTACAACAGATAAATTGGATGCGACATATCCTGGTGCAAATGAAAATGGAAAAACCTGTATAAAGTCGAAAATTACGTAAGGAAGAATGAGAAAATATACAAGAATTTTAATTTGTATAACTAATATTTTGGGTAACATTTTCATTCGAGTTTTTTTCAATAAAAGATACAAGCTGGGTATAACTAATAAGAACCCATATATTGAGGCTATATTTAATAATTGAAATTCGAAATCGGGTCGATTTTGCGGAAAATTAAAATAACCAACTAGAAGATATAAAAATGCAAATGAAAACATACCGCTAATAGGTATTAATATTTTGTGATGTGGACGTATCGTATAACTTCTTTCAAGGATGTTTTCTAAAAAAATACTTAATGATTGATATTGTATAATTGTTGTTGCCCAAGCTAATCTTAACATCGCTAAAGAATATCTATAATCTGAACCGTTAAAAAAAAGACGATAACACGTTGACGCAATCCAGGATAAATCCGTGAACATCGCACCGATCAGAATCGGAATGAGAAAAAACCAACTTTTGTAAAGTTTGGGTGACCGTAAACCATATAAAATGGTCATAATAAGTAACCCTGTTTTGGTAATTACGGAAATTAATACAACTGCTAGGAGAAATGGATAACTATTAATGTAATTATATATCGAAACAATCAAGCTAATCATGAGCATTATTTCTTGAGTTTAAATGACTAAACAATTATAGTATTGGTACAAAGTTTACGTCATGTTTTGGATTTTGGAAAGGACAAAGATGTTAATGGTTTCTAAAAAAATATTTTCTGTTTTATTACTCTTGTTGGTAATTGCTTCTCATTATCCACCTGGATCATAATCATAAGCAGATAATGCGCTTATTTGAAATCAGATCTATCGACAATAACATAAATAGTTTCAACTGTTTTTGTTTATGGAGTCGATATAAAGTTGTCAGATTTTTCTGGCAACTTTTTTTATTTTAAATCAGTATACATGAATCTATTTTTGTATTTCTTGACAATCGTGCAAAAAAAGGACAATTTTGCAACGAATACAAAAAATAGTACCTGCAGGAATCATAAGAAAGAAGGCGGAGATTCTTCATGGCAATAAATGCTGAATTCATAAAAAAAATTGTTCCCGAATGTTTCTTTTTACATGCACCATGCACAAAAGTTGGTGAGTGGTCAGTTGGTGCATGGTCAATCGATAGTCGCACGGTGCGCAAAGGCGAAATGTTTGTTGCATTGCGTGGCAGCACTGTTGACGGCCACGATTTTATTGCGCAAGCATTGGAGCGTGGCGCTGCTGGTTGTATGATTGCAAAATCACAACAAGCTGTTTTGTCAAAAATTGATCAAAAATTGCTTGAAGAAAAAGCAGTTCTTGTTGTTGAAGATCCAAAAGCTGCATTGATTGCACTTGCAACTGCATGGCGCAAAGAATTTACGATTCCTGTTATTGGCATTACCGGTTCGATTGGTAAAACTTCAACCAAAGAATCAATTTGTTCAATTTTACAGTTGAATAAAAAAAATTATCTGGCAAGTGAAGGAACACAAAACACGGTGCTGGGTGTTTCGCTCACGCTCTTAACCTTATTACCCGAACATAGTGCTGCAATTATTGAACTTGGTATTTCTCGTCGCGGTGAAATGGCGCATCTTGTTGAGATTGTACAACCAACAATCGGCGTTATTACTGCTGTTGGTCACAGTCACATGGAAGGACTTGGATCGATAAATGATATTGCAGCAGAAAAAAGGGAAATTTTTAAATATTTCAAGGAAGATAGTATTGGTATTATTAATGGTGACCAACCATTATTAGCGTCTGTTGCGTATAAACACCCAGTAATTAAATTTGGTTCAAAAACAACCAATCAAGTTCAAGCGCGCAAAATACATGTTGGGGCTGATGCAATCAGTTTCAATCTCAAATTGTATGGTGCTAAATATACTGTAACACTGCCCACCAATCATAAAGGTGCGGTTTTCCATTTACTTGCTGCGGTAGCAACCGCCTATTTACTTGGTGTTCCTACGGAAACTATTATTAAAGGAATTGAGAAACCAATTAATGTTCCAGGTCGCTTTGAGCGTCGTCCACTTAAAAATGGTAAAGGAATATTAATTAATGATGCGTATAATGCAAGTCCTGAAAGTATGAAAGCTGCATTAACTGCATTTGCACAAATCAATACACAAGCGCATAAAATTGCGGTACTTGGTGATATGCTTGAGCTTGGGGTAAACAGTGCGTTTTGGCATCGTCAAATCGGTAGATTTTTGCGCAAGGTACCTGCGGTGCGTGAAGTAATTTTAGTTGGTAACCAGGTGCAAGCAACACTCAAAACGGTACCATTAAGTGTCAAAGTTGACGTTGTGCCCACTTGGAAAGAGGCGGTAGATAAATTAAAATCGCGCATTGATCAAGAATCGTGTATATTGGTAAAAGGTTCACGAGGAATAGCACTCAATAATTTAGTTGATGAATTGACGTAAACAATGGAAAATGACCAAAAACCGTATCACATTCCTGTTTTGCTTGATGAGGTAGTGCAGTATATGCACCAAAAACCAAAAGGCACGTATGTTGACGTTACCTTTGGTGGTGGCGGACACACAAAAGCGCTGTTACAAGCGCAGCCAGATTGCAAAGTTATTGCTTTAGATTGGGATTCTGTCGCACTTGAAAAAAATGGGCAATCATTGCAAGAAATCTATCCGGACCGATTAACGTTGGTGTGGGGTAACTTTGCTCAGGTGGACCGGCATCTTAAAAAAATTGGAATAGATGCGGTGGACGGTATTTTGGCAGATTTTGGAACGTCTCAATATCAAATTAGTGAACGTGCTGGTTTTTCTTTTTCTAAAGATTCACCGCTTGATATGCGCATGTCACCATCTCACCAAAAAACAACCGCAGCTGAAGTAATTAATAAAGCAACTGAGCAAACATTGTGTGATATTTTTACGTTTCTTGGGCAAGAAAAAAAAGCACGCGCAATTGCACGTGCTATTGTTCATGAACGAACACGTGTCTCAATTATTTCAACAAAACAGTTGGCAGATTTGGTTGAGAATGTTGTTGGTGGCCGTGGGGCAAAACGTATTCATCCTGCAACGCAAGTTTTTCAAGCATTGCGGATGTATGTAAACAAAGAAACTGAAAATATTCATGCTTTTTTAGTGAATGCGACGCGCACGTTAAAACCTGGTGGTCGATTATTGTGCATTAGTTTTCATTCACTTGAAGATCGCGCGGTTAAACAATTTTTTAAAGAGCGTGAACAACTGGGCGATCTCATTATTACCCCTAAGGTTGTTATTCCAACAGACCAAGAAATTGCTCGAAATCCTGCAAGTCGCTCGGCCAAATTGCGCGTATTGGAGCGTCAGGCAACATGAAATGCGGCACTGATGCAAAAAGACGTAATTTTTCGAGTAAATTGTTTGACAAAAAGATGCACCAACGGTACATTATGCATCAGTTGGTGTTTAAGAATTAACCCATGGAGAGGGTAACCTGAAATATCCCTAAGGACGCACAGATGAAAATAACAGAAGTAAAAGTATTTCCATCTCAAGAAAGTGGCAGGCTCAAGGCATATGCAACGATTGTGTTCGACAACGATTTTATCGTTAGGGATCTTAAAGTAATTGAAGGCAATAAAGGGTTATTTGTTTCGATGCCATCAAGAAGAAAAAAGGATGGTTCGTTTAGAGATATCGTTCATCCGCTCAATTCGGATACACGTAGTCTGATAGAGCAAGCGATTATTGCTGAATATGAAAATGTAGTGAAGGTTCAAACAGCATAAAATTTTTTGTGGGGCGTAGCCAAGTGGTAAGGCACCAGGTTTTGGTCCTGGCATCGGAGGTTCGAATCCTTCCGCCCCAGCCATACTTCGCATTAAGCTTCGTATGGCAGGCCATTCCTCGCCAAAAAATGTAGATACAATTTTATATTTTGCGAAGGTTGTCCTTCGTAGGTCGTTTGCGGACGAAGTAGGACCGCGTAGATGAAACGCTCACTGTTATCTATCAAAAAACATAACTTCACATCCGTCTTCTTAATAACTTTTTTATTTTTGTTTTTCTATTCTTTTAAAGAATGGTATCTATGTTTCAAAAAAAAGAAATTAGTTACAATGGTATTACATTGTATGTCGAGTCTATAGGCGATCAACATAATCCAGCATGTATCTTGATATCAGGCGCAATGTCTTCTGCACATTTTTGGTCTAATCAATTTTGTGAAGCACTTGTTGGCGCACGTTATTTTGTTATTAGGTTTGATC
>JAKJAQ010000017.1 GCA_022707425.1 Candidatus Babelota bacterium
GAATCAGGAAAAATGTGCGTAAGAACAATTGCTGGTTCCATTTGATATTTCATTTCTGCGTATTTTGCGAGCGCTGGTGCAGAGTTCACTAAAATTGGCAGATGATTAAGTGTTAACGGTTGTACTACCATGCCAGCAACTATTTCGTAATCAAGTTTTTCGTATCCTTGGTAAATTCTACGAATTGGCAATAGTTCTGTTTGATCAAAGGTGAGCGAAATATCTTTGCGGTCACCGCGGCGATACATTACTAATTTTACTTCTTGCCCCAGTTTCAATTGTGAAACATAATCCACAAGAGCAACTTTTTCTCCCTGCCACATAATTTCGCCATACAGATCAAGTTGATGACCATTAATTGCGTAAATCATATCACCACGCTTGACACCCGCTTTATACAATGGGCTTCCTTTATACACATCAACTACATATAAGCCACCTGGCGCAGGATTACCAAGATAGGAAGTTAAACTCTCACTGGCATTATTGAAAATAATGCCGAGAAACGGTTTGCGTAATAATTTGAGCTGTCGCAAATCTTCAAACACTACTTTTAGTTCATTGATAGGTATAATGTACCCAATATTTTGTGCATCTGGTGCATACATGGTATTAATGCCAACAACCTGACATGAACGGTTTACTGATGGACCACCACTATTTCCGGGATTAATCGGCGCATCAATTTGAATCAAATGTTGTTCGCGTCCGCTCACCACACCCACCGTACTTTTTAATCCTTGCTGACCAAGTGGATAACCAAGTGTCATAATTTCATCGGCACGATGCACTAAATTTGAGTCGCCAAGTTCAAGATGTGGTATCTCTCCCAATGCACTTTTGATAGTTTCTATGCCTTCTTTTGTAACGCGCAACAAAGCCAAATCCCGTTCAGGACTAACACCAACAACTTCTACATCGATTTGTTGCTTACCTAAAGATGGAATTTGAATCCACACTGCTTTTGCTTGCTCCACTACATGAGCATTGGTAACAATTTCACCCTGTTTGTTAATTAAAAAACCGCTACCGGTTCCTTGGAATTGATTTGGTGTTTTATATGGTTGCAGTAAATCTACGGCACCAATTTGAGCAAATACTTGCACAACCGCATCTTTTACTTGTGCCTGAAGATCACTCCAACTTCCTGAAGAAATAACTCGTTCAGCAAGCCCCTCTTGTGGCTGCACTAATTGGCTCACTGTTTCTTTGCGTTGATTAATTTCATCATACAATTTTGTTTGAAATTGCTGCATACGCATCAGCCAATACCCGCCACCAGCGCAGAGTACTAAAAGCGCACATGTTGAGACTACGTTGCTTCTTTGCATATCCTCATCCTATTGTTTTTGGTGCTATTTTTTTATTGTTTTTTTACAAACGCCCAGCTTAGCAGATTGTAAAATAAAAACCAGCCGGGCTCTCTGAATTTGCCAAAAAAATTACTCCAGATTATGCTGAATGAATGCGATGGGTAATTATTATACACGGGAGCTTCGTCGATGAACACAGAAAAAACACCAATAACTCTTGAAAAAATAGTCTCACTTTGCAAAAGAAGGGGTTTTGTCTACCAAAGCGCAGAGCTTTATGGTGGTTTAAATGGCGTTTACGATTTTGGGCACGTGGGCACCCTTCTTAAACAAAATATTCGTAAATCATGGCTTGCATCAATCAATGCCGCATCTGATGACATTCTCATGATGGAAGGCGCGTTGTTGGCACCACAAGAAGTGTGGAATGCATCTGGCCATTTGGCAAATTTTAACGATCCGATGGTTGACTGTTTAAACTGTAAACATCGTTACCGTGCCGATGAACTTGACTTGAATAAACCTTGTCCACATTGTGGTCAAAAAAAATGGACCGATGTGCGCATGTTTAATATGATGTTCAAAACACATCTGGGTGCATCTGAAGATCAAGCGAGTGTTGCCTATTTGCGTCCGGAAACAGCACAAGCAATCTTTGTCAATTTTAAAAATATCATCTCAACAAATCGCGTAAAAATTCCGTTTGGCGTTACACAAATTGGTAAAGCGTTTCGTAACGAAATTAATCCAAAACAATTTTTATTCCGTATGCGTGAATTTGAACAAATGGAATTAGAGTGGTTCTGCTCTGAAAAAACGGCACAAACCGATTTTGAATTTTGGTCGCAAAAACGTCTTGGATTTTACGAAACAATCGGCATCAAAAAAAATAATATTCGTCTGCGCGCACACGAAAAAGACGAATTATCGCACTATTCTTCTGCAACATCAGATATTGAATATCAATTTCCCTTTGGTTGGAAAGAACTTGAAGGAATTGCGTACCGCACAAATTTTGATCTTACACAACATGGCAATTTTTCAAAAAAAGATCTTTCTGTTTTTGATGATGAAACAAAATCATCATTTGTACCGCATGTGGTTGAATGTTCAGTTGGTGTCGACCGCTTGTTTTTAACTGCATTATTTGATGCCTATGATGAAGATGTGGCAGAAGGAGAACAACGAATTGTACTTCGCCTTAGCCCAATTCTTGCACCAATTAAAGCAGCATTAATGCCACTGACAAAAAAACAAGTAGAACCGTTAGAAAAAATTTACCGCGATCTCAAACGTGCTGGCTATATGGTTCAATTTGATGAATCAGGTTCGATTGGTAAACGGTACCGCCGCCAAGATGAAATTGGTACACCAGTATGTTTTACGTACGATTTTGAAAGCGAAACAGATCGTTGTGTTACAGCCCGCAACCGTGATACCATGCAGCAAGAGAGAATCTCAATTGATAAAATTGAAGAATATCTTGCTCAGTTAATCAAATAAAAAAAGCAGGTAATTATCATGAACGTTTTGCGACGCTGGTACGCCTGGTTTGGCGCACAGGTGCATGAACCGTATGCTATTGCACTTCTTGCGATTCTTTTTTTTGTTGAAGCAATTATTTTCATTCCAGTTGATCCTCTCTTGGTCATTTATTGCGTTGAATATCCATCGCGCTCCTATTATTTTGCGCTTGTTGCTACTCTTGCTTCTGTCGCTGGTGGATTAATCGGGTATCTTATTGGTGCATTCTGCTGGGATTTAATTGGTTTGCGTATCGCAACTTTTTTCTTTAGTCCTGAACAATTTGAGTCAACTGCGCAACTCTGCAAAAACTATCAAGGTTATGCATTGCTCTGTTCGGCGGTCGTGCCCGTTCCGTTTAAATTGTTAACACTTTCGTGTGGATTTTTTCGTTTTCCAATTACACAGTTCATTATTTTTGCGCTCATTGCACGCGGCATTAGATTTTTTTTAGTGGCCGCCGTTTTACGCACGTACGGTTCCCGTGTCAAAGAATATATTGACCGGTATTTCAACCAATTAGTACTCTTGCTCATAGGAGTACTCATATTACTTTTCGTATTCATCAAAAAATAATAGGGACGATCAATGATAAGAAGAATTGCCCATTTTTCGCCAGGAAGAATTGTTCTTCTTTCACTTACCTGCACCATTGCGCTCGGTGCGTTTCTTCTTTCATTACCCATCGCTCGCAAAGTTCCTCTTTCGTTAATTGATTTGGTATTTACATCTGCATCAGTAACCTGTGTAACCGGCTTATTAACTGTTCCACTTGAAAGTTTCACTTCATTTGGTCAATTTATCATTTTATGTTTGATGCAAATTGGTGGACTTGGACTCATTACACTCACTCTTTTTCTTATGTCATTATTTATTGAATTTGGATTGGGTACACAAGTTTTGGCTGGTAAGCTGCTAGAATTTGAATCATGGAAAAATATTAAACATGTGTTGATCTTTATCATTAAGCTCACGTTAGTTATTGAACTAATCGGTGCATTGTTAATATTTTGTTCACTCTACGATCAATATCCAATTTCCAAAGCAATTTTTTTATCACTCTTTCATTCAATTTCATCATTTTGTGATGCGGGGCTTTCTCTTTTTCCCGCTGGCATGATTTCATATCAGAACAATGCGCTCATGCTTCTTACAACTACTTTTTTAATGTTGTTGGGAGGGATTGGATTTATCACCATTCATGAATTAATAGAATATGCGTATGCGCGAAAAAGCGGTAATCGTCCGCACCTTTCATTGCATTCTAAAATTGTTCTTTCGATGACATTTTTTTTAGTGGCTGGATCGATTATTGTTTTTTGGCTTTTAGAACGACATAATACATTGCAGCACATGCCATGGCCATTTGCAATTCTCAACTCAATTTTTAATGCTATTTCGAGTAGAAGTACTGGATTCATTACGGTTGATCCAATCGATTTGCATATTGGTACCATTTTAATGATTATGATTATCGCTTTTATCGGATCGTCTCCCGGTTCAACCGGAAGCGGTGTACGAACAACTACTTTTGCGTTATATCTTGCAACGATTAAAACTGCTATCAGCGGCGCATCGTCGGTACAAATTAAAGGTCGTCGGATTGCAAAAGATCAAATGTACAAAGCGCTCGCAATCATTTCTCTCAGCCAAGCATGGATTATCATGATTACCTTTTGTTTGCTGATTACTGAAAAAGGATGGGAATTTCTAGACATTGTCTTTGAAACTGTCTCAGCATTTGCAACCTTAGGTCTTGATACTGGTATTACCGCTCATCTTTCTGAGATTGGTAAAATGTTCATTATTGCTACAATGATCGTTGGCCGCATAGGTTCACTAACGGTAATGCTGGCCTTGCGCAAAAAAATAGACACACCTGAATTTCAATATCCTGAAGAACGGGTAATGTTAACGTAATATAAAGGGGCACGCATGAAATTTTGCGTTCTGGGTTTAGGAAGATTTGGTTATCAAGTTGCAACACGATTGGCAGAAAATGGCATGGAAGTGCTTGGTGTTGACAACAGTGAATCAATTGTCGCTTCAATTCGTGATCAAATCACACAAGCCATTTGCGTTCAGGTGCACGATGAAGCATCGTTACGTTCAATTGGTGTTGATGAAATGGATACGGTGATCGTTGCAATGGGTGAAAACTTTGCAAGTTCAATTTTAATTACGGCTCTTCTGAAAAAAAGGCTTAATATTCCAGTGGTAATAACGCGCGCTGTTAATGAAATTCACCGCGACATTTTGCTGCTTATTGGAGCAGATCAAATCGTTTTACCGGAACGAGAAGTTGGAAACAGTTTAGCTGATAATCTCAGTTTACCCTTTACTGTTATTTCACGCATTACCAAACAATTTTCTATTGCACAAATTAGAGCACCTCAACCGTTCATTGGTAAAACACTCAAAAAAATTGGTCTTCTTGAACAATATCGCCTTAATTGCATCGGTGTAAAAAAAGAAGGTGATATTGTTCCAGTCAACAAAGAGTACATTGTGCATGAAGATAATATTTTAATTGTTGCAGGCTCTAATAAAGATTTGACCACTGTTGCAAAATTATGATGCAACAACCACTTATTCAGCTAGATCATGTTTCAGTTTGCTACAAGAAAAATCTATTTCATACCGCCGCAAATGCGCTCAGTGCAGTTTCATTAATTATTGATCACGGATCGGTTGTAGCATTAATTGGACACAATGGCGCTGGTAAATCAACCTTATTAAAATTGATCGCTGGGTTATTGCACCCAACGCGTGGGGAATGTTTTGTACGCACAAAGCGGATTGCTTATGTACCACAAGAAAACATATTCCCATCATTCTTGACCGCCTATCAAATAATGCTCTATGCCGCTCATTTACATGCTATTAAACAACAAGAAAAAAACATTCACCAACTATTTGACCGTTTCAATCTCACGCACCATGCTCATGAAAAAATAAGTTCATTTTCAAAAGGAACCTTGCAACG
>JAKJAQ010000018.1 GCA_022707425.1 Candidatus Babelota bacterium
AATTGAGAAGTTAACATGGATTACAAATGGGAGGTGGACTAATGAAATTGATTATTGCAATTGTCTCAAATGAAGACAGTTCGATAGTTATGAAAGAACTCGTTAAAGAAAAGTATTTCGTAACAAAGTTATCATCAACAGGTGGATTTTTAAAAAGCGGTAATACAACATTAATGATCGGCGCAAAAGATGCTGATATTGATGCAATTATTAAAGTTATTTCAGAGTATTCAAAAACAAGAAAAGAGATGGTACCAAGTTCTATTGTCAGAGAATTCGGTTTCGTTTCAACAATGCCTACAGAAGTAATTGTAGGAGGAGCAACATTGTTTATTGTCAATGTTGATCAATTCATCAAATTATAGCAGGGTATGGGGATTATTCCATACCCCTTTTTACTAAAATAGTTAATTTCTTTTGACATTAATATTATTTTTTGATATAATAGCTACTGCTTGGATATCAAATAATTATATCTGGCTCCATAGCCAAGTGGTAAGGCAAGGGTCTGCAACACCCTGATCGTTGGTTCAAATCCGACTGGAGCCTCCAAATAAATCTTACTTTAGTAATGGCTTTATTAAGCCAATAAAGCGATTATTAAAATTTATAAGCCTTAGGAAAAAATCTCGTTTCTAAGGCTTTTTTCATGCAAAAACTATTAAACGCGGCAGTCGTCCGAACCGATTGACTTTTGCAAACTCGACAGGTGTCCGAACCAAAATATATAAACTATAAGTTGAATATTAAATGAATAATAAAAAAACATTATAAATACTATTAAAAGAATTTGATAAAAAATATAAAAATAATTAAATCATTTAGCAATGGTGAAATTATTTTATAAAAATGATATAATTGTAAATAAATACTATTAAAAGAATTTGATAAAAAATATAAAAATAATTAAATCATTTAGCAATGGTGAAATTATTTTATAA
>JAKJAQ010000019.1 GCA_022707425.1 Candidatus Babelota bacterium
TAAGATAGGTATACCCTTAGTTGGAGCGATAGACATCAAAGGATTATCTTGATTAGGTGTATTGATAATTTGTAAATTTTTGTTTTCATCGACTATTAACCAGGTCCATCCACTACCGAATAGACTAAGTGCAGATTTTTTAAATTGTTCTTTAAAGCTATCGAAAGAACCAAAAGATTTATTGATAGCATTTTTAAGTTTTTTATCTGTTAGTGGTTTACCTTGAGGAGCCATTATATTCCAAAAAAATTGATGATTCCAATAGCCACCACCATTATTTCTAACTGCTGTAGGCAGCGTCTCTACATTAGAAAATATTTCTTCGATGCTCATATTTTCAGCTTTAGTACCTTTTATACTATTAATAAAATTTTCATAATATGTTTTATGGTGTTTAGAATAGTGTATTTCCATAGTTTTAGCATCAATAAATGGCTCTAATGCATCATATGTATAAGGTAATGGCTTGAATTCGAAATTTTGTCCTATTAATCTACTAGATAATAGTATTGTAATGATAACAATTAATTTTTT
>JAKJAQ010000001.1:0-58499 GCA_022707425.1 Candidatus Babelota bacterium
ATTTTTTATTATTTAAAAGATCGAGTGGATCAATCTCGGGTAAATCAAGTGCAAAACGAGACAATTTAAATAATTTGTACGATGATTTAGGAGTTATTTCTAAATGCTCTACATGATTGTCATTTGGTATTTTTAGATCTTGCGCATTAATTACCAAAATATACAGTTCGCGCGGTTTTTCTTCATCGTAGAGTTCAAAATTAGCTTTTTTTATCTCACTTTCTTTATCAACTACCACTGCATATTCACCACCTTTATAAAAAATGGGTAACCCAACCAAATCTTCAATGTAATGTGGTGAACTGATTGAGCCAAAGAGTGTTATTTGCTTTGCATAGGCACAAATATCATGACTGCGCATGATGAGTATCGCATAGGCGACAACCATCAGTAAAAAAGTTTTAAATCCTTTTTCCATGATTGTTCCTTTGTTTAATTGATTATTTTTATTTTTTTTTACTTAGTTTATACTATTGCTATAGTCCTGAAAAGAACCATAGATTCCTTATTAAAATTGGCAATTTCATACTCATAATGACATATTTTTCACAATTTACGCAAAAAACCACTCATTGTTGCCCCAAAATTAATCAAGCACAGGTAATTCGATGAAAATTATCGCACAAAACAAAAAAGCGTTTCACGATTATGAAATTATCGACCGCATTGAAGCAGGCGTTGTTCTTAAAGGCGATGAAGTAAAATCGATTCGCGCCGGACACATTTCATTGGTTGGTGCCTATGCAACAATTACACGCGGCGAGCTTTTTTTACTCAACTGCACCATAGCACCCTATGCACAGGCATATCAAAAAAATGAAGAGATAAAAACACGTACCAGAAAACTACTCGTTCATCGACGCGAACTGAATCGTCTTGCAGGTGAAATTTCCCGTAAAGGCGTCACTATTTTGCCGCTCAAAATATATCTCAATGAGCGCGGCATTATTAAGGTTGAACTGGGTATTGGCAAGCATAAAAAAATGGCCGATAAAAAACTAGCACTTAAAGAACGCGATATAAAACGAGAAACCGCACGCGAATTACGCGGCCGCTCATAACTGCTTATTCAGCCTGCAATCTAAAGTGATTGATCAATCGCTAAAAATTTGTTACAATGTGAATATCTTTGAAATAGTTCGGGGGCGTCAAGGCTTCGACGTATTATGGTAAACGTAGAAAGCATGCCGAGTTTGATCAAACTCGTAAAAAAAGGTCACTATAAGAAATGCAAACATTTCTGAAACGAATTTCGCTGGAGCAGCTTTCGCTTAATCCAGTGAAAAACACTTGTCAGTAAGGCGTGTCTATCAGTTGAACTGACTCGTATAAATCAGATAGGATTGTTGCCTGAGATTTTGCGCAGTTGTGTAGTGCAACAATATCACTTAACTGTCTTATGCGCATTTCCTGTGTTTTCGAGGGGCGCGTAAGTACATTCGGAAACTAAGCATGAAGCGTTCTGCGTATTCTATTTTGCGGACATGGGTTCGATTCCCATCGCCTCCACCAGTCTTCGTTTATCCGAGTCTACAGGCTCGGCAAGCTACGCCTGGCTTCTCCATCAAATGAACTATAAATATACTTAAAACACTATTCGCAAAAATTACACAAAGCACATCATCTAACTATTACTAAAACAAAAAACACATCTCAAAAAAAAATTAAAAAAAAGAATTATGATAACATTTATTTGTAATAAGCTCGGCCGAGATAAAGGTTTAGAAGGATTTAAATCTGAAAATATCGTGCTGCATTATAAAATATTAAGCGGCGCTGAATTGTGCACAGCATTAAAAAACAAAATTGTCGAAGAAGCGCATGAAGTGAATGAGGCATCTACTCAACAAGAACTTATTGCTGAATTGGCAGATGTATTGGAAGTAGTTGATGGATTATGTAAAGTTTATGGAATTTCTGCAAACGATCTTCAACTAATAAAAAAAGAAAAAAAACAAGAACGTGGTAGTTTTGAAAAAGGACTTTATATCGAAACAATAGAAATGAACGACGATAATCCAAAAGTTCAACACTTTCGAGCATCTCCTACAAAATATCCAGAAATATAATTTTCTTTTTTGATTATTAAATAGCTGAACACATAATAAAATCAAACACATATTTAATATTCAATCCAATTATCAGCACGGCACACATCCACGCAAGTGTTGTTACCCAGCGCGGATTTACGAGCGCTCCCATTTTTGTGCGATCGCTGGTGAATCGAATAAGCGGCACTACCGCAAACGCTAACTGAAAACTCAACACTACCTGACTCACCAATAATAATTGCCCAATGTTTTGTTCACCATAAAAAATAACACAGATAATTGCGGGAATTATGGCAATACCGCGCGTTAACAATCTGCGCAACCATGGCGGCAAACTAATATCCAAAAAACCTTCCATCACAATCTGACCTGCCAAGGTGCCAGTTAATGTTGAATTTTGGCCCGATGCTAACAGTGCAAGAGCAAACAACGTACTTGCAATTGGCACCTTAAGTAATGGTGTCAGTAAGCGATATGCTTGTTCAAGCTCAGTAACGTTCGTGTATCCGTGCGCAAAAAAAACCGCTGCTGCAACAATCAGAATTGCTGCATTAATAAAAAATGCAATGGTCAGTGCAACCGCCATATCAATGGTGATAAATTTTATTGCTTCTTTTTTTCCATCATCAGTTGTGTTGTATTTTCGCGTTTGCACAATTGATGAATGCAAATACAAATTGTGAGGCATCACCGTTGCACCAATAATACCAATCGCTAAATAGAGCATTTCTTTATTAAAAACAATATCAGGATGCGGCAATAACCCAATCATGATTGCACTCAAACTTGGTCGCGCAAAAGCAATTTCAAAAAAGAAACATCCGGCAATAATTGTCATCAACACAATGACGACACATTCGATGTATCTAAAATGTATTTTCTGAAAATAAAGCAGTGCAAAAATATCAACCGCAGTTAAACACACACCCCACACCATGGGCAGATTAAAAAGAAGTTTAAGTGCAATTGCTGAACCAATAATTTCAGCTAAATCACATGCACAAATCGCAATTTCACAGAGCAGCCACAAAAAAATGGTCACTGATTGTGAATAATGGTCTCTGCATGCTTGCGCTAAATCACGCCCGGTCACGATTCCCAATTTACCGGCTAAATGTTGTAACAAAATTGCCATCAAATTTGAAAGAAACACAACGAAAAGAAGTGTGCAATTAAATGCTGAACCTGCAGCTAAACCAGTTGCCCAATTTCCTGGATCCATGTAGCCAACAGCCACCAAATAACCGGGCCCTGCAAATGCTAATAATTTCCGCCACCACGGCCAGGAAGGCACTACCGCAATCGTTTCATAATTTTCCTGCAACGTTGGCGCTGTCCGTTTTTTGCGCCAACCAATGTGTTCTGATGGAGTTGGTGTAGTGGCCTTATTCATGTTTCCCTGATGTTAATTTTTTGAACTGATCATCCAGCGAACGGTAAATCTTGTACAGATCATGGCGCAAAGTTTTTGAATTATTTTGAAGATTGGAAAGTAATAACAATAGATCTTTTAATTCAATTGTTTCAGCATTGATAGATGTGGATGCGGCCACTAATTGTTCAAGAGGAAATTTGTTCACTCGTAAATTAGATGATTTGTCGTCTGAGCAAATAGCAATTTCTTGCGGCAAAAACTTAATATCATGAACGCATTCATCATTCAATTCAATTGTTCGAATGTGTTTTCCATCATCTGCATTCCACAGACAAACTTTACCACCTTTATCACCAGTTGCCAGATAACGGCTTTGCTCATCAAATGTTATCGAAGAAATTTCATTGCCATGAAAATCAAGAAGCGCAATTAAGTTACCGTTTTTGCTATCCCATAGTCGCGCGGTTCGATCTTCCGAACCAGTTGCAAATCTTTTTTTATTTGGGCTTATTGCAACCGCGCATACTGTATCTTCATGTCCTCCAAGCACCCTTTTTTCTTCTCCAGTTTTTGTATCATACACATAGGCTTGGCAATTGTTGGAACCCACAATGATCAATTGCCCGTCTTTGCTAAAAAAACCACTGCCAAACGGCATTTCTTCTTCATCATCGCCAGATTTGATAGACCAAACTTCCTTACCTATTTTTGTATTCCACAATCGCAATGTAGCGTCTTCTCCTGAAGTGAGGGCCAATGTTCCATCATCGTTAAATTGTGTCGCCCATATTGAATCGTCAGAATGAGTATAGATAATCTTGTGGGGCGCAGGTGTTTTTTTTCCATTAAAATTTGAATAAAATTCAAGCAGACCTTGCGTTCCACCAATAATTACTTGTTTTGTTTTTTCATTAAAATCAATCGAGAAAATGTCTTGTTCAAAATCAGGAAGCGCAATTTCTTCTTTGAGTATTTTATTTTCTTCATTTTTTTGTCTTAAATTCCAGCAATAATACTTGTTTTCTTGTTTTTCTTTTAAAAAGGATTCCAGTAGACCGATTACATAGTTACCCTCTGAACTAAAACGTGGGTATTTAGCTACTCCTAATTCTATTGTTTCTTTTTTTGTAAAATATGCTGCCAGCGAATGATTTATAATTAATTTTTTCAAATGATAAGAATCCTGCACTTTTTTCACTTCATTTTCCAATGAGTTCGTCTCTATCCATCCTTGTAATAAAGATTTGTTAGTAATTGTTTTTGCTAGCTGAAGGGCAAGTGCATAACCGAGTGATGAATCTGCTATCTGCGTATAAATCTTTATTTTTTTGTGCATTGGTAAAGAATTACTTTTTTCATGAAAGCTTTCTTTTTTATGAAGAAAATCATCAGCAAGTCCTAAGACCTCTTTTTCTCTTTTTCTTGGAACAGGTAAATCCAACTTTTTTACTTTAGTAAGTTCTAAGGACGCCTCTTTTTCCATTGCTTGTATATCACAACAAGAAACGCATAACATAGCAAAAATAGTTAATTTGATCAGTTTCACTTTTCTATTCATCACCAAACCTCAAAAATTATGCAAAAAATGTCTTAATTTCCCCCTGTTTTTACAGAAAGTTTACTTTATGGTATACTAAAAAAAGTAATAATGGTACTTGAGTGATGGGGGTATTTTATGAAACGATTTTTCTACACATTCGTTTTAACAATTACATGCACGCACGTTCTTTTTGGTGCTGTTAATTCTTTTGATGCGGTGCGCATGAAAACGCTTGCTGTGCCAGAAAACACACGTCAATTTTTACCGCCATTGATTACTCAAGAACAGTTGCGCACTGCTGCTGAAACATTTGTAATGAAACAACTTGCGCTGCAACGCACAACACCATGGGTTGAAAAAAATCGTGCACCACTTTCACTGATTGCACAAAAATTAATTATTCCCGCTCAAAGCACTGTTTTATTTTTTGGTGAAATTCACGGTAATATTCATTCACTCATGCGCATGCTCCATTCATGCATTGCGCAAGGAATTATGAACAATGAATATAAAATTATTCAACCAAATACTTATTTTATCTTTTTAGGTGATTATGTTGACCGCGGTTTTTATAGCACCGAAACCTTGTATACCTTGTTGCAATTTTCAAATGTTAACCCTGACCGTGTCATCTTACTCCGTGGCAACCATGAAGATGAAATGCTCAACCAGAAATTTGGATTCGCACAAGAACTTGAAATAAAATTTTCTGCACTGCAAACACGCGATCGTTCACTCATTCATCATGTTTTTGATTTGATGCCTTCGGTTCTTTATCTTGGTTCAGCAAGTGGCAATCACACCGATCTTATCCAATGTTGTCATGGTGGTATTGAAATTGGCTATAATCCGCACGATCTGCTTTCAATGCAAGCACAAAAAGCATTTCAGTCGATTACAAAACTTGATCGCACCATGCCAATCCGATTATTACCACAACTTATAAAGAAAGAGGTACTTGCACAGATTCCGGCAAACGAAATTCTTGCTTGCTCATGCCACAAACCAACAGAACCAGTCAATTGTGGATTATTGTGGAACGATTTTATTGAAAAAGATGCTCATTACACCTGTTCAGCAGTTGGTTACCAAGAAGGCCGTGGTTGGATAATCGGTAAAAAATTGGCTGAACATATTTTGTCGACGCACAGCACACCACACGCAACAATTCATGCTGTATTTCGTGCACATCAACATCATGGACCAATGCTTGAAATGCTCAAAACAAATCGCGGATTGGTTTCGTTGTGGAATGGATTAGTATACACCTTCGCTTCTTGCCCCATTGCACGATTGAATATGAATTTTGATTCATTTGGTGTTTTAAAAACAGCTCGTAGTTTTGATCAATGGCAACTTACCCAATGCATTATTACACCTCAAGCAATTGAACATAAAGATATCCCACATCCATTTATCGTAACCTAATATTCACAATCTTGTCAGCACTCTCTTGTTGACGCTACACTTGTGTTCAAAAGCACAAGGAGAACGTGTGAAAATTATTTTTTTTGAACTCGAACCGCATTATGAATCATTCATACGCACTGCATTTCCCTCTGATGAATTGTTGTTTTTCAAGCAACCGTTAACACCCGATTCAATTCCCCCACAAGCTCATGATGCAGATATTATCAGTATATTTATTTGTTCATGCATTACACCGCACGTGCTGGAACAATTGCACAATTTAAAATTAATTGTTACTCGCTCCACCGGATGCGATCACATTTGCATGCAAGAAGCGCAAAGAAAACAAATCATTGTGTGCAATGCGCCAACCTATGCTGATACTTCAGTAGCAGAATACACCTTTGCTTTACTCCTTTCTCTTGCGCGACGCATTAATATCTCTTGGTTTCGCACGGCGCATCAATCTTCATTTTCTCTTGATGGTTTGCAAGGATTTGATCTGCGCGGAAAAACAATCGGTGTCATTGGCACCGGTAATATTGGCCGTAAAGTAATTACTCTTGCGCGCGGTTTTGGCATGAAAGTAATTGCACATGATACATACCCAGACAAGCAGCTTGCGCAAGAAAATCAATTTGATTACGTTTCTCTCGAAATGCTTTTGCAACAATCGGATATTATTACTCTTCATGTTCCGCTCAACGATTCAACGCATCATCTAATTAATAAACAAACTGTTTCATTAATAAAAAAAGGTGCGTATCTCATTAACACAGCTCGCGGAGGAATTATTCAAACAGAAGCACTTTTATTTGGTTTGCAACTGAATATTATTGCTGGTGCAGCGCTTGATGTTCTTGAAGAAGAATGTTGTACGCAAGACCCGCTGCATTTATTACAATCTTCACACCCAAGTGAACAACAGCTCAAAATCGTGCTGGAAAACCAAGAACTCATTAAACATCCACGTGTGATTATTACACCTCATAATGCATTCAATTCTGTACAAGCACTTGAACGCCTCATGCATATAACTATCGATTCAATAACAGCATTTAAAAATGGTACACCAATAAATAAAGCACGAAATGCATAAAAACAATGAGCATAAAAAAGAAAGATCTGGTAATGAATCAACAATTTCCGTATCAGCAATCAATCGAATCACTTGAACAAAACTATAAAACAGACAGCACAACGGGATTAACAACCAATGAAGCTCACGAACGTTTGCGTTTTCACGGAACAAATGAATTAGCTCACAAAGCACCGCCATCTATTTTGCGCATTTTCATTCGACAGTTTGAAAGTCCACTTATTTATATTTTATTAATTGCTGCGGCTCTTATTATCATCTTGGGTAATGGCCTTGATGCGCTCATTATTAGCATCATTTTATTTTTCAATGCACTTATTGGTACCGTGCAAGAAGGTCGCACACAAATGCTGCTTGAAAGTTTAAAACATTTTTTGAAATCTGATGCGTTGGTACTGCGTAACGGCACGCAGCAAATCATTCCGAGCAGTTCTATTGTGCCGGGTGATATTATCATTTTGCAACAAGGTGAACGCGTTCCTGCTGACGCACGATTAATTTCTGCACATTTACTCATTGTTGATGAATCGATGCTGACAGGTGAAACAATCGGTGTGAATAAATTAACTACACTGCTTGATCATGAAGTTCCTGTTCACGATCAACTTAATATGATTTTCAAAGGCACCTATGTTCTTTCTGGCACCGCAACTGCGCTGGTCACCGGTACTGGTATTGAAACAGAAATAGGAAAAATTGGCTCACTTGCTCAAACAATTCGAGAAGAAATTCCACTCAAAAAAGATTTAGATATCGTATCACGCTGGGTTCTCATTTTTATTACTGTTTCGTGCGTCTTTTTATTTATTATTGGTTTGTGGCATGGAAGATCGATCAACGATTTGCTCATTACATTAAGCGCATTGTTTATTTGCGTTGTTCCTGAAGGATTACCGGTTGTGTTTACCCTCACGTTGGTAAATGGTGCCTACCGCATGGCAAAAGAACAGGTGGTGGTGAAACAATTGCATGCCGCAGAAGGATTGGGCCGCACATCTCTGATTGTCATTGATAAAACAGGAACACTCACTAAAAATGAAATGATGGTCACTACCGTTTATTCAAATAATTCTTTTTACACAGTTACCGGCCAAGGGTATCAACCCAAAGGCACCGTTGAATTCAACGGTGCCGTTCTCACTTCATTTGAACATCATCAAACACTCGATTTGATGGCGCAAGGAGCTTCACTCCTCAATCGCACCAAAATAGAAATTGATCCACAAACAGGCTTGTTTGCTCTGAAAGGAGATCCAACACAAGCAGCATTGAGTGTATTTGCACAAAAAGCGCGCTATGAACAAGCACATCTAAATACACTTTACAGTTTTATCAACGAAATTCCGTTTCAAGCAGATCTGCGTTATCAAGCAGATTTTTATATAAAAGATAACAAATTGATTGCGTTCATTGTTGCTGCACCAGAATATATTCTTGCTCACGCCAACAACATTCAACCTGCCGATAAAGAAGCGTTCGAAGCACTTTTGCACAACGGTTTACGTGTAATTGGTGCTGCTTATAAAGAATTTGACCCAAAGATTATTTCAACACAAACATCACCAGATGAATTTAAAAACCTCATTAAAGATGATCTTGTATTTCTGGGATTTTTTGGATTACAAGACACTATTCGCCCCGAAGTTCCCACTATGGTGCATGATGCGCGTGCAGCTGGCTTGCGCATTGTGATGGCAACAGGCGATCACAAAGATACTGCGCTGTTTGTCGCGCGTTCGGTTGGTATCTTTAATCCGGGCGATACGGTCATTGATGGTGCAGAACTAAAAAAAATGAGTGATGCACAACTGCTGAACGCATTACCAACCACCACCGTTTTCTCCCGACTTTCACCTGAATACAAATTAAAACTTATTGAACTGTATCATAAAATGGGGGCGGTTGTTGCAATGACTGGTGATGGTGTAAACGATGCACCTTCGCTCGTAGCGGCAGACATTGGTATTGCAATGGGAATTATTGGCACTGAAGTTGCAAAAGAAGTTGCCGACATTATTTTACTCAACGATTCGTTTGCCAGCATTATGAACGCAATTGCATACAGTAAACACATGTTTACTACGTTGCGCCGCGTTATTTTATATTTTTTTGCAACTAATTTAGCAGAACTATTGTTGATTCTCACGGCGGTTCTTATCAACTTTCCTGTTTTACCATTGGTTGCGGTACAAATTTTTTGGCTCAATTTAGTCACCGATGGATTTTTAAATGTTGCGCTAGCGCTCGAAGATCAAGAAGACTCAGTATTTGATATCCTGCGCACTAATAAAAAACTTTCGCTTGTTGACACCCGCTTAATGGTCAAAACATTTTATTTAGCTGCGGTAATGGCAATTGGTTCGCTCGGTATTTTTTGGTACTATGAGCCGTACAATATTACGCTTGCACAAACAATGACATTGGTGACTATGGCCATGTTTCAATGGATGAATGCATGGAACTGCCGCTCTGAAACGCGCACCAATTTTCAACTTGGTGTCATGAGCAATCGCTGGCTTGTTGCAGCAACAACGCTTGTACTCTTTTTGCAAATTCTGCTGGTACATGTTCCGTTTTTGCAGCATATTTTTCACACGGTGCCATTAAGTATTGAACAATGGGCGCTCATCTTTGCACTCACCAGCTCAATTGTGGTTATCGAAGAACTACGTAAATATTTTTTTCATTCTATCAAGCAAGCACAGCGTTGACGGAATCAGCAAATGGGCTAGACTGGAATTATTGAAGAAAAATCATTTGCAAAGGAAGAGGCTCATGAAATTGAACCATCCCACAACAATTACTCTTTTATCATTTCTTACTCTTGGTGCTCAACTGAATGCAATGACCGCAGCACCAGATACGCGTAAAGTTGCCGACCTGTCAATAATGCAATTGCAAGAAGTTGTTCGCGATACAGTAAAAAGCATGTTCGCATTTGTCGACCCTTATTTTGTGCTTTCACAAATTGATGAAGTAAAAGATGCAGAAAAAAAATTAAAAGCTGATCTTGAACTGAAAGAAAAACAAATTATTGATATTCAAAACAAGATTAAAGAAAAAGAAGATGAATTGCGCATGAAAGCATCGGCACTCAGCCCTGATGCTCGCGAACGCTATACTTCTGAAATTCTCAGTTTGCGCGCTCAAGGTCAAACAAAATTAGAAGGTTTACAAGCATTCATGCAACAAGCACAGCAACAACTAGAAATGGGTTTTCTTAAAAAAATTCAAGAAGCTGCTGAAGAAATTGCAACAGAAAGTAATATAATTCTGGTGTACGGAGCGGGCATTGTGTATGGACACAAGGGGCTCAACATTTCTGAAAAAGTGGTTGCGCGTTTGAACAAAAAATATACAGATGAAAAACGTAAATCAATCAAACCAGCAGCGCCAGCACAAATTCAACCAAAACCTGAAGCACCAAAAGCTAATGGCGCAGCAAAATAATATTAATGCACTCATTGGGCTTGGAAATCCAGGCCCAAAGTTTGCACTCACGCGACACAATATTGGTTTTCGTATTCTTGATGCACTCGCAGAAAAACACGGTGCTTCGTGGCACACCAAAGGCAATGCTGAAGTTGCACAAATTACGATCAATGATCGTTCAATTCTTCTTGTAAAACCACTCACCTTCATGAATTCATCAGGCCAAGTGTTGCCGCAACTTGCAAAACAAGGAATCAAAAAAGAAAATATTCTGGTGGTGCACGATGAACTTGAACTGCCATTTGGTAAATTAAAAGTACGAACTGGTGGCAGCGCAAAAGGGCACAACGGATTGCGTTCAATCATTGAAACAATCGGCCCTGAATTCATGCGCCTTTCAGTCGGCATTGACCGCCCAGCAAATCGCGAAGAAGTTCCCGATTATGTGCTAACTCGATTCCGCGAAGATGAACAAGCTATTGAGCACATGATTCAACAAGCAGTTGTTGAATTAGAAAAGATCATTTCATAATTTTTTTTTGCATCTTTACGAATCCAATTCGAAACACATCTTAATGAATGTAAATTATCGCTACCCAATATTCTCTTAAAGTAATAAATCAGAGTTGCTTCAGATAATAAAAATTAATCTTTATACAGCCATTTTTTCAATTCATCCATCAGTTTGTGTGGTTCTACTGCAGGACCACCACCTTGAATGAGTTCTGCTTTGCCGCCACCAGAAAGACCAAAATTGGTTTTCAGCCACATGCTCAATTCTTTTAAATTGATTGATGATTTAACCGCTTGTGAAAGCAGTGCGACAAATGACGATTGATCACCTGCAACATTGAGCACAAAATAAAAACCGGGTTGTGTTTTTGAAAGCTCTTGTGCAATTTCACGCAATTCATCAACTGAATAATCGGTGAATGATAAAAAGAGAAATGGTAGCTCACCAATTTTTTCAACGCGTGCGCGCCATTGAGGAAGTTGCAAATGCCAGAGATTTTTTTTGAGTTGCCGAATAGCTTCGTTTGCAGTTTTTAATTGCTCGCGCTGTCTTGTAATTGATTGTTCAACTTGATCAACCGGTACTTTAAAATCGGTGCTCAATTGTTTCATCGTTGCAAAATTTTGTTGAAATGATTCAATTGCTTTTGGTCCGGTAAGCGCAACAATTCGTTTTTGGCCTGCTGAAAGTGCTGTTAGTTCCGTAATTTTAAAACAACCAATATCGCCTGTTGCACGAACGTGTGTTCCGCCACACAGTTCTGCTGAAAAACCTGGCACATCAACAACACGCACTTTTTCTGGGTTATATTTTTCACCAAAAATTGCCATCACGCCACGTTCAGTTGCCGCTTTGTAGCTGGTTTCTGTTGTATTCACCGGAATATTTTCACGAATTTTTTCGTTAACTAGATCTTCGATCTGTTTTATTTGTTCATTGCTGACCGGTTTGTGGTACGTAAAATCAAAGCGCAAATAATCGGGTGCAACAAGCGAACCTGCTTGCCGCACTTCGTTGCCAAGTAATCTAATCAATGCTGCTTGCAGCAAATGGGTTGCGGTGTGATTGTACATCGTGTTTAAACGCGTTTGCTTATCAACGGTACACACAACTGCATCACCAATTTTCAGATCAACTGGTGCCGTAATTTGAACAGCAATGAGTTCATTGATACGTTTTAATTTGAGCATCGGAACTTTTTTACCCGCAATTTCAACCGTGCCTTGATCACTCACTTGGCCGCCCCGTTCAACATAAAACGGTGACTCTTTGGTGATTATCCAACATTCGGTTCCAGCTTTTATTTGTTTTACTTCACGGTCATGTTCAATAAGTGCAACAATGGTTGTTTTTGTTTGCATTTCATCATAACCAGTAAATTTTGATTGCACCGATTCTGCTAGTTCAACTTCTTGCGCATGCTCTTCTTTTTTGCCTGATCGTTCACGTTGTACATTCATTTCTTGTTCAAAACCAGGAATATCAACTTCAAATCCACGTTCATGGGCAATAATACGCGTAATTTCCAGTGGAAATCCATAAGTATCATATAATTTGAATGCAAACGCGCCTGAAATATTTTGATTTTGTTCTTTAAAATATTTTTCTAATATTGCTTGCCCTTGCACCAAATTGTGCGCAAATTTTTCAACTTCGCTCGTGAGCAGTGCAACAATGCGTTCGCGGTGTTGTTTTAATTCTGGATAAATATCGCCCATATCTTCAATTACCGCATCAACAAGCTGCGGAAAAATAGGCTCAGGGGTTAATTTTTTTGAAAAGAGTGCAGCACGGCGAATCACTTTACGCAGTACATAACCTCGGCCTTCATTTGATGGTGTTGCACCATCGGCAATTAAAAAAGTCGATGCACGAATATGATCAGCAAGGACATGAAATGCTGCGCGGTTCTCTTTATTTTCTTTTGCATAGATGCGATTGGTTAATTGCTCAATTCGTTTAATCACATGCGCAAAAACATCGGTTTCAAAAACATTGTTTTTTCCTTCAACAAGGAGCGCTAATCGTTCAAGCCCCATCCCGGTATCAACGCCAACTGCTTTGAGCGGTTTATCAGTGCCATCTGGTTGGCGATCAAATTGCATGAACACTAAGTTCCACACTTCTAAATAGCGATCACATGAACATCCGGGACTGCAGGTTGGCTTACCACAACCGTAATTAGCACCACGATCAATATAAATTTCTGAGCACGGACCGCACGGTCCTGTTTCACCCATTTGCCAGAAATTGTCCGCCTCACCAAGGCGATGAATGCGTTCTTTGGGCAGTCCAATTTCTTTATGCCAAATATCAAATGATTCATCATCTTTATAAAAAACTGAAGCGTGCATTACTTCAGGCTTAAATTTCATCGAATCGGTTAAAAATTGCCATGCAAACAAAATCGCTTCTTTTTTGAAATAGTCACCAAATGAAAAGTTGCCCATCATTTCAAAAAACGTAAGATGGCGCGCCGTAAAACCAACATTATCAAGATCGTTATGTTTGCCGCCAGCGCGCATGCATTTTTGAATGCTCACTGCACGTTTGTAGCTGCGTGTTTCTTTGCCCAAAAAAAGATCTTTGAACTGATTCATGCCCGCATTGGTGAATAATATTGTTGGATCTTGGGCCGGAATAAGTGAAGAACTGGCTACTTTTTCATGGCCGCGGCTGGTAAAAAAATCGAAAAATTTTTGACGAATTTCAAGCGATTTCATTTTTTTGAGTCCTTTTGATGCCAACAATTAATCGGATGCTCATTTGAGAATATCATAAATACACGCACCAATCCAGCAAGCTTTAGGCATTGACGATATTAAAAAGTGGCTTTAATTGTTTATACACAACAGATAAGTTAATACCAATTTGTTTGGTATCGGCAATCAATGGCATAAAATTAGTGTCCCCAATCCAGCGCGGAAGTACATGCAGGTGAAAATGAGCAGGAATACCAGCGCCCGCAGCTCTTCCTGAATTCACACCAACATTTATTCCTTCCGCTTTAAGTTCTTTTTTTAAGATCATCGAAGCTTGCGCCACCAGTTCAATAAGCTCAGTCCGTTGTTCAGGCAAAAAATCTTCAATCGCGGCACGATGCTCATTTGAGACAATAAGCACATGGCCACCATTATACGGATACAAATTAAGCATCACAAAATAATGTTTGTAACGAGCTAAAATAAAGTTTTTATCATCATTTTTTTCATTATATTGAGTACAAAAAATGCATTCTTTTATATCAGTTGTTTCATTTTTTTCAGAATGACCTCGAACATATTTTTCTCGCCATGGAGCATAGAGTCGATCCATTTTCAATCTGCTTTCATTTCAAATGAATTAAAATGCTGTTTTTTAAAAACCCAAAACCAAAACGTAAGTGATAAAATAACCAATAATGGTTCAGCCGGCATGCGTAATCGAGCATAGCCAAAACCGCCGGTCATTATTAATAAACCGCCTATCATTAAACTTAATTTTACCCACAATCCATTCAATAATCTAAAAATAGTTGGTAGTTGCATTCGCTTATGCCATGGATAACAAATAAAAATAACAGATCCACATAGCAGACCAATCCATAAAAAAATCATGTAAACCATTTCAAACCAAGAAACCAATCGCATCAATAATGGAATTTTTTCTCGATACAAACAATCGGCTAATTTTTGGGTTAATATTTCTTCTACCGGGTCCCATTTATAACAGTTTTTTGCTATCGAAACGAGCTGATAACTATACAAATCAAATGTTGTTTTAATTACTTCCATCGTCCAATCAGAAAGAAAGTAGAACGGGTATTTTTTTATCCACGGTAATGCAACATCCATGCAGTACAATTCTTGGCAAATAACACACGATGAGCCAAGCGCACGATTAATTACTTCTTGTTCATCGGTCATCGCTTTTGCTTGCATAAAAATATATTTTAAACAATCTTCCAGTTTTTCATTCGTTAATCTTCGTAGAATTTTTGGCGCAGAAAATGCCATTAAATAGGGCCCACTCATTGGACAAAAAAACCAATGACCGGTTAATTGATAATTTCGTATATACCACGGCCCAATAACGCCAAAAAAACATAACAAAAAAACAATTATTTGCATTGACTTACGTGACCATGCTGCTCGGCTCATTGCCACAATAATCACACTAAGCAGTGCAATAAATTCACCATTTGGACGCATCCAAGTAAAAATACCCAAACAAAAAGCGGCACAAGCGATGGCTACAATCGACCAGCTGCGTTCATATTCAAATTCGAACCACCAATCAAGTGCATAATAATAGCAGAGTAAAAAACCCAGAAAAAAAAGCATAGCCAGTGCTTCGGTAAGCAAAAAACCTGATGACAAAATAAATCCAGGATGAAAAACAAAAATCCACGCTGCAATAAAAGAAAGAGATGTTAATCGCGTCAGCATTAATGCAAGAAAAAAAATGAGAAGAGGAATAAATGAACTTAAGAATATTTGAACCCAAAGAGCTACTTTTTGCGCAGGCTCATTTGCACTAAATTGCGGACTATCAAGACCAAATATACGATAAAAAAGAGAGAGATAAAATGGATAACCCGGAGTACGCCAAAAAATCGGTTTCTGCGTATCAAACCGATGCATCCCCGTTCCATGCGCCATGCAAGTTGCTGATAAATGGTAATCCATTGAATCTGCTTGCCAATAACGTTCTTGGTATTGTCCAAAAAAATAAAACGTTGCTGAGCGCACAAAAAACGAAACAACAAAAATCAATACAAGATAACGGTATGAAATTCTGTTATCGATAAAAGTGTTCACTGCTCATCTTCCTTTTTCATACATTCCCATTTTATTTGATCAGGGTCAGCATAAAATAGGATAGACGATTTGTGAATGAACAAAAAAAAATCGGGTTAATTTTTATAACCCGATTTACTTAACAACTATAATTTATTTTTATCCAACAAACTCTTCAAAAATTTCTTCTTGTTTTGTTGCTTGCTTTTCTTGTTCTTGATCAAAATTTTCTAATTGCTTTGCTAAATCTTCATCAACCGAAGTGTCATATTTTGGTTCTTGTTGTTGAACTGGCTGTGTTTGCAAAGCTTCGCTTTGTTCTTGTTTTTTGCGCAATTCTTCTAGTTCTTTTTTAATATCATCAGGAATAGCGATTGAAAATTCTGGTACATCTTGTCCTGATAAAACATCTAATGTCATTTGAGCGTCATCATTTATTGGTGTTGCTTCTTGTGCAAAGACATTAATACCAGAAAAAAGTGCGAAAATGAGTGCAAATATCATGATATTCATAAAAACTCCTTAAAGATTATTTTCAAAAGTAAGCTTACTCTATAATAATAGCCAATTTGTAAAAAAATGTCAATAAAATGCTCTGGGAGCTGCTTGTCGAAAAAATGGCTGATGACAATTGTGTAAAATTAGTCTAATGTATCATACTATGAAAAAAACGCGACGTTTATTATATATTTCTTGGCTGTATCGCTACCTGGAAATTCAACTATTTCTCAACCTTGCCTCGCTGCCGCTTCTTATTGGATGGGGTTTACCATTCTCACTTATGACACCGGTTAGCAATCTTATTTTTAATCCTTTTTTGTTTATAATTTTATTTCTTTCATCACTCATTTTTTTTAGTGAACTTTTTTTTCTACCAAATAGGTGGCTCATATTTTTCTTTGAACAAATTACCTTGATCTGTAAAAAAATTTTTTCATGGGGTTCTCCTTCGTGGCTTATAGAACTGCCTAATACGCAACCACTCATATTAATTTTTTTTCCACTCAGTGCGTTATATATATTGCATTCTCGCTTTTTTAATTCACCATTAAAACGAATTATTGGTTTTTCGACAGCGATGATCACACTCATGACACTACTTATTTTTGTGCAACCGCGAACTTCGATTATTGATACCGTGCAACATAACAAAGGAAATCTGGTTGTACTCCGCGCACACAATCAAACAACTATTATTGATCCTGGTTGCATTGGTCAACGCGTTTCGAGTCTCAATTGGGTTGAATATAATCTTATTTCACATCTTATTGCTCACTATGGCACAAGCACCATTGACCACTTAATTATTCTGCAACCAAATAAATTAGCACTTGAATGCTTGAACAAATTGTGTCAATTAGTTGATGTTAAACAAATCTCTCTTCCCTATTGGACTGGTGAAACACCAAAACCATTTATGCATCAATTCATGAAATTACGCACAACATTAAACGAGAAACATGCATTATTGACGCGACTTGGTACTCAAAAAAAACAAGTGCGTTTTGGCAACTCTGCCTGCTTTACAATTGTTCCGGAAACTTCGAAAATTACGTATAAAACAATTAATTATCCAGCATACCATTTTGAAGTAACGGCACCTGAAAAAATTATTAAAGGTCAATCGCTCAAAAGTGCAGAAATTGACAACAACGTACCGAGCAATTAAGATCCAGATTATCAAACAGAAAAAGGAGCAAGCAAATGAATGTAGTACATGACAAAAAAGTAGTTTTGATTGTTGCAAGTGAAGGTTACCAACCACTTGAATATGAAATCACAAAAAATGAGCTCGAGGCGGAGGGCATTGAAGTACTTACTGCCAGTGACCGTGCAGGTGGAGCAGTAGCATCTGACGGCAGCACCACTCCCGTTGATTTGACCATTGATCAACTCAACATAGGAAGTTACGATGGTATTTTTTTCATCGGTGGTTCAGGCGCACTTGATTGCCTTGATCATTCAACCAGTTACCATTTAATTGCACAAGCAAAAGATCGTAAAATACCGTACGGTGCTATTTGTATTTCAACGCGTATTTTGGCAAAAGCTGGCGGATTAACCGGGAAAAAAGCTACCGGTTGGGATGGTGATCATGCGCTATCAGTCATTTACAAACTCAATGGTGTCACTTATGAAGAAGGCAAGGAAATGGTAACAGACGAATATGTTGTCACTGCATCTGGACCAAAAAGTGCCAAAGAGTTTGCACAGGGAATTATTCGCCTTCTTACTATCGAAACACTTTCATAAAAAGTTATCCGATCAAAATTGCACGCGCCGGTGCTGCGTCACTGCCAGGAATTAAAAGCGGCAAACAGACAAATTGATATGAACCTTCAGCAACAACTGCTAAACGCAATCCTTCAACAATGGTAATCCCTGCCTTAAAAAAAATCGTATGCGTTTCATGATGTTGCTGATTTCGCTCAATGCCCAAATAATCAATGCCAATAGTGCGTATTTTTTTTTCGACACAATAAGCAGCAGCCTCTTTGCTTATAAAAACAAATTGTGAATCAAAAGGTGCATCACTTGTCAAAAAACTATTGCGTGTTTTAAGCAAAATTCGTTCACCAGAAGATAGTGTGTGTTTTTCAAGATCAGCTACAGAAATTACCTCGGTCACTTGCGTTAAATCAAGAACGCGGCATGCACCCACTACCGAATTTAAATCGATTTGTTCAATGGCTGCACCATTTTCAAGAAAATGACTTTGTGCATCAATGTGTGTTCCCGTGTGTGAATGAAAACTGAGGAGCGATTCACGCATGTGGTCAGATTTAAAATTTTTCAGTTGGCTAATATCTGTCGATTTACGATTTTTGTATTCGGTCATTGATGGGCTGATGGGCCAACTAATATCAATTATGTTCATGGCATCCCTTTTTTTAAAACGATTGCACAATTTCTCGCTCACTAAAATGAGTTTTTACCCCATTGACCAGTTCATATTCATCAGGACCTTTGCCAAGTAATGCAATAATTGCCCCTTTTTTAGAAATTGAATAGGCATAACGAATTGCTTCTTCGCGATCACTAATCACACATACTTTGTATTTATTTTTTGCGTCAACACCAAGCACAATTGCATCAATAATTACTGATAACACTTCTGTGCGTGGATTATCTGAAGTAATAATCGTAAAATCTCCATAGTGCGATGCTAATGCTCCCATAATGGGACGTTTTGTTTTGTCACGATCACCACCCGCTCCAAAAACAACAATGAGTTGATCAGTAAGCGAACGCAATGTTGACAACACTGCATCGAAAGAAGAAGGATTGTGCGCTTTATCAATAACACACCGTGCACCATTTGGTAACTGATACAGTTCCAATCGCCCGGGAACACCGGTAAATGTTTTACTCGCTTGTGCGAGCGTTGAAAGATCAATACCCAGTGCATGCGCAAGCGAAATTGCTGCAATAGCATTGTATGCATTAAATGCACCAATTAATGTGGGAAATTGTACTCTCGTTTCATTCACCGTAAGATTAATCCCATTCCAATCGCACGAATTGAGTGTTGTTTGCAAAAACGAATTTGGTTTATTAAGCGCGAAAAAATGAGCTTGCGGCAACAAAGCATGAATTTTTTCAAACGATTGATCATCTGCATTAATAAAAATTGGGCTATTTTTTTTTGTTTGTGAAAACAAACGGCACTTTGCATTAAAATATGATTCTTGATCTTCATAAAATTCTGCATGTTCAGCTGAAAAATTGGTAAAAATAGCACCATCGAATTCAAGACCAAAGGTACGATCAAGTGAAATTGCTTGTGCAGCAACTTCCATCACTACATATTCAACAGCACGTTTTTTACAGGCATCAAAAAATAGATGTAAGTAATCGGGATGTTGTGTTGTTAATTCCGTTGGTAAAATCTCTTCATTAATTTGATTGTGCACTGAACTTAACAGTGCAACTTTTTTTCCTGCTGCACGTAAATAATGTGCGAGCAAAAAACAAGTAGTTGTTTTTCCCTTTGTGCCAGTCACCCCAATAATTTTTAATGTTCGTGCGGGATAACTAACTGCATGCGCACTTAATTGTGCCAAGGCGCGGCGCGTATTTTCAACTTTTAATAACAATACTTTGTGTTCTTCAATTTTTTTTTGTGTAGCAACCGAAAGTTCTGCTAATTGATCTATGACAACAATTGAAGCACCACGATCAATGGCACTCTCAATATAATGAATGCCATTTTCTTTTTTTCCGTGTACTGCAACAAAAACTGAACCTTGTTTGACCCGGTCAGTATGACAACAAACCGGATAGTACGCGGGAATACATTCCTCCATAAATTACCTTTCACATTTTTTCAATCAACAGATTTTGCAATAAGTGGCAGGAGCCACAGTATACCACACAGATTCAAAATGAGCAGACCGGCATTTGCGATATCAACTAAATGCCATACCACTTCAACTGCACCAAGTGCCCCGGCAAAAGCCATGCAACAATAAATAAGCCGGAATGCAAACTCAAAGCGGCCTGCTGTCAAAAAAAGCCAACATGCATTTGCTACATATGAATATGAAACGAGTACACCAAGCCCAAAAATAATCGACAAAAAGGTAACCAGCAATCCACCAAAAGAACCAAATACGGTTTCATAGGCAGCAATCGTAAGTGCTAAACTTGTCTGCCCAGTGGAAAGTACACCAGTGGCAACAATCATGAGAACAACCAAAAAACAAACTAAATTTGCTGAAATAAAAACACTCAACATTGAAATGAGCGCGCTTTTTTTTGATTCATGTGAGTTAGTACCACCAAAAAAAACGGCCGCTGAACCAAGCCCAGCCTCGGACGCATTAATTGACCGAGAAAAACCATAACGCATTGCTTGTTGCACCCCGAACCATGCACAACCAGTTGCAAAAGAACGTGTACAAAAAGCACTGTTAAAAATTGTGTACAAAGCTGGCACCAGCGCTTGATAATGATAACCAAGCACTATAATTGCAGAACCAAAAAACAGAATTACTTTGAGTGGTACAATCGCGTCAGATATTTGCACAATGCGATGCGCACCGCCCCATACAACATAAGCAGTAAATAAAAAAAGCACGATCGCTACAAAAAATGCTGAAACACCAAATAAATGCATGCACCCAATGCACATTGAATTTGATTGCATACCAGCGCTCGCTGCAAATCCTAAAAAAAGCAAAAAAAATGCATACAATGTAGCAAAAAATTTTCCGGCTGGTAGCTCTTGCAAATAAATCATTGGCCCACCAAGTCGCATGGTATGTGTTTTCTTTGATAGAAAATGTGTTCCTAAAAAAACTTCCGCAAATCTGAGTGCCATACTTAACAATCCAAGCACAAACACCCACACAGCCACCCCGGGTCCTCCTGCATATACTGCTGTTGCCATTCCTGCTAAGCTACCATTACCCAAACTGATACTGAGCGTATTCAGTAACGCTTCAAAAGGGCTCATATCTCCTTTTGTTTTTAACATTTCAGGTTTGACAGTTAGTCTTATTGCTTGTGCAAATGAACGGAACTGAACAAAACGAAAACAGACCGTACAAATAATTGAGACCACCAGAACAAACAGTACTAGTGGCCAACCCCATACACTATTAGCTATTACCGTAATTAATCTACCGATACTCATTTTTTCTCTCCTTGTAGTTCATAGCGAGACGGTGTACCCTATCAAAAAAAAGGAGTCTATACCTGAACTACATTTTAAGCTACAAAGAATATAATTTATCATGAAACTACTCGCACTCGATCTTGGTGATCAATGGACCGGTCTTGCATTATCAGATATCCTTTATCTAACGGCGCGACCGCACAAAACAGTGCCTACTCACGCCCTCCAATCAACGTTACAAGAAATTATTGCTAGCGAAAAAATAAAAACCATTATTATTGGTTTACCTATTACCTTGCGCGGCACCGAAAGTGCACAAACCAATAAAGTTCAGTCTATGAAAAAAAATCTTGAGCAACAATTTCCAGCCATTTCATGGATTTTATGGGATGAGCGCTTGACTAGTAAACAAGCAACTTCACTTAAAAAAACACGAACTAAGGAAGAAAAATTGCGTAGTCATGCGATTGCAGCAGCTTTTATTTTGCAATCTTATCTTGATTATTTGCAATATCAAAAAAATATTGCAAAAGAGAGTACGTAAAATAGTCAAATTTTATTGCTCATGTGTTATACTTAAAAAAAAGGAAGAGTTGTCAGATTGCTACGGAGAGGGAGGTAGTATTATGAGGTGCAAAAAATGTGCAGGGCTCATGGTCTTGCAATCTTTTTTTGATCATTTTTTAAATTTTGAAGGTTGGAAATGCTTAAATTGCGGGAAAGTAATCGCAAAGAAAGAAAAAACCATTGAATATGACGCATTTAGCATTTTCCATCAACAACAAAAGTGTAAAAACAGAAATAAATAATGAAAACGTATTTTCTTATCGCGCAAGCAACGTACGATCACGTTGAAATTGGTCTTTTCAACAAATCAACACTCATTGCGCAACAAGCGCTTGAAAAATCGAGCGCAAATAAATTACTTGTGCAAACGATTGATAATTTATTAGCAGATAACAATATCTCAGTAAGCCACCTTTCGTTCATCGCCGTCAACAAAGGCCCTGCACCATTTACCACTTTGCGGGTTGTATTGGCAACCATCAATGGCATTTCATTTGCTTCCGGTATTAAACTTATTGGCATTGATGGATTGCGCGCTTTTGCTCTTGAATTTGAAGATAAAAGATGGCCTTACACTGCTTATCTTCTCAATGCATTTAACAATGATGTGTATTATGCATTGCAACAACCACATGTTCCATTGCAAATAGGATGTGGCAACATTAATCAATTACTTACCTCATTTGATTCTTCCAAAGAATATGAATGGCGATTTTGCGGCAATGGCGCTTCACTTCATGCACAAACTATAGCGTCACATATTAAAAAAAATTTCTTTCCTGAGCCAATAGTCAACCAGTGCTCACTTGAATTTCTTGCACAGCAAGCATTAATCATGTATGAAAATAGCGAATTTTCTGATCACCAAGCTTTGCCACTTTATTTAAAAGAAACTGCTTACAAAAAAGCAGTTCAACAATAAGTGACATTATTGATTTTAAACAAATAAGCCCATTATGTTATTTGATAATGTCTAGTAACATTTTTTAACAATGGGAATAGAGCTATGTTTAATGAATTGATGACACACTTGACCGATTATTTTTCTTCGCACGTTATTTTGGCCAATGCGATACACTTTGCAGGTGGATTTGGTCTCGCAATTATCTTGCAACATTATCTTAAAGGAAAAGAATTTTTACCAGTGCAGGTTGGCTGGATCTTAATTGCAATTTCAGTAACTGTGCACCTTATGGCATTGATGAGCTAACGTTAAAAAAAATAACTGTATTGCTATGAAAAAACTACTAACGCGCTATATTTTTGATCTCATAATAAGTACATTTTTTTCGCGTCATTACAAAAATGCTCGTGCATTTTATCAAGATCGTCCAGCGCTGGCATTAATCACTCATTGGGTGGAAGGGTTTTTGCATGGCATTACTATTGCAGCATTATTTTCAGGGTACCTCTTTTTTAACACCAGCTGTTGGCTGGATATTGGTTTGCATACCAATCGGTTTGCACCTTATTGCGCTTATTAAAAAATAATTGCTAGTGATCGGTTGCCGGAACTTCGGTTTGCATTGGACCTTCTGAAAGTCCACGAATAAATTGATAAATATAGGGATTGTCTGATTCCCATACGGTTTTTGCACTGCCAAAATAGCGAATTTGGCCATCATGCAATAATGCAACATTGTCCGCATATTTGAAAATTTCAACATCATGAGAAATTACTACCGAAGTAATTGAAAGCCGCTGTTGCATATCATACATTAATTCATGAATGAGGCGCGCCGTAATTGGATCTAATCCTGTTGTTGGTTCATCATACAAAATAATCTGCGGTTTGGTGACCAATGTACGCGCTAAACCGACCCGTTTTTTCATACCGCCAGAAAGTTCTGATGGATATTTATAAAGAACATCTTGAGAAAGATTAACCAAGCTTAATTTTTCTTTTACAATAGGCAACACTTGTTCAGGTTTAATGCCCTGTTCAAGCAATGTAATGCCAATATTTTCAAATACGTTCAATGAGTCAAGTAACGCTGCAAATTGAAAAACATAACCAAATGTTTTAAAAACTATTTCCAGTTCTTCATCTGATATTTTGGTAATATCTTTGCCATTTACAATAATAGAACCGGATGTTGGTCGAATGAGACCAACTATCTGCTTGAGAAGGACCGATTTTCCCTCACCTGAACGTCCAACAATGCAAGTCATTTGATGGTCAGGAATTGTTAAATTGACACCTTTGGTTACCCAGTGGCCATTAAAGTCTTTGCGTAAATCGACAATCTCGATCATGGCGCCCTTTATTTCAAAATAAAAATGCGGTTAAGAAATAGTTGGCAATCAAAATCATAATTGATGAAATGACAACGCTTTGCGTTGTTGAACGTCCAACACCGCGCGCACCACCAACTGTTTTATATCCTTTGTATGCACCAACCCACGACAAAATAAGTCCAAAGACTCCTGCTTTGAATAATCCTTTAGTGACATCGGAAAATTCAACATACCGTTGTATGCCAGTAATATATTGTTCGCCATTTAAACCAAGTACATACACAGCAATGAGGTAGCCACCAATAACCCCAAAAAGTGTCGCAAACAATGAAAGAAAAGGCAAAATGAGTGTACTTGCAACAATGCGTGGAACTACCAAATACTGCCACGTATTAATGCACAGTGTTCGTAACGCATCAATTTGTTCAGTAATGCGCATGGTACCAATCTCTGCAGCAATTGCCGAACCGGCACGGCCAGTTACCATTAATCCAGTAAGAACGGGTCCCAATTCACGCGCAAGCGCCAATGCAACTACCGGGCCAATGAATTCCTGGCCACCAAAACGCTTAAAACCAATATAACTTTGAAATGCAAGCACCGCTCCAGCAAAAGTGCCAGTTAATAATACAATACTGAGCGAATCAACACCTAAAGTTTGCATAAGTGCAAATGTTTTGCTCACTTTTAGGCGCGTGGTAAACATGGTTTTAATAGAAATTAAAAGAAATATGACAAACGATCCAAACCGATTGCATAAATTGAGTACATAACGACCAATATCATCAATAAAGCGTATGCCCATCAGACTTTCTACTTCCTTTTAGCACAATTATACCGTTGGTTTTTTCCACACTACCGATTGTGTTTGTTGCTCAAGATAGCGCGAAGAACGATAATTTGATGTTTTCATAATTGAAAGCGCGAGTGAACCACCCATAAAAAGCGCTCCTAACACCCATGTAATTTTTTGAAACAGATCTTGACCGCCAGATCCACCAAACAATAACTGCGCACCGCCACCCAAGTTACCAAGCCCCATGCTCCCCTTGCCTTTTTGCAACAAAATGAGCAAAAGCAAGAATAAACATAACAAAAAATAAAAGGTGACAAGCAATCCAAAAATCATAAGCACTCCCGTGTATAATACCGTTATCCTCTTGTTGATAATACAATTTTTTTCAGTAATTGAAAATCGGTACTCGCTTTTCCCACTAAAAACCCGGCTATTTGAGGGATTTGCCACAACCGCACTGCATTAATCTCATCAACACTGCCACCATAAAGCAACACAAAAGAATGTTGTTTTTGGTATGGTTCCATACTTTGCTCAATGATACCAAACAGTTCCTGTAAATAATCGTTTGATGCGACTTTGCCCGTTCCTATTGACCAAAGCGGTTCATAGGCAATAGCTACTGTTTTTGATTGATGTTGTCTTTCAAGCACACGCTGCAATGGCGCAAGTTGTTCTTTAAGTTTTTTTTGCGCTGTTTTGTGTTGGTATTCTTCTTGTTTTTCACCAACGCAAAAAATGGGCGAAAGGTGGTGTTCAAAAAGTCGCTCAATTTTTGATTGTAAAACAAGATCGGTTTCATCGCAGGCAGTACGCACTTCACTGTGACCAATAATACACCATTTACAACCAATTTCACTCAGCGATTGTGCTGCAATTTGACCGGTATATGCGCCATTTTCATGTGCCGAACAATTTTGCGAACCGAGCATAATAGTTGTTTGTTTAAGTTTATGCGCAATATAAGAAAGTGAATCTGCCGAAGGACATACAATAATCGAAACATTACTTTCATTTTGCAGTTCTTGTAACATTTTGCTATTTTTTTCAATCCAATTAAGCGCTTGCGCATGAGAAAAATACATTTTCCAATTAGCAACAACAAAGCGTTGTACATTTTGCTTCATATCGTTTACCTTTTTGCAAAAAATTGTCGTATTTTCTCATGTAGTGTACACATTTTTGTTCATCAATAAAAAAAGGAATATATGAAGTGCCATTTAATAATTCTTGTACTATTTTTTTCTCAATCACTCACTGCAATGTCTGCCACAGACCAGGCCAAACAATGCAGACTATATCAAAATTGCGAGATCACTCCTGAAAATTTATTTATGCTTTCAAAAAAAATGCCTGGACCATTGCAAAAAACAGTTAACCAGTGGTCGGAAGAAAAAAAAAATTTTCTGCATAAACTCATTCCGTTAACTGCTCATGCAATTGTCCATCAAAAGGAACTTACTCATGCACAAGAAAACTTTCACACAATTATTAGCAATGAACAATTGATAAATAGTTCAGCAAAAAACGCAACATTCAAAGTTGATTTCAATGAACAACCGTGGATTGTTAAATGCGTGGGTCCACAACGAAGAGCAAGTGCCCTTAATAATGAAAATAACAAATTACCAAACCAAAGTTATATGACACCAAGTCATGTTGCTGGTTATTTACGCGCACTTGAAACGATTAATTCAAAAAAATTAACGAAGTTTAAAGTACCAGAAACGTATCTTGCTCAAATTCCAGAAAGAACGCCGATTGAAACGAGCACGAATGATGAAAACTGTTTTGTTGTACAAGAATATCTGCCTGATTTTAAAAGCATATCTAAAAATACAGGAATTATTGCAACTATTGATGAAGAAACATTGTATCAACTGTATACAATTATTAAAGCGGTACCTTTATGGGATTTTGCGGCAAATATTGCATTTGATCAACATGATGAGTGTTTTACTATGTTTGATTTAGAACAATCTTGGGAAGAACCAAATAAATTTTTTAATAAAGATACAAATTTCGTCAAAATAAAAATAAACAATGGCATTGAAGATTTAGGATTAATAATTAAATTAAGCGCACTTAAAGGACACGAAGTTACCGAACTGCACAGAAATTTTGTCAAATTTGTTCAAAATGACGATTATTGGCAAAAATTAGGTATCCCACAAATAATTAAAAATACTTTTACTCTTTAAATTTGATTCGGTGGCAAACAAATATTTTTTGTCAAAATTATTTTTGAATCGCTCATCGTATAATAACTTAGACGATCAACTAATTTACAGAAAATAAGGTTTTATTTCGTGCGCCAATATGACCACCATAATTTAATTTTGGCTGCAATCATTTCGAGAATTGACTGTTGTTCTGCTTTTTTTTCTTGTTTAATCTCTAAGTGCCTTATTACCTCTTCCATTTTTTTTCTATCAATATTCTTTAATGTGTTCAATTTTTCTTGCGCTAGATTGAAAGCCGTTTTACCTTCTTTATTTTGAATTTCTGTTTTTGCGCCTTTTTGATAAAGAGCAACAATAAGTTCAAAAGCAGCACTATTTATTGCATTCATCAATGGCGTATTGCCATTCTTATCAATAGAATTGATATCTGAGGAATTTAACATTTTTTGTATAATTTGTTCACGTTCTGATTGATGAATAAGATTCGATTGTACTGCCAAAACATTAAGTGGCGTTCTTTCATTTTCATCGCGAGCAGATAAATCTACCTGTTGGTCCAACAGTATATTAATATTATTTACATTTCCATTTTTGATTGCTTGAATAAGCATACTACCACCATATGCTTTTAATTCGTTCAAAATTGCGCCATATTTTTTATTATTCGCCTGATTTTTTAACTTGCCAAGAACAATATCAAAAACTGTTCTGCCTTGCTTATTACGAACTTCAAGATTTAAATCTTTTTCATAAAATAATAACGCATCAATCATTTCGTTAAATCCGTTATCGACAGCAACCATTAAAACCGAATTGCCACTCTGATCAACAGCATTAACATTTGGTTTTTTTTCTAAAATTTTTTTTATCAGCGCCGCCAGCACTTTCCGCTGTTCCGGTTTAAATTTAGATAAATCTGTTGCAGCAAGCACATTTAATGCAGTACGACCTTGATCATCTTTGACGGTAAGATCAATTTCTTGGTTTAATAAAGTTGGAACTGTTGAAAAATTTTGACTTTTAAATTTTTCGATAAGCTCCATTCCTCTTTCCTGAGGTAAATCAGCATTGATTTGGGCAACTAATTGCACAAACAATATACTCAATAGCAATTGCAATTTATTGTGCATATTTTATCTCATAAATGGTGAAAAATAATAACTTCAACAATCAATGTATATAAAAGAGCTCACATAAAACAAGGCAAGATAAAAATTCTTGCCTTGTTTTTAATTTTGAAATAATTATTTTTTTTATTTCGTTAAAATTACCGTCAACTGGTTAAGTTGATCGAGTAATTTTTGCATTGATGAAACCAATGGCTGCATTCCACCAACAGGCCCCGGCATTGGTGAAGGAGTTGGTGTTGGTGCAATGTCAAAATTAGTTAATTTAATGCCCTGCGCGTTTTCTAATCCATTTATAATTCTTTGGAAAGCAATTTTTTTCTGACCAGTCTGAACTTTTTCTTCTTCGCGAGCCATAGCCAAAGCGGTTTGACCTTTTACTTGTTTTGTCAAATCGGCTCCAAGTGCAATTAATGCTTCTACAACTCCTAGATTGCCACTCTTTGCAGCTACCGCAAGTGGAGTAAATCCTGCAACTATTCCATCTTTATCTGCTCCCGCAGCAATGATAGCAAGCGCAAATTCTTTTGCATCTTTAGGCGTAAGGTCTTCTTCGCTACGTGCTACTGTTAACAAGGGTGTATATTCCGTTTCAGGATCTACAAAATTAGGATTGAAAGGTTTTTTTAATAATTCTCGTATTGTTGCAGTATCTGCTTTGGCTATTGCTACAATTAAATCAGCGGCATTCTTATTTGCATCAAAAAATTCTGGCCCAGGCATTGGGGGTGCTGATGGAAAAAGCATTTGAGGTTTGTTTAACTTTGGTAAAATCATATTAATAATTTTTTCATATGCGCGACGTTTTTGGTTATTTGATTCCTTATCATGAATATCAATTAAGAATTCATCAATCGGTTTTCCACCAATGCGCAAATTAACATTAACTCCTGAATCAATAAGTGTTTTTACTATGCCCGGATGTGCTTCGCGAGCCGCTAATATTAATGGTGTATAGCCACCAGCAGTAGCCGCTTCACCACGAACGCCATGTTTCAAAAGCGCTTGCGTAATCTCTTCTTCTTGCTGTTCGGTGTAAGGATAATCACTTTGTGCAAATGCAAACAAAAGATTTTCGCCACGATTATTTACGTAACCAGCGTTTAAGTCTGCTTGCGATAATAATGCATTTATGTTATCCATTTGTCCTAAGAAAAGTGCATCGAACAATTGTTCCGCTTTCGCCTCAGAGGGACGCTTTCTTTTTGCATCTTGCAAAAGATTTCGCATATTGTCGGTCTTTGCAAGAGCAATCAGATCATCAGTAGCAATAGCACCTTGGCTAATCAACAAACTTGCAATATCAGGTTTGTCTGCTGTAACTGCATATTTTAATGCAGATTCACCTAAGTTTCCTTTCATATCCACTATAGATGGCTTTGGGGCGCGCAATAGAGTTCTGACTAACTCAATATCGCCAGTTTGAACTGCATTCATTAATGGCGTTATGCCAAACTGATCGGCTGCATTAGGATTTGCTTCTTTTTCTAACAAATTAGCTAACACAAATTCATAATCTCGATCACCAGAAATATACTTTTTTGTTACCCACCACAATGCAGTTCTTTTTTGCGCATCAGCTATTTTGATTAATCCACCTTGGCCACCAATATCTCCGACATTCTCTCTCATCTGAGCTTTATTACCTTGTTGAAACGCTTCAAGCCATTGTTTTTCTTGCGCTGTCAATGGTTTCATTGATTGAACAGTGCCTGTTGCAAGCAGAGCGGATAGTATTAAGAAAAATTTTCTTCCCATAAAAAACTCCTTTTTTATTCGCATTCATTTTGTTTGACCTAAAAAATCTACACCGGTTTAAATAAAAAAAACAAGGCAAGAATTTTTTGTCTTGCCTTGTTTTGATTTTTAACTAATTATTTTTATTTAACTAAAATTGCGGTTAACTGAGTAAGCTGATTGAGAAGTTTCTGCATTGATGATACAAGTGGCTGCAAGCCTACTTCTGGACCTGGCTTTGGTCCCGGTTGCGGCAATTTTTTTTGTAACAAATCAACAATTTGATTTAACTCGCCATTTGCTATTTTTTGGGCAATTTGTAAAGCATTCATATCTTTGTATTCACCATCAGTTGCCTTTTTATCCAAATCGGCACCAGCATCAACAAGATATTTTGCTGCATCAACCGATTGAGCTATCACTGCAGCCATCAATGGCGTTTTACCCTGATTATTTGGTTGATTGATATCTGCACCCTGATTTTTGACAAGCGTGTCCATGAAAAGTTTTATTGTAGGATATTTTGCTGTTGGTGCAATATTTTCTACGTAATAAATAAGAATGGTGCCACTTCTTCCTGCAGTATATTTGCCGTTAATTTTCCCCTTAGGTAATACCAAAAATTTAGCGATTTCATTCATGTTTTTATTTTGGATTGCATTTATAAGATCCAATGCATTCTGATTTGGTGTTCGATCAACTGGTACGGGTACTGGTACCGGAGCAGGTCTCCCTTCAGCTCTATTCTTAATTATATCGTAAACAGCTTGCGCATCTGCTGTTTTTCGATTAGTTGCTATTTGTTCTGCAAATTCAAGCGGGGTCAAAAGATTAGGAATTACTTTTTTTGGATCGGCACCTCTGCTTAGAAGATCTTCTACCGCAGGAACAAAAGAACGATTAATCGCATCATTCAAGGGTGTACCCTGTTTGTTGTCCAAAACATCAACATCCGGCCGATCACCAGATTGTCGTTTAAAAATTAAATCCAAAATTTTGGGGAAATTAGTTTTGTCATCACCATAGCTATCAACAGCCAAATGAAGAACCGTTGCTCCTTGTTGATTTTTAACAGTAATATCTATTGCGCGATCATCTTCATTTAGCAAGCGCAACACCTGTGCAAGATCTTTTGTTTCAAGTGCGTCAATTAATTTTTTTCCATTATCTTGCCTGGCTTTTTCCATCCCATGCAACCCTTGTTGCGCAAGAAGACAAATAAATATCATTATTTTTTTTCTCATCTCGGCTCCTTTTTTTTCTATAAAAAATACATATAAATGAATTATTTAAAAAAATATTTTTTCTCTTAAAAACGTACAACTTTTTTTATCATCGATGCAAGAGCATGATACTTAGTACCAAATTCCTGTTCAAGGCGTTTGATTTATTTTTTCAACTTCTGTTCTTTTAGTAATTTAAAACAATCAACATTTCAAATAACGCGCAAATCATCAATGCGTTTAGTACCACAATTTTTTAATCGCCCAATATACCATTCATATGTTCTTTTCAAGCCTACATGGATCGAAGTGTGTGCATTCCAGCCAAGATTATTTATAGGTGCGCAATCGAGCAATTTTCGTGGCGTACCTTCAAGTTGTTGGTCAAAAACAATGGTGCCTCTGTACCCTACGACTTTTTTAATCATTTGCGCAAGATCACAAATGCTGATTTCTTCTCCACTTCCTATATTAATCGGATCAAAACCATTAAAGTTTTCCATCAAAAATAATAATGCCCGTGCACAATCATCAACATACAAAAATTCACGCAATGCATTACCAGTTCCCCATAAATGAACTGTTTTTGCATTTTCAAAATGAGCATGATGGATTTTCAACATAAGTGCAGGAATTACATGCGATTTTTCAGCATCAAATGTATCACCCGGACCGTAAAGGTTAGTGGGCATGCATGAAATAAAATTGTCTCCATACTGCTTTCTGTACGATTGCACCATTTTAATGCCGGCAATTTTTGCAATTGCATACGCTTCATTTGTTTTTTCTAACTCACCGGTTAATAAATGATGTGGCTGCATAGGCTGAGGACAAGTACGCGGATAGATACACGAAGAGCCAATAAATAATATTTTTTTCACTTTATTGTTGTGTGCAGCATGAATCACATTTGTTTGAATCATGAGATTGTCGTACAAAAATTGCGCAGGTAATTCATTATTAGCTTTTATACCACCCACCGTTGCGGCAGCCAAAAACACATAATCTGGTTTTTTAGCTGCAAAAAAATTTTCCACCATTTGTTGATTGCGCAAATCAAGTTCCGCTTTTGTAGCAAAAACAAAATTTGTATAACCAGCAGTTTTTAGCGTGCGCATTAATGCACTGCCAAGCAATCCTTCATGGCCTGCAATATAAATTTTTTCGTTTTTTTTCATTTTTTACTCAAGTTCTACAAAGCGATGCGGTGTTTGAATTAAAATTGATCGATGAACACGCAACGATTGCTCAACTAAATGCAAATCGTGTTGCACCATCAATGAAATTAATCCAGAAAAATCAACGGTAGGTTGCCACCCTAATTGGTTGTGTGCTTTTGTTGCGTCACCACAAAGTTGGTCAACTTCTGTTGGCCTGAAATATCGTTTATCGATTTCTACTAGCGGCAAGCTACCAACACCAAACCGGTTATCATATGCTTTTTCTTCAAGACCAATTCCATGCCATTCAAGTGTAATACCAATTTGCGCAAACGCACATTGAACAAATTCACGCACTGAATGCATTTTTCCTGTTGCAATAACAAAATCGTCAGCTTTTTCTTGTTGCATCATCAACCACATTGCATACACATAATCTTTTGCATAACCCCAATCACGTTGCGCGTCAAGATTTCCTAAATGCAATGTTGTTTGCAAACCATGCGCAATGTGTGCGACGGCGCGGGTAATTTTTCGTGTCACAAATGTTTCACCTCGCAACGGAGATTCATGATTGAATAAAATGCCATTGCATGCAAACATGTTATAAGCTTCACGATAATTAACAGTAATCCAATGTGCATATAACTTTGCAACCGCATAAGGAGATCGAGGATAAAAAGCGGTTTCTTCATTCTGCATCTTGGCGGTAATTTTTCCAAATAGTTCACTCGTGGAAGCTTGGTAAAACCTCGTTTCAGTTAAATCAGCTAAGCGAACCGCTTCCAATAGCCTTAATGTACCAATTGCATCGCATTGTGCTGTATACTCTGGCGTTTCAAATGAAACTTGAACGTGGCTTTGAGCTGCTAAGTTATACAACTCATCTGGTCGAATTTCTTTTATCAAGCGAACTAAATTCGTGGTATCGGTTACATCTCCATAATGCAACATAAATGAGACATCATGCTTTTCATGCCGATCTTTATAGATATGATCAATGCGACTTGTATTAAAAGAAGATGAGCGACGCTTGATTCCATGAACTTCGTACCCTTTAGACAGTAGAAGTTCAACCAAATAGGCACCATCTTGCCCGGTTACTCCAGTAATAAGCGCTCTTTTCATACGCTTCTCTCTTTTTTACGTATAGGTGCTACCAAATTTTTGCTCGAGTTGCTGCACAAGCTGTTTTACTTTTTCAACTTGAGATCTTTTTACAATCAATAATGCGTCATCAGTTTCAACAACGCATAAATCATCAACACCAATTAATCCCACAATTTTTTTATTTGATAAAACTAAGTTGTGATTTGCTTCTACCGTAATAATATTATTAATCTGTTCTAAAGATTGAAGTAACAAAAACGTTTCCAAATTTCCCACATCTGACCATCCAAACTGCGCAGGAAGCACATACACTTTTTTACTTTTTTCTAATACTGCATAATCAATCGAAATATTTTCGCAATCTGCGTATGAATTTTTATCACCAGCTAAATAATTTTGCACTTTTTTCAAAATGTTTGGCGCATAATGCGCAAAAGATTCGATAAATGAATTAACAGTTCCACAAAAAATGCCAATATTCCATAACATGTGCTGACTTTTTACATATTCAGCTGCTGTTTTTTTATCAGGTTTCTCATGAAATCGCAAAACAGGACAGGTTGATAGATGAGGAATTAGTGGTCTTGGCCCGTATTCAATATAGCCATATCCTGTTGCCGGGTGGGTAGGATGCAAACCGAGTAATGTAATTCCTTCATTATCAGCCACAAAATTGACAACAGCCTTAATATTTTCAATAAATTGATGCGTATCTGCAATAAAATGATCTGCAGGAATAAATAATAGTATTGCGCTCGGGTTGATTTTTTGCACAAATAAACTAGCAAGTGCAATCGAAGGTGCGGTATTGCGCGAAATAGGTTCAGCAATAATATGCCCAACACGAGCACCAATTTTTTTTATTATTTCATTTTTTTGCTGCTCTGTTGTTATAATTATGAGCTGTTCTGGTGGTATATAATTTGCGAATCGATCAATTGTCTGATCAAGCAGCGAGCTGCCATTCTTAAATGGCAATAATTGTTTTGGTTTTGATGCACGACTGAGTGGCCAAAGCCGCTCCCCTTTGCCGCCTGCCAAAATAATTCCATAAACAGGTCGTTGCATAGTTAGGCCTTAATTTTTTTATTATTAAAAAGGCGATCATACCACAAAGAGCAAAACTTTTTTGCAGCTTCTGTCATAATATTTGATGACAATTTCGATTCACCATGCAAGCGACTGTGCGCCTGAATTGGTATTTGATCAATTTTCAACCCAGCTTTTTTAAAAAAATAAATTGATTCCATACAAAATGAAAATCCGCGCGAATCAAGTTGTTCAAAAATTGCGGGATCAAGCGATGACACACGATATAAACGAAATGCTCCAGTGCAATCATAGGGCATACCCAGACAATTACGAATCATCCATCGCCAAAAGTAGGTGAATGGTAACCGCAATTTACTCCATCCACTCATGCCGCCACCACTTATATAACGTGAACCAATGACAATATCTGCTTCATTTTTTTTGGAAAGCAACTGAGGAATATATTTTGGGTCATGCGTAAAATCAGCATCCATTGTTATCAAAAAATCGTACTTATTTTTTCGCGCAAAACGAAACGCTTCAATGTGCGCAGTGCCAAGTCCCAATTTTCCTGCGCGATGCAATACATGCACGCATTCATCGTTTGAAGCAATATCGTCAAGAACATCGCCCGTTCCATCTGGTGAGTTATCATCAATGAAATAAAAATCGATTGGTAAATGCAAATCTTTAATTGCTTGGTAGAGTAGCGAAACATTTTCCCGTTCATTATATGTTGGAATCGCGACTAAAATATTGTTTAGAATCATGCATAGTTCCAATTAGTGCTCAAAAATCCGGTTGCTAATTTTTTTTGTTACTCGTTAACACTATATCAAGCACAGCAAAAAAAGCAGCAATGCGCAATCAGCGATTGTTAAATTGTAAATTCCTTGTTTCCACCACCGGCACAAGCAAGTTGATCAACAACCAAGGTAATATGCGCAACTTTATACAACCGCTCAATATCGATCGGTGGAGTAAAAGTTTCTTTTTTTAATTGTGCAAAAAATTGCCCGAGTAAAAACTCATGTCCTTTGTCAGGATTATTAGTTTTTTGATCAAACGAACGAGATAATCCATATCCGGTTAACGTTTTGAAATCATCCATGACAATTGCTTTTGAGTCGAAGTAAAGTTCCATCCGTTCTTTACCTAATTGCGCATGGCCCAGGGCTGTGTATAAAAGAGTGCATACTGATCCATCGGCAAAACTAAACTGTGCACTAAAATTATCTGTGGGAAAAAGATCATCAGTCGACGGTTTTATTGATTCAACTGAGACTGCCACCGGAAAAGAATTAGTTAAATAGCAAAATAAATCAAAAATATGACACGCTTCGCCTATAATTCTTCCTGCGCCAACTTCAGTTTGCACCCAATGATCCTTAGGAATAAAACCAGCATTCATGCGGTAGTGAACAACTAAAGGTGAACGCCGTTGCGTTATAGCTTTTTTTATTTTTTGCATAAATGGCGCAAAGGATCGATTGTAATCAACACAGAACGGAATTTGTTGATGTTTTTTCAAAAAATCGTACATGCGTTCGAGTTGTTCAAAATCGGTCACCATCGGTTTTTCTAAGAAAACTGCTTTTCCACGCTCGAGGGCTTGCATTGCTTGCTCACAATGAAATTTATGTGGTGAAGCAATAACAACCGCATCCACTAAATCTTGTTCAAACAAATAATTTTCATGGTTAAATGAACCTTGTGCTTGATATAAATTAGAAATATTCATGCTTGCAGCAACATTTGGTTCTACAACTGCATTAATTTTTACATTTTTCATGCGCGCAATAAAAGGAAGTAATTTTATTTTTGCAAATCCACCTGCACCAATAACACCAACGCGCAATGTATCTTTTACTGCGGGAATAAATTTAATTTCTTGCATTTCGGTAGGCACGCTTAGTTGTTCATTCACCACTGCTTCTTTTTCTATTTGCGATGCAGAGCTGACAAAATCTATCACAACGCCAATCGCCTTTTTTTCACGCAATAATTCATAGCCATTGATCGCCTCTTGTACCGGTAGAACTGCATTAATGAGTGGTTCCATGGTAATTTTTTTTGTTGCAAGCAATGAAACAAATGCCTGCATATTTCTGTTTTCAGTCCAGCGGACATACGCATAAGGATAATCAATTCCTTGTTTTTCGTAATTTGCATCATAACGTCCAGGACCATAAGAACAAGAAATTAAAAAATCTATCTCTTTTTCGTAAAGCGGTGCGCGTTCTAACCCGAGACCAACATCTCCTACTACAACCACCTTGCCCTTTTTGCGCGTTATTTCCATTGCTTGCTGAACCAACTCATTACTGCTGGTGGCGGCAGTAAGTAAGGTACAATCAACACCATAATGTCCGGTGAGTGCAGCAATTTCAAGACCAATTGTCTGATCAGCACTATTAAAAATGTAGTCCGCGCCAAATTTCTGCGCTAACTCTAATCTTTCTTGCACCAAATCAACACCAATAACAACACACCCAGCATTTTTAAGTAGTTGCACAGTAATCTGGCCAAGTAAACCAAGTCCAACCACTGCAACATAATCTCCAAGTTGCGGTTGAGCCCGGCGGACTCCTTGCAGTGCAATTGCACCAAGGGTGGTATAGCTTGCCTGTTGTAATAAATCAGGATCAGAAACCGCTGCTACCAAATTTTCAGGAACGCATACAATATCTGCATGATTCGCAAGTCCCGCACCTGCGCATGCAACATAATCACCAGAACGGAATTTGGTAATTTTTTTTCCAACCGCTATTACTTTTCCCGAACACGAATAACCAAGTGCTTGTAAATTTCCTTGTAATCGTTCACGAATGAGAGCTTTGGTTCCCTGAATTCCGTGTGTTGCAATCGATTGCAGAACTTTTGCTACTTTAAATGGAATATTGGAAAGTAACATATTTTTTTTTGTCGAACCGGCAATCGTCGCATTTTCTGTTCCAGGGCTAATACATGAATAATGGACTTGAACCATTACTAAATGATCATCAAGAACAGGTTCACATACTTCTTTGAGCGTAACCACTCCTTGATCAAGAAACACTTGTCTCATACGGTCTCCTTAAAATACATTTGATAAAACGTATTATTTGCAGGCCAATACATTTGTTCTTGACCTTCTTGTAAACGTGGTTCATAAAACAAACCACAGACATCGAGCACAATTTTTGAAGCACATAATTGTTTATCAATGGTGCTAAATATACTGTGTTTAACTAAGCAAACAATAATATCTGCTTGCTGTAATGCAGGTGCTAGCATAACTGAAGGCCGTCCCATAAGTTGCATGCACAATTCTTGATCAATATGTGGTTCGCATATAATAAGATCAATATCATCATGCGCCAATTGTTGCGCAATAAAAACGGCTGGTGATTCACGCACATCATCAATATCTGGTTTATACGTAAGTCCAAGCACAAGTACCGTGCAACGCGCATTATTTTTTTTCTTCCATTGTTCAACTTGCTGCTGAACTGCTTTAATGACTGCGTGTGGTTTTTGATCATTAACTTCACGTGCTTTTTTTAACAAATCTGTGTGCTCAGGAAATGTTTCAATTAAAAACCATGGATCAACAGCAATGCAATGTCCACCAACACCGCATGATGGATTTAAAATCTTTACACGCGGATGTTTATTTGCAAGTTCAATCACTTCAAATGGATTGAGGTTCATTTTATAAGCCATGGCCGCAACTTGATTGGCAAATGCAATTTGTGCATCGCGTGAACTATTTTCTACTAATTTAACCATTTCAGCAGTTGCAGCATTGGTTAAATAAAGTGGACCCGTAACAAATTGTTTGTAAAATTGTTTTGCGGCATGAATCGATTCTTGATTAATACCACCCACAATTCGTGGATTGTTGATCAATTCTTTAAAAATACTTCCTGGCAAAACGCGCTCAGGGCAATGTGCTACAAAAAAATCAACGCCTGATTGCATACCGGTTTCTCTGCTGAGAATACGCGCTAAATAATCAGTAGTTCCAACTGAAACTGTTGATTCCAAAATAACCGTGTCATTTTTTTTCAACACTGACGCAACCGTTTTACATGCATGCCATACATAAGACAAATCGGCTGTTTTATCTTCATTAAAAGGAGTAGGCACCGCAATAATAAAATAATCTGCTTGCTCAATGTGAGCAGTGGCACGAAATCTTTTTGAATTAAGCACCTTTGACAGCTTGTGCGTAATTTCCGGTTCTTGAATTACTGGATCACACTTATTAATTCGATTTACTCTATCAACATCAATATCATAACCAACCACATCAAATCCCGCTTGCGCAGAAATAATTGCCGTAGGTAAGCCAATATAACCAAGCCCAACAACACATACTTTTTTCATGGGGTGTCCTTTTTTTAAATCGATGCTTGTTTGTACTGTGTGATGCAATGCGATAAAGAATTTTTATTTTCAAAAAGCTCTTGAAAAACTGCAACAATTTTTGCGCATGCCGTTCCATCACCATAAATAGTATTATTTTTTATATTCGTTTGCGTAGCATGTGCCTGCATTCGCATATGATTCAATAATTCTTCATAATCAGTACCAGTTAATTTTGCAATACCACTCCAAACTGCTTCCATGCGTTCAGTTTCGTTTCGCAAAATAAGCACCGGTTTTCCTAAACTTATTGCTTCTTCACAAATACCACCCGAATCGGTAGCAACCCAATCTGCTTCGAGCAAAAGATACACAAGATTTGCATATGAAAGTGGTTTGCACAAAACAATATTTTCATTTTGTGTCAAATCCACCTGCTCAAGCGCCTTGAGTACGGCAGGATTCGGGTGATACGGGTAGAAAAACAAAATATCAGCACGCTCTTGTGCAAGCTTTTTTACTGCAGACAGTATATTAATTATGCCTGTTGCAAACGATTCGCGACGGTGTGCTGTTACAATAACAAGTTGTTCAAATCGAATTTTTCTTTGTGCCACTAATTCTTTCAAGCGCGGATCAACAGTTAATTCATTTCTTTTAAACTTTTCACGCATTTCAAAAAGAGCATCAACCACCGTATTGCCAGTAAGTATAATTGCAGATCGATCAACTCGCTCTGCCAATAAATTACCCACAGACAATGAAGTGGGTGCAAAATGAATAGATGCCAAAGTGCTAATAGTACGCCGATTAAATTCTTCAGGAAACGGTGATTCAACAGAATTTGTTCGAAGTCCTGCTTCTAAATGAGCAACCGGTATTCGTTGATAAAAAGCACTGAGTGCTGCGGCCATTGCAGTTGTGGTATCACCTTGCACTATAACCCACGAAGGTGCATGAGTATGTAGAACTGATTTTATATTTTCAAGAGTTGTCGTTGTAATATGAAACAAATCTTGACCCGGTTTCATAACCGAAAATTCAATATCGGGCCGCACATTAAAAATAGAAAAAACCTCTTGGAGTAATTCATTGTGCTGATTATTACTACACAATAAAACCGGAAGATGCGCTTTTTTTAGAGCTTGGTAAAGCGGGATCATTTTGATCCCTTCAGGCCGTGTGCCGACAACTAGCAAAATAGAACCGCTCATCCTCTTACTCCATCTTTAGAATGCTTCAACGAGATCCATTTCTCGCACTGCATTTTTCAGATTTACGCTTTTCAAGATATCAGATACCAAGATGTTGGCAAGCAAAACACGATTGTTCTTTTTTGCGCTCTTGCAAAATTTCTTCTATCTTAAGAAATTGAGTAACTTCTTTTTTGTGACCAAAGGGTATTATGGCAATATTTTCTGACAGGAAAGTTTTCAAAAAGCTTCTAGACAATGGCATGACAGTTTTGGTTAGGCCAAATCATTTAATTCCAAAAGTGTCTTTGCAATTGTGGTACAACGTTGGTTCTAAAGATGAACAATCTGGTCAGCGCGGCATTGCACACCTTATTGAGCACATGATTTTCAAAGGTACAAAAAAATTATCTGAATCTGATATTAATATGATTGTTAATAAATTATCGGGCAGCTGTAATGCATTTACCTCATACGATTACACCGGTTATTTATTTGACATGCCAACGCATCATTGGCATGAAGCTTTACCAATTATGGCAGATTGCATGCGTAATTGCACTTTCAGGCAAGAATTTTTGAACTCTGAAATGAAAGCAGTTGTGCAAGAACTGAAAATGTACCGTGACAATTACCCTTCAGTGCTTATTGAGTCACTTATTTCTGGTATTTTTCCTGATCATCCCTACCACTTTCCCATTATTGGATTTAAACAAGATTTGTGGAACTTAAAGCGCGATCCACTCCAATCATTTTATCAAAAACATTATATTCCCAATAATGCAACCTTAGTTATAGTTGGCGATATCGAACCCGATGCTGCCTTTGCTCAAGCTAACGATAATTTCAAATTAATAAAACCTGATTTGTCGTACAAAAAAGAATCGTTTTACCACCATCTTGATCTATTAACTCAATCGATTACTCTTTATCGTGACGTTCAACAGCCAATGGTTATGCTTGCCTATGTAGTTCCTGGAGCACGGGCAAATTTAGATTATCCTATGGATGTGCTTTCATGGATTCTTGGTTCTGGCAAAAGCTCACGTTTACAAAAAAAATTAATTGATGATCTACAATTAGTGACTGAACTTGATACATTCACTTATGATCTTTTTGACTATGGAGTCTTTTTTATTTATTTCCAACCTAAAAAGATCGATGATATTGATATGATCATTAGGGTTGTCAATGATGAGCTAGAATCGCTTGTTACCAATGGCATTAATACACGTGAACTCCAGCGTGCTATTAAAAAAACGCATGTTGAATATTTGAGCGTTTTAGAATCAAACCAAAAACAAGCATATGTTATTGGACAATCATATCTTGCAACAGGTAATGATCAATTTCTTTTTACGTATCTTGATTACCCAACAGAACAGTTGAATCAAGTAATTACCAGTTTAGTATCAACCTACTTGCGCCCTTGCCTCATGCACAAAGGAATGATTTTACCAATTAAAGAACAAGACAAAGATATGTGGTTGGTAATTCAACGTGAATCGGACGCAGAAGATGAAAAAGTGCTCAAGCAAATTACACGCGATGTTCCGGTTGAGCAAGGATCGCATGTACATACCATTACAACACAACAACGAAAGTCATTTAATTTTCCAAGACCACACAAAATACAACTTTCCAATGGATTAACCGTTCTTTATTACCACAACCCCAATATACCCACTATTGATGCGTTGTTAACATTTAAAGCAAAAAGTTACTATGACCCTGATAATCTTCAGGGTTTAACTAACTTTATGAGTGGTTTGCTCGATGAAGGAACCCAACACCATCCAGGTAACGAGTTCTCACAAACATTGGAATCTCTCGGGATGAGCCTGAGTTGTGGCGCAGGTTATATAACCCTCAATATGCTCAGCGCAGATTTGCAACGCGGGCTTGAGTTATTAAAAGAATTAACGACTGATGCCTCATTTGACGAAGATGCGATTGAAAAAGTCCGTGCACAATTAATTTCTGACATTAAAGATTATTGGGATAATCCTTCAGAATTTGCAATTCAATTAGTACGAGAACAGGTATATAAAAATCATCCATACAGCAAAAAAGCAATGGGTGATGTTGCAACTGTGCAAAAAATTACACGCGAAAATTTAATTAATGCATACAAACATTCTATCACTCCAGATCAAGCAATATTAACAATTGTTGGTGATCTAGAAGCATATGATATTAAATCACTTCTTGAAAAAACTCTTGGCACCTGGAAAGGGCAGCCGGTTCCTTCAATTGCATTCCCAGCATTACAAAAAGTAAACGCACAAGAAATTGTTTATCCAATTAACCGTGATCAAATCGTACTCGCATTTGGCGGTCTTTCTGTCGCACGCAGCAATCCAGAATTTGATAAAATTTTATTATTTGATCAAATTTTTACTGGCGGAGTTTTAGGTTCAATGAGTTCACGTTTATTTCAACTGCGCGAACAATCTGGTCTATTTTATACTATTGGTGGCTCGCTTTTACATCATGCAGATGAACAACCGGGAATGATTTTTATCAAAACTATTGTCTCTCTTGATCGCCTTGAAGAAGCAGAGCAAGCAATTTTACAAACGATTGATAGCGCAACAGACCACATTGAACAGCATGAATTAGAACAAGCACAATATGGATTAATTAATTCAATGGTTGATAATTTTGAATCAAATGCATCAATTGCTGCAACGTTCTCACTTCTTGAACGATTCAAATTACCGGCTGATTATTTTGACAAACGGCCAGAACAACTGCTGAAAATTACTCCTGAACAGATTAAAGCTTCGGTAAAAAACATACTTAACAGTAACTCACTTATTCGATTAAAAATTGGAAGAATGTAGCAGAAAAAAAAGGACGTAGTATGAATCTCGCAAAAAAATTAGTTTATTTGTGGTTACTTTTTTTTTCACCGCTTTGTGCCTTTCAGTATACAGTTGAACAAAAACAACTTGAAAACGGTTTAACCGTTCTTGTAGCTCCTGTCCAAACTTTACAAAAAGTATCGATGCAACTTATTTATCCTGTTGGATCAAAGCATGAAGATCTAAGCGAAAAAGGGCTTGCACATTTAATTGAGCATATGATTTTTAAAGGAACTGAAAAGCTTTCAGAATCTGACATTCCATTTATCACTCATGAATTATCTGGTAGTTGCAATGCTTTCACTAGTTTTGATACAACGCGATATTTATTTAATATGCCGCCCCAATATTGGAAAGAAGCACTGCCAATCATGGCAGACTGCATGCAAAATTGCACCTTTAAAGACGAATTACTCAACAGTGAATTGAAAACGGTAATTGAAGAACTGAAAATTTATAACGATAATTATGAACGGACCTTAATGCAAAAATTCATCACGGCAATTTTTGCAGGACATCCGTATCATTATCCAGTCATTGGGTTTAAACATGATTTATGGAATTTAACGCGTGAACGATTAGCACAATTTTATAAAACCCATTATGTACCAAATAACGCAACGCTTGTAATTGTAGGAGATGTTGATCCGCAAGAAGCATTGACTCTCGTTGAAAAACATTTTGGTTCAATTAAAAAACATGATCATTATAAAATAATACCAACTCATTTAGTGCAGGATATTTATTCACAATCAATTACGTTGTATCGCGATGTACTTTCTCCGTATATAATCATTGGATACGTGATTCCTGGTTTTTCTGCTAAGCAACATCATTTACTTGGAATTATTCACAGCTTGTTAGCTGGAGGTAAAACAACGCGCTTGCATCAAAAGTTGATTGATGAATTGCAATTAGTTACTACTATCGGTAGTAACTCAATTGGTCTTTTTGATTACGATCTTTTTCTGATTTCATTCCGACCAAAAAAACAAGAAGATGTTGATACCATTATTGATCTCATTAGCCAAGAGCTTGATCAAATAGCAATGAACGGTTTTACATCAGATGAAATTAATAAGATAACCAAGCAAATTAAATCAGAACAACATGATCTGTTTGAAAACAATGAAGAACAGGCAACGCTGATTGCACAAGTATTTACCGCTCTAGGTGAATGGGAATATGCATTCAAAGATCATTGTCAGGACCACGAAAAACTCAACAATGATATCAAAGAATATATGAAAACTTATATTAGAAAACCAATAATGCACAAAGCATTTTTACTCCCTATTACGCAAACAGAAAAAAAAGAATGGCTTTTATTGCAAGAAAAATCAGATGAAGAAGATACCACTGTTCTTTCAGGAAAAATTCGCATCTCTCAAGTTGAACCACCTTGCTATGCTTCTTCATTAAAATTAGAAAATCCCCAATTACCACATTATCCAGCACCGCAACAGTTCACTCTCAGTAACGGACTTTTAGTTTCATATCATTATCGTCCCATTGTAAAAAAAATTGTTGCTCACCTTGAACTTAAAGCAAGTGGAAAATATGATAGCATTGAATTGCCAGGATTGTACCGCATAATGTGCTCAATGCTTACCGAAGGTGGCACAAAAAACTACGCAGCTCAAGAAATTGCACATGAATTTGAATCAAACGCAATTAATTTTGGATTTGCCCCAGGATATTTACACTTCGATATGTTGAGCGAAGATTTTGAAAAAGCTCTTATTCTTTCTACTGAACTTCTTACTCAGCCATTATTTGACGATGCAGCACTTGAAAAAATAAAAGCATGGGCACTGCATGATTATCAAAAATTTATTACTAATCCCTTATCCGTTGCTTATCGCTTGATAAAAAAGGAATTTTATAAAAATCATCCTAAAGGAAAAAGCTTATTGGGCACACCAGAAAGCATTAAAGCTATTACTCAAAAAGATGTGATAGAATTTTATCAAAAAAATATAACACCACAAGGTGCTCATTTAGCTATTGTCGGTGATTTATCTCATTATAATATTGTTGAAATGCTTGAAAATACTTTAGGCAGTTGGCACGGCCCAGAACCTCGGTTGCTTGAGCCAGTTCGAATTGAACCGATTACATCGAAAACCATCACACAACAAATGCACCGCGATCAAATTGTCCTTTGTTTTGCGGGATTTTCAGTCGGTCGTTTGCATCCTGACTTTGATAAACTTTTACTTTTTGACACAATCTTTGGCAGCGATATGAATTCTCGATTATTCAATTTACGCGAACAAACCGGAGCTTTTTATCAAATTGACGGTACCTTATTATCTTATGTCGATGAAGACCTTGGACTATGGACAATAACTACTCATGTTTCAAAAGATCGTCTTTCAGAATCTGAGGATTTAATTAAAAAAACAATTGAAACAGTCGCTGATACTATGACCGAAGCTGAACTTATAACAGCAAAGCGGACTGTTTTACTTGGCGCAAATGACAATTTTTCAACAAATAACAACATCGCAAACGCTTTCCTGTTTCTCAAACGCTATAACCTTCCCCACGATTTTTTTACTAAGCGACCTGAAACGTTAGAAAAGATTACCCTCGAGCAAGTGAAAGAAGCGGTTAAAAAGATTCTTCACAAGGACAACATGATTATTATAAAAATTGGCCGTGTTTAAAGTTTTTCTCGGTTTAATGCATTTTTATTTTACTTGTAAATTAGTAAAAAGCGCTACAATCCTGTCTATTGAGCACAAACACGCCCAAATACTCTTTTAGTCACATTTTTTTAAAAATGTGCTATAGTAGATAATTGCCAGCAGATAATCAATTTTTAATAGTGTATAGCAAACTTTAAACAAAAATCGCTTTGCTTCTTGCAATATGAAAACTGATTAAAATCTCTGTTTTTAATAGTTTTGAACATTTTAATAATCAAAATATTTCAAGCTGTATAAAATTAGGTGTATAGTAATTTTATTTACATGCTAGTTTCCTCATTTGTAGGAAGGAAGATGTCAAAAATTTTAATTTTTACGAGTCACGGCGGCGGGGGGCATATTTCGGCCTCAAATGCAATTATAGAGCATTTAAAAAATGAACATGAAGTGAGCGCAGTTGCATTATTTCGCACCGTTCTTGAACCTATGGACCCAGTCCGTTTTGCAACATTAAATAAAACAGACTGCGAAGGTTTATATAATTTTTTTCTCCGTAAAAAATGGACGCGGCTTTTAAATATGCTCTGCCTTATGGGATTGTGGACACTTCCTTTGAGCCGACGAAAAGTTATACAATTAACCACCGCATATTTAAAAAAAGAAAAACCCGATCTTGTTATTTCGGTCATTCCCATTTTAAATGGTGTTCTGAATACAATTTGCCGTTCACTTAATATTCCTTTTTTAGTAATTCCTACCGATCTTGATACATCAACATTTATTCATAATATTGATGCAAAAGAGTCTGACAAATTATTTGTGGGGCTTGCTTTCAACGACCCATTAATTTGGAAAATTGCTGATAAAGCAACCATTTTCAAAAAACAATGTGGCATTATGGGATTTCCATTACGGCAATCATTCTTTGAAACAAAAAATATTGCCCAACTTAAAAATGAATTCAACATACCGGTCTCAAAGCCGGTTATTTTTATGCTGATGGGAGCGGTGGGTTCTGAAGTTATTTACCGTTATGTCCGCGAACTGTGTACCCTAGAGCAATCATTTCATTTGATTATTTGCCTCGGGCGTAATGAACAGTTGCGCAATAAGATTAATTCAATTATTCTTCCTGCACACATTACTGTCTCAACTATTGGTTTTACCGATAAAATCGCTGATTTAATGGCAATTTCAGATTTTTGCATCACTAAAGCAGGTTCGGTAAGTGTTTGCGAAGCTCTCTATATGAACAAACCACTTTTACTTGATTGCACTGCAAAAAGTTTAATGTGGGAAGATTTGAATATTCATTTCATTAGTAATCATAAATTTGGTACTGCCATCAGACGGTTTAAAGATCTTAAAAAACAAGTCTCTTCTTATCTGGTCAATCCACAATTAGTACAAGCAACTGCGCAACGCATTGCGAACTTTAAAAAAGACAATTTTTCTCATACAATTAAGACAGTTGTTAATAAAATGCTTTCTCATTAAACAAAAGTTCAACAATGAACCAGCTGATTCTTTTGTATACCACTGTTGCAAATAAAATAAATGCTGAACATATTACGCAACATTTGCTTGAACAAAAACTTATTGCATGCGCGCAGATCATGGACACTCAATGAAATCAAAGCAACTTGATACCGCAACAATTGAACAGTTTAAAAAAACAATCTGGCATTATTTTCATACACAGGGACGCACTTTTTCATGGAGAAAAACTACCGATCCCTATCTTATAGTTGTTTCAGAAATAATGCTCCAACAAACACAAACGTTTCGCGTAGAGCCTAAATTTGAAAATTTCACTGCTCATTTTCCTACATTCCAAACACTGGCGACCGCACCATTCAGCGAAGTTTTACGTTGCTGGAAAGGACTTGGCTACAATCGGCGCGCACTTGCATTACAAAAAATTGCGCAAGAAGTTGTACACAACTATAACGGTATTTTGCCGAATGATCCTGAAATTTTAGATAGTTTTCCTGGAATCGGGCCTGCAACTGCAGCATCAATTTGCGCGTTTGCATTTAACAAACCAACTATTTTTATTGAAACAAATATTAGAGCGGTGTTTATTCATTTTTTCTTTCAAAACCAAACAAAAATCACTGATGCACAAATTTATCCGCTTGTTGCACAAACAGTTGATGAACACAATCCTCGCAACTGGTACTATGCATTGATGGATTATGGTGTTTTGCTCAAAAAAATGTATCCAAATCCAAGCAGAAAAAGCGCACACCACACAAAACAATCAACCTTTGAAGGTTCAAACCGACAAATTCGTGGATTAATTTTACAAGCACTGCTTGAACAAGCATCATGTACTTTTGAACAATTGTGTTGTGCCATCAATCGAGATAAAAATAAAATAGCTGAAATGCTTAATGAATTAATAAAAGACAAATTAATTGAGTATCATGATCCATTTTTTAAACTTTCATCATAAAAAACTCATTTTCCTTACCATTTTTTTTTGGTCATCATTAATTTTTTCAATGGAAAATCATCAATCATTCATAAAATCATTGAGCCAACTGTGCGCTGAAACACTTGCCGATGAACTTACTAAAAAACTACAAAAATCTGCTGATAAATTAGAATTCATCAGTAAGCATAATTTATTATTAGATTCTCCAGAGCTATTACCAGAGCACCTTGATAAACTCATTGGCCAAGAGCTAATAAACAAGCATCCACAAATATTAAAACGATTCAAAGAACAATTACCGTTTGTTCAAAAAAAATTACCCACAGACTTTTTACATGGAAGCACATTTTCTGGAAATGGTGCACGCTTGGCAATTCTCGATATGAATAATATTATTCGCATTATTGATCCTAAAACTACAATGATCATTACAAGCATTAAAGAAGATCATGACAAATTACTGAGTCATTTTTATCTCAATGAAAATGGAACGTTGATCGCAACACAGTTTTATGCAACAAAAGGTCATCAATGTAATATCAGAGATGTTGACACGGGGCAATTAAAAAAACAATTCAACTACGAATACATTAATAAAATAACATTTGACCATAAAGGAATTCATTGTGCGATAGCTTTTGATGATACAAAGATCGCACTTAATAATCTTAATAATCCAGACAGTATTCGCAACTTAGAGATTCTTTGCCCAGAAACATACCCGGCACAAATTAATTCTCTTTGTTTTACTCATAATTCGAAATTCATTGCGGCAACAAGAAAGCATCTCTTTATTTTTGACCTTACTGCTTTAGATAAACAACCAATACAAATAAAAACAGATGGAAAAAACCCAATATTAAGCTCAAATGGTTCATTTTATTCGCACATTATGATTGAAAACAAATTTATATTCTCAATACCCCGTTTTGTTATTACAAGCATGGATAATCAGCGAGAAAGTTTCGTCATACCATACCTATTTGCTTCATCAATTTATGATAGATTGTTCAGCAAAGATGGATCATTTGTTGCAATTGAAGACAATAACACCGATAGTTTCAAAATTTGGGACCAACTACACCCAACTAGTTTCAATGGAAAAAAGATCGATCGAATACATCACACATCGGTTAATCACGATGGTAGCCAACTCTGTGGCAAAACAAAACATGGACCGGTATTATTTGATACTAACGTAAATTTTGATTCACTATACAACAGCTTGACCATTCGAAAAGCATTATTGCTCATTAGTTTATATGATGTTAAACAATTTTCATCTGAACAATTTCTCCGAATGGTAACAAACAAAAAAGGAAGATCCATCATAAAAAAACTATATCGTTCTTTTAGTCCAACTGTTCAAGAAGAGCTATTAAAGGAAGTACAAAGAAAGATCAAACTTAAGCAGGGTGTCGAAATCAGCAAATACTCACAATTGAGCAATTGGATAAAAAATATTTTTCAAATATAATAAACTTAGCGCCGAAGGTTTTATTATTATGCGTTTTATTAAACTACATATTTTTCTTTTTTTAAAATATTAATAATCTACGCAAAAAGGACGCGCCATAAACTCATTAGAAACAACTTGCAAGAATTATTTTTTTAATTACAATTAACCTCAGCATTTACAAAATCAATATTCATTCAATAATTCTTAGTGGAATACTAATGCTAAAAAAATTTCAATTAATTCTTTTTGTAATACCCAAATTAAGTTAATATTATTAAATTTTCATAGAAATAGACCATGATAAACAAATACATCCAGTTATTAATAACACCACTTATTATTACTCATGCCTCAAGTGCTTGGAATACATTTCCCAAAAAAGAATTAGAAGGAGCTCAATACGCTCTTGGTATCGATTATGCTACCTTTTTCAAAACTCAACGACTTCATCGTCAAATAAAAAAAAATAACGTAGCTAACAAGTTTAATAAGAAGCACGATCTTTATATTGATGGCAATTTAAGTAGCTTATCTCGCTCGCAAAAAAATCTCATTATGCCATCTCAAATACTCAATAAAACTGATCGACAGTACCTTATTGAAACTCCAACATCTGCACCGAAAAATCAATCTACGCAAGTTGAGCTCACTCCAGAAAAAATAAAAGTACTTGAACAACAAATTGTTGAAATGCATGCCATGGCCCATGAGTCATTAGTTGTAGATCAAGAGGTTATAGATCAATATAAAGCTGCACAAGTAGTTCTACAGGAAAAAAACACTGTTTACATTGGCATAATTAAATCACAACAACATGAACTTAATTGGTACAAAAACTTATTTTATTTATCAGTAGTTACCGGACTAGGCATGACCGCATTAACCACGTTTATAGCATTTCGCGCTAGAGAGCAAAATCTGCTAGCGTCTGAGGCTGTAAAAGGTTGGATCGAAGCAATAAATATAAATAAGACATTAATAGCAACACTGGAATCTACAAAATTGGGCAAATGATTTTTAGTTAATCATTTACGCAAATAAAAATTGACCATCAACTTATTATTTTTTCGTGCAAATCGATTCTTCAAGTTGTTTTACATATTTTTCAAGGTCGATTGCTAATTTTTCAAGCGTGTCATGACATTTCATATCATTTGCTGACTTTGCATCATTCTTTGCATGTTTTTCAATGAACCACAAAATTGAACTTAATTGATGAACAAGTTTTATTTTGTCGTACATACAATGATTCAACATAGCGCTCCCTTTTAATCACTTTTTTTCATGCTTGCAGCATCAACAATAGTTGATTTCCATGTCAACATTTCAACGAAAAACAAAAAGAGCTTCTCATGCTAATAAACATGAAAAGCTCTTTAATGATCTTAAAAAAGATTTAACGACTAAAATTCTGCTGCGCAATATGGAATAAGTGCCATTACACGAGATTTTTTAATCATTGTTGAAAGTTCACGTTGATGACGCGCACAAGTGCCCGAAATTCGTGAAGGCAAAATTTTGCCACGTTCAGTCAAAAATCCACGCAATAGCGGAGAGTTTTTGTAATCAAGCATTGTTGATTGCTCATCACTGCCACAGAAACGACAATGTTTTTTTGGAACAAATGAAAGGCGACGCGCTTTTTTACGCAAAAGACGTGAACTTACTTTCAATTTTGCTAATTTTTTCTTTGCCATAATAGTTTACCACTTTGTAGTTACGTTAATCGTTATTTTCAACTTCTTCAACTTCGTCAACTCCGCCTTCTTGATGCTTTACATCATAGGAAGAAACGGTATGCAAAAGTCCCTTCATCTTGTTGTCACGTAAAAATGTGTCAACATCTTGCGAAGGCGCATCTTCTAAAGATTCAGGTTTGTAATAAGCAAGTGATTGTGAACGATTAAGTTTTGTGGTCATGTGACGCATCACAACTTGCGTATATTTTACCTTAAATAACGAATCGATTTCGTTCACAATTGAACCGTTTTGTGCACCATCTGCTTCAAAACGAATTAAATAATAAACACCATAATCGTTATTCCAAACTGGAAATGCAAGGCGATATTTGCCCCAACGCTCAAAAGAGAGAATGGTGCCCTGCGCTTTTTTTACGAGCGCCTCAAGTTGGCCTTCTAACGAACTTGCTTCGTCAGCGGTAATTTCAGGCACTGCAAGTATTAAAGTTTCGTATCGTACCATAATGGTAAATCCTTTGTGAAACTAAGTGGAAGTGTTAAAAAACACTATAAAACAACCATTGTTTTATTTAGTGCAGCATATTTCAGTGTATTTGAAATTGAAGAAAAATCCAGCCTTTTTTAGCTGAAAGATAAGAACTAAAGGCCCTTTTGCAGCTTATCCGTAAAAGGGCCTTTGAATTTTAGATTAATTTTTGATTGCGTTGAATTACGCGACCGATGATTCTGAAATGATCTTTGCCACGAATAAGGGCAACCGGTGCTTGTTTATGATTAACCGACTCAAGAACAATGAAATCTTCAGTATAGGTTACTTGCATAATCGCGCGCACGGCTGTGTCATTGCCATATTCAACAGCTGCAATATCACCTGAACGAGTCCACACTTCTGGCGAAATGATCAACAAATCACCTTTAACGAAGGTTGGCGCCATAAGGTTGTTATCAATAGAAAGAGCAAAGCATGCACTATCTGTTGTATTTAAAACTGGCACAAATTCATCTTTGTGGCCACTGGTAATTTGCATTAATTGATTATTATAAGGCGATGGATTTGCAGGAACTTCGCCTACAACAGGGACAATTTGAACTTTTAATTTAACGTCAGCTTGCTCAGGCATGCTCACGTTACTATCAATATTATCGGTGCGTTGCTTACGTTGCGCAAAAAGGTCCACAGGACTCATTTCAAACGCATTGGCCAATTTTTTAAGAGAATCTTCATTCCAGCGTCTTGTGCCATTTTTTATATGAGTTAAATAACTCTCAGACATGCCGGTCTTTTCAGCCAACGTTTTTGTTGTCCAGCCTTTTTCTCTCAGTAATTCTTTAACGCGCAATTCCGTCGATGACGCCATGGGTTAAACTCCTCTAGTAACTTTTATTGACTATGATAGTATGGTTATACACACAATATTAATTCTAATTGTATCCTTCCTAAATATTCTTGTCAAATGGAAAAAATGCCCAATGGTAACCATAAAATATAAAGAACGGTTCAAAAAAGACCATTTTGAGAGGGGGGAGTGGCAAGAAAATCGGCTCGTATGTGGTATTGATGAAGTAGGCCGCGGATGCTTAGCGGGACCGGTAGTGGTAGCTGCTGCAATTCTTTTTCCAAATAAGAAAAGTTCTCTTATAAAAGACTCAAAATTACTCGATTCGAAAGAATTAGAAAAAGCTTATAAATGGCTTTTATGTAACTCTTGGCACAGCGTTGCTTTGGTCAATCATCGCGACATTGATATGTACAATATTTATTACGCCACTTTACGCGCAATGAAACGCGCCACGATGCAATTATTTTCAAATTGTCCACAAAAACCATCAATAATTCTCGTTGATGCCATGCCCCTTAATTTGGCAAAAACATCCTATGAGCAAATTCCTCTTTATCACTTTCCTTTTGGCGAATCTAAATCAAGTTCTATTGCTGCTGCTTCAATACTTGCTAAAGTAAAACGAGATGAATTAATGCGAAGAATGTCAACTTCATTTCCGCAATATCATTTTGCGCGACATAAAGGATATTGCACAAAACTTCATCAAGAAGCGGTAAGCAAACACGGAAGGTCAATTATTCATCGGCTGAGATTTTTAGAAAACAAGCCATTTGCACAAGGAGAGCAAGAAAATGAAGGAGAACAACAAAGCCTTTGCTGAAGTAATTGAAAGCTCACTCACCAGCTGGCTTGCTCAAAGTTGGAACTGGGATTTTTTTCCCACCTTTGGTTCAATTGTCACCATTGAAACAAAAAAAAGAACGCTCGTTGGTATTGTATATCAGATAAAAACAGGCTCAATCGATCCTGTACGTTATCCGTTCACTTATCAAAAAACTGAAGAAGAATTGATGCGTGAACAACCACAAATATTTGAATTCTTAAAAACAACCTTTTCATGTCTGATTATTGGTTACCAAGAAAATGAAAAAATTTTTTATCAACTCGCTCCAGAACCGCCCAAAATTCATGCATTTGTTTCACCTGCAACCCCGCTTTTGCATCGACAATTTTTTTCGCACAACCATTATCTCCATATTCTTTTTGCTTTATCAAATAATCTTTTTAATCTTGACGAATTACTTCTTGCTGTTTTAAAACAGTTATCAGATCATCAACTTTTACACCAGGACGCGCTCGAACAATTTGTAGATACGTTTTCTTTATTAACAGGAAACGATTACCGACGATTAAAACTGTTTCTCCAACGAGCACAAGGTTTGATATTTTAATATAAAAATGAGCAAGTAAGATCTATGGTGATTCGATTTATAATTTTCTGTAGCTTAATTACACTATCAATTAACACTATGGAAGAAGAAAATTTTAATTCACTCTCTAGGAGTAGTAGCAGCAAATCGCCCGAACCTGATTTTGATCAATATACCCTTGGTGGCAAATTCAAACATTTTTCTATCATAAAAAATAATTTGCCGGATCGCATAACTCTATTTCCACATTTTTCAGAAAATTGGACTCCAACCAATAAAGTACTTCATGTTATTTCTTCTTTGCATATTGAAAATGCGGCAGACCAAAAAACTTTTATCACTGATGTTCTCAATGGAATTACGTATCATCCCAAACAAGGAACCCTTTTTATCACAGCTGCTGAAAAAGCAATAATCGAGGCCTACAAAAAACATTCTCTATTGAATAAAGACCAAGACACACAGACACATACAATTGAATCACCAATAATACGTCAAGCATATTTTAAAAAAACACCTACAGAAACAATCCGAAAAGATGTTTTTACTACAACAATTAATAATAATTCATCATGGATTTCACAAAATCCAAAAAAATTTGCTTTTTTTGTCGGGCTAGGTTCAATATGCGCAACCCTAGGCTTACAATGGGCACTATTCAAATGGTATGATTTTAAATTATTTGAAAATAAACTCAATATTATACAATTTTTTTCACAAAAAATCATTCAGCGTGGTCTTTCACGATAAATGATTACGAGCTGTGCGATAGCAAGCACAATAACTATTGCAAGTATTGTGCAGCCAAGCGGAAAATTTCAAGCAAGCAAATAGCTCAAAATTCCATATTCAGGAAACTGATAATAATATCTAAACCAAGGAAAAAAACCAAACCAAAGAACAAATAAATAAAGCAGAAAGTATTTATTTTAAACTCTTCAGGCAACATTTCTAAAACATCACGCTCATCACCACTCACAATGCAGCGAAATAAAAGATAAGCGCTTCCTAACAAAAACAATTGTATTTGTGATACAAATACAGAGATTAAACTTACCATAATTACTCTCCTTTTTTGTTTATTTACAGTTTGACAATTAACAAGTTTGGTTTATACTAGAATCATGGAGATAAAAACATGAAAAACAAACTTATTTTCAGTCTTATTTTACTGCTTTCTATACCATTTGCCCAATCAATGAAAGCAAGCGGATTTACAAGCTCAATGCTCAATTTTCTTTATCAAAACCCGATCGGCAAAACGGTCAAAAATATAGTTACGAGCAATCGATATTTTAGTACCTTAATCGGCTGGTGTGCTAATCGTGCATTGAGCAAATATGCAATTAATCAGTTTGTACAAAAAAATAATATTGATTTAAGTGAAGCTGAACCATCTGATATTTCGAAATATGGTTCATTTAACGAATTTTTCATTCGAAAATTAAAAGATGGCGCTCGGCCAATTGACCAAGATCAAAATTCAATTGTCAGCCCCGCAGATGGACAACTTTATGTGGTCGAAAATTTAACTGCACAAACTGAATTTTTAGTAAAAGGAAAACCGTTTAACTTAGAAAAATTGGTAGGTAACAATGAGTTGGCACAGAATTATGTTGGTGGCACCATGGTTGTTGTTTATTTAGCACCGCACAATTATCACCGTTTTCATTTTCCTGTTTCTTGCACCCCTTCTGTTCCTTTTTTTATTAATGGCCGTTATGAATCGGTTAATAGCTTCGTGTATGCATCAGGAATACAGCCATTAACTGAAAATGAACGACATTTAATACTCCTTAATCATTCGACGCTTGGAAAAATTGCTTATATTCCAGTCGGCGCTCTGTGCGTTGGTAAAATTGTTGAAACGTACAAACATAATGAATGTGCACAAAAAGGCGACGAAGCTGGTTATTTTTGCTTTGGCGGATCAACAATCGTGATGCTTTTTGAAAAAAATACGATTAAAGTTGATAATAAGTTTACACAGGGTAATCAACCAACTCCAATCAAGATGGGTGAACGTATTGCCACTATCCAAGTAAAAGGTTGGTTAGATTAATAACATTTATTCTTCGCATATTGGGATTTATTCAACGATGTTCAATTTCATTAAAAACCAACTTCAAAAAATTTACACGCATTTTTCTCGCATCGCGACTATTTTTAGTAAGCCTTCTATTGATCAAGCAACACTCAATGAACTTGAACAACTTTTAATCGAAGCTGATACTGGTGTTGCTACAACACGATTTATTCTCGAACAACTGAAAAAAAATATTGGTACACAATCAATTTCTGGAACCGATTTAAAAGATCTTTTATCTCAAGAATTATTAAAACTTCTCAAACCGTTCACTTTTCCCCAAGAAAATAAAATTATTTACCTGTTGATTGGAATTAATGGAAGTGGCAAAACAACTTTTGCTGGTAAACTTGCACATTCAGCAGTTTCACACCACAAAAAAACAATTCTCGTTGCTGCTGATACGTTCCGCGCAGCCGCTCCTGGACAATTAAGTATATGGGCAACAAAAAGTGGCGCATCACTCATTGTCGGTAATCCAAATCAAGATCCTGCTTCAGTAGTCTTTGCAGGTTGCCAACAGTTTAAAAATGACAATGCCGATTACTTGATCATTGACACTGCAGGCCGCTTGCAAACAAAAATTAATCTTATGAATGAACTTGCAAAAATAAAACGTTCTATAATAAAACAATTGCCTGATTATACAATTATCACACTGCTCACTATTGATGGCATGCTTGGTCAAAACTCTTTCCAGCAAGCAAAACTCTTTAATGAAGCAACTAAGATCGATGCAATTGCTCTCACAAAAATGGATGGTACTGGTAAAGGTGGCATTGTCTTTGCAATAAATCATGAACTTAACATCCCTGTTGCCTATCTTTCATACGGTGAAGCGATAGATCAATTAAAACTCTTTAACTGCGAAGAATATGTACAGTCTATTTTGAACCAATAGGCAAAAATTTTTTAATCAAAATTGCCCTGTTTTAATGTCCTATTTGACAATTTTTACAAATTGATTATTATTAGTAATGGTGTCAAATAAAATAAAACCAGCGCAGGCTGGCAAGAATTTAAATGGATGGTTATAGTATGAAAAAATTATTAAATATATTTCTTTTTGCTCTTTGTATTCCTTTAACTTTTATTCAAGCAGAAGATCAACGTTCCATTGATGTTCGCGCCCTTTATTGTACTTCGCGATCAGAATATCCAGCACAATATTATCTTGATACTTATCCCGCGCCAGCAGAGCTTCAACAAATGGTACAACTCGAAACTTTTTTTGGGCAAAAAAAAATTGCCGAAATTGCTCACCGTGAACATGGAAGAGCATACACCATCCACACTATTCCAGGATTTTATTTCAAGCCGGAACTTGATCGAGTCGCTGGAGCTCAAATCCTTCAGCACATAATTGAGCAAGAGGGCTATAATTTATTGTTTGTTCCACAAAAATATATTGTCGGTTCAAACAATGATGCATGGGTCGCAGCACAAATGGTAAGAAATATTTGTGAGCAACCACTTAACAAACTTCAAATACAGCAATTGTGCGGTCTAGTCAAAAAAAGTTATTTTATTGATACTCATGCTGGAAATATTTTGCCAATGGCTGATGGCCGCGTTGCACTTATTGATACTGAACTAGACGGATTTGCACACGATAAAAAAGTTCGAATTGATGGATTATTCAGAATGCTCTGTAGTTTAACTATGACTTCAGAAGCTCGAACATTTCTCATGCAAGAAATCGAACGTGAGCGATTTCGAAATAATTATGATGCACATTCATTTGAAAAATTGCATATTGCTTAAAAACATAATGTATTAATTACTCGATTGCTCATCAATTTAATTTTTCTGTATCAATCTATTTTTTAATTGTCAAAACTACCTGTTTCATAATAGGCTACTTGATAAATAGCTCATTATGAAAGGTGCTTTATGAAGCATCAACCAACGATTTTAATTTCTCAAATAGCGCAACAATTAAAACCTATCTATAATCAAGAATCAGAACAACAGCAAGCAGCATGGTGGCTCCTTGAAAAATTAACTGGTCTTGACCAAGCACATCTTATTATTACCAAAGAAAT
>JAKJAQ010000001.1:58509-68034 GCA_022707425.1 Candidatus Babelota bacterium
GCGCACAAGAAGAACAATTAGCGCAATGGATTGACGCGCATGTAAATAAACATCAACCACTACAATATATTCTTGGTTCAGTGCCATTTGCAGATCTTGATATTCTTGTCAAACCACCGGTTCTCATTCCGCGCCCAGAAACTGAAGAATGGTGCGTTAACTTGTGTGAACAATTTGAAAAATTAAAAAATAGATCGCTTCATATTCTCGATTTATGCACCGGTAGCGGCTGCATTGCCTTAGCACTTGCACGCTATTTTGAAAAATCGCAAATAGTTGCTACCGACATTTCAGATCTAGCACTTGAGTGTGCGCGAGAAAACGCTAAACATAACAAAATCAACAATGTCCGATTTGTAAAATCAGATCTTTTTGAATCACTTGATCCGTCTCTTTTTCAATATGATTTGATTGTCAGCAATCCTCCCTATATTGGTTCTAAAGAATGGAAAACTCTTGAGCCTATGGTAACAGAATGGGAAGATCGCGGAGCACTTTTTTCTGAGCACAACGGTTTAGCACACATCGAAAAAATTATTTCAAAAGCACCGCTATTTATTAGACCAAATCAAGAAATGAAAATGTTGCAATTGCCACAAATAGTAATCGAAATCGGTTATCGGCAAGGTCAACAAGTAAAACAGTTGATGCGAGATGCACTTTTTGATCATGTTGAAATAACAAAGGACCTTGAAGGAAAAGATCGCATAGCGAGCGGAAGGATACAATAGCGTGTGGAAGTTATGGAGCAAAAAAACACCATCATTTGTTGGCATTAGAATTGCTGATGAATCGTTGCATTGCAGTGTTATTGAAAAACAAGATGATAAAAAAATGAGATGCATCGCATTTGAATCTATACCACTCACTAATTATGAGGTGGTGAATGGCCTCATTTTCAATCATGTAAAACTAAATAAAATTATTTCGCAATTTCTTCGCACTCACAAGCAAGAACAAAGCTATGTGATTGTTTCATTTGACGATTCATTACTCTTAACGCACGAAAAAAATGGTGGACTGAACATTGCTCCATCTGTTCTTTTCCATTTTTCTCTTTTTGTTATCGCACACAATATCAAATGCATTTCGTTCACCACCCACAACAATGCAATTGATGCTGCAAAAGCAGATTGCAACATAATTGATCATGAATCAGCGCTGCCGGATCAACTCATTGAACATAATGATAACTGTTTGCAACCACTTATGCTTGAGGCAATCGGACTTTTTTGTATAGGAAAACATAGTTATGAAGAAAATTACTAATTTTTTACTACTTATGCGCGCACAACAGTATGAATCGTTACATTCTTGGTATTTTTTTTCGTGCTGCGCATTTTTATTAACACTGATTGTTCTCATTTCAACAAACATATACCAATCAATAACTGTTCTATCTGCCGCAAAACAGAAAAACTTGCTCATTGCTCAAAAAATTACAATTGCTGCTTTACAGCAATCAATCAATTCACTACAAGAACAAGAAAAAAAATATCAGCAACAACTTACGCTGCTAAGTTCGTATGAATCTTCGTGTACAAAAACACATTCTTTACTGAATCTACTTTCTCAAACCATTCCTGCAGATGTTGTGCTCACCCGCTGTTCTTTTCAGCATAACAGACCACTTCAACTTGAAGGAAATGCTCAGCAATTAAAATCGATCACACATTTTGTGAATAATTTACAATCCAACAATATGTTAAAATTGCCAATTATAGATTCACTGAACCAGACACTTGATTCAGAAAAAAATAGTTCTTTGCTCCATTTTAAACTCGTGGCTTCATTAAACTAAATTTGTTACACTGAGAAAAAATTAATTTATTTGGCAGAACATCATGGGAAAAATCAAACAATTACCGCCTCACGAGGCACATAAAATTGCCGCAGGTGAAGTAGTTGAAAGACCTGCAAGCGTTGTAAAGGAACTAGTTGAAAATGCTCTGGATGCAGGTGCGAAAACTATAGCCATTTACATTAAGCAGGCAGGCAAAGAATTAATTCGCATTGTTGATGATGGCTGTGGGATGGATCAAGATGATGCGGAACTTTGTTTTACACATCACGCCACGAGCAAATTAAAATCTTTTGATGATTTACAACATGTTACTAGTTTTGGTTTTCGCGGCGAAGCTCTTACCAGCATCAGTGCCGTGAGCAAACTCACACTCATAACAAAACAAGCAGATGCACTTCATGGCATTAAAGTAGAACGTGAAAATGGTATTAATGCAATAACACACATTTCATGCCAAACAGGAACTGATATTGCTATTCATGATCTTTTTTACAATGTTCCTGCACGAAAAAAATTCTTAAGAGCAGACCAAACAGAATGGCGCAATATTGTACAATTGTTCCAAGCGTTCTGTTTTTCATACCCGGCAATTCATTTTAAATTATACCATGATGATTCGCTTTCCTATAATTGTCCACCAACAAGCAAACTCATTAATCGATGTGAACAACTTATTGAATCATCAATTGCACAGTCGATGATCGAGTTGATCCCTTTTAAAAATGAGTCGGTAGAACTAACAGGTATTATTTCAAATCATCAGGTGTGCCGCTATGATCGCGGCTTACTTTTCTTTTTTGTAAATAATCGATGGGTAAAAAATAGTTCACTTTCAAAATCGGTTATTAAGGGATATTTGAATATGCTGCCCCCTGATCGATTTCCTGTTGTACTGTTGAACATTTGGGTAAACCCACAAGAAGTTGATATTAACGTTCACCCACGAAAAGAAGAAGTATCATTTTTGCACCAACGAAAAATTGAACTTGCCCTCCAAGAAGCAATAAAAAATAGTCTCACACAGTCAATGATGCCTGAAAAAAAAGTTGTGAATATGCATCCGCTTTTGTCAACACCACTGGAAAAAGAACAGCATTTCATTCCAAAAACATTTACTTCCCAACCAATTGCACAAAAAAAACTTGATTATACAGCTGCTGCTTGGCAGCCCTTACCTACAAGTTTAGAATCGATTCCATTCAATGAAGAAATGATTACAGAATTACCTATTGCTGCGCCATTTGAAGAAACGCAACAATCAACTATTCACAATTCAGAACATAATTGGCATCTGCTCGGCACATTTGCTTCTACCTATTTACTTGTTGAACGGCACGATGGTTTGATGATGATTGACCAACATGCTGCGCACGAGCGAATATTGTACGAACAATTTAAACAACGATTTGGTCAGTTGCCAACCATTCAACTGCTATTTCCAGAATTAATTGCACTTTCAGCACATGATAGTTCGCTTATTGTTGAATATAAAGATTTTTTTGCGCAACATGGCATTCTTCTCGATCAAATAAGTGAAACGCACATTGCAGTGCATTCAGTTCCTGTTCATTTAAAAAATTGTTCACAATCTGCCCTCATCAAAGAAACAATCGCACTTATTGTTGAACACCAAGAATTACCACGAGAAGAATTTTTCAAAAAAGCACACGAAAAAATGCATGCGCAAATGGCATGTAAAGCAGCGGTGAAAGCAGGAGATCAACTTTCACTCGAACAACAACAAGAACTTATTTCACAGCTTTCATTGTGTGAAAATCAAATCGCTTGTCCTCATGGAAGACCAACCAGATGGATAATTAGTTTGTATGAAATCGAAAAGAAATTTAAACGAAAAATGTAACTACTGTGCACCTGCGAGCAACTTGCGATACACATAGGCATAACTAAGTGCAAACGCTGGAACAACAATAATTAAAGCAATGCCAAACAATGAAACTGCTGCCCATTTGATGATTGCCATCAAAAACATCAATCCAAAAATATCCATCTTATAGCCGGTTGTTAATTGCGCACTTTTTCTAAACGAATCAAATACTCCCGCATTTTGATCAACAATCGCATATTGATAGAACCCGAATGTAATAGCCAGATAAATTCCAGGAACTATAAGCATACTAAATCCGATTGCACACATAAGCCAATAGAGTGTCGTAGCAACAACATCACGAGCCACCAAGCGCCAACATGAAAATAGTTTCTCTATCTTACTTTCACGATCATCATAAAAATCGAGTGCTATTTTTACCATTCCCAATGAAAGCAATCGATATAAAAAATAAATTAATAAAAGCAATGCACTCAAACAAATAGTGAATGCTGGTCCACTGTTAACGAGAAAATTTTTAACTACTTCACTATTGGTTATGCCCACCGTATTTAATGTTTTACCAATTTTAACAATGCTATATGAAAATGGTAAGCACAAAAGTGCAAAGCCGGCAATCGAACCAACAACAATTATTCCTAAATAAGAAAGCATCAATGCAATAAAAAACGCAAAATGGTCAATGACCGTAGAAAACCCAAACCAAAGGGTCTCTTTAATTGAAAATCGATTGTTCATAAAAAAAGCTCCTTGCTCAAAAACTACAACGAAATCATCCTACCGGTATTGCATTTATTGGCGCAAGTCTTATCATTTTTTTGCTACTAAATACTGATAAAGTGATTCTGCAATAGCCCAAAAATAATTTCTTGACAACCCATTTTTGGACTGCTACGATCATCGTTGAATTGAAAAAATTTAATAAATGTCCCTAAACGAACAATACAGTCTTATGTATTGTTCACCCCCCTAGCCCTTCAGCTTATTACAAAGTTGGAGGGTTTTTTATTTGGATAATTTTAAGTTGACTTTGCATAGAGATCCATCTTGCTTTTTTATAATGGTACTTCCATCTTCCAATTCTTTGACGATTTCCCATGCTTTGTCTTGAGTTTTTTGTTCTACCATTTCAATTGAGGTATGTTGCACAATCAATTTTTCTTCATTCATTTGAGCCGGTAATGAGAAAGGATCACGCATTGGGTCAATTGCGGATATATTAAAAAAAAAGTTTGCAAAAATGATCAATGATATTTTATGCATATGCTTCATCTTTAATTATTATTGTTTCAAAAACCACTTGTGCTCTTAATTTATCTTGGTATTTTTCAATAAAAAATTCTTTACAGCGTACCATTGTCTTATGCGCAGCAAGAGCATTCAAGAAATTAAAAAATTGTCTGAAATCGCCTTTGAATGCGTATGAAAAACCTTTTTTTGTACACCATACTTTATCTTTTTCATATTGATTGGCACATGATTCAACAGTAAGTCCATTAATCTGTGCACAACTTAAAATTGAAAATAAACAGTCGGTCGATTGTTTATTAGTAAGATAACCCAGCTCCTTAATTTCTCTCTTGAGTGAAGAACATGATGCATGTAATGTTTTTAATAAATGTTCATCTTGAGCACTCGCTTGTATTACTTTTTGTATTTGCACCATTTCAGTGTCAATGTGTTGTTTATAATTAGTTAACCATTGATAGGGGCCTTTATACCAAACGCATAACATGGTTAAAAGTATGAAACTCGTTAGTAAATACCGCACAATAGGTGAGTAAGGAGCAACGAATGCACACAATTTATTAACACCAAGAAGCACCGGCATTTTTCAACCTCATTTAATTAAGTAAAAAATTTGGTTTTATCCATTGCAATGGATCTATAGGAATATTACCAATTCTCATTTCCCAATGTAAATGGTACCCACTTGCATACCCCGTTTTACCTAAGGTACCAATTGGACTGCCCCGTTTAATTTTTTTGCCAGGTGTAATATCTGCAAAATCATCTAAATGATAAAACAATGATAAAATGCCGCATCCATGATCCAGAACAACCGTATTTCCGCTATATGCGTATCTGTTTTTTAACACAACTATACCATCCTGCGGTGCCCACACAACGCTTCGCGGTGTATTAAGAACATCAACCGCCTTGTGAACATAGCGTCCTTTTTCTTGTGTAGTGCGAATAGTGCCAAAATCAGTAGAAACTGTTTGAATTTCTATTGGAGGATAGAATGTTCCTTGCCATAATTTTTCTTTCGGCGACTGTTTTGCCATCGCTTCAAGCTCGGCTTCTAATTGATCATTACTAATTCCAAGATCTTTTTCAATTTTTATTTTTTCTGCACTTACATGTAACTGTTGCTTTTTAAATGGAAACATAATTACTTGAAATTTACCATCAAGTCGCGTTGAATGTCCTGTTTTATCAAAAACTTCAACCGATGCAACATATTCATTTGGCACTTCCTCGCATGATATAGGAATAAAACATTCATAAATGCGAGAGTTTTTTGATTCAGAAAAACATTCAAAGCTATTTGAAAGCACATTTATAACAGCATGATCGATTTCTTTATTAACTTGAAATTGCATATGCAATGTTCTTCCTTGAAATACCTTTAATTCAGATTCAGGACGAACAAATGCAACCTGCAATGGATCATTGTCGACAAAAAAAGATCGTTCTTCCGTTATTTTTTTCTTGGCATAGGTGCCATTTGCCACTTCAACTTTTAAAATATGTTTACCATTGGGTAATGTCTTCGTTGGCACCGTAAAAGGATGCTCAAAGCGACGACTATTTATTTTATATTTGGTAAGTAATGGTGTGCCATCAAGCCATACTGAAATATCTGAAACTTTATATCCGTCATTACCAGCCAAGATGCAATAAACATCCCCAGCATAATAATGTTGAGATTCTATACCGGTTAAAAAACATTCGGGAGCACTCAAATCAAAAAAATAATGATACCCACTCCACCCGATCAAACCCGCAACTACCAACAAGGCGGTAATTGATAAAATTTTTATGCGCATAGGTATACCTTGATTTATTAAAGTGTATTTATGAAGAATATTTTTCTGCATGTTGCCACTTAATATAATTCTTTTTTGTCAGGGAGAGAAGATCAATTTTTAAAAAAAATAACAAAACCTTGCTATCGGTATTGCTAGTTAACTAAAATTCAACCAATCAGTTAACCAAGGAAGCAATATGCATTATTCTAGGTGCTTATTCCTTATATACATTGTTCTTAGTATTGATTTTTCAATGAACTGTGACACGTGTGTGCCAACTTCAAGTCTCAATTCGTGTCAACTTTTCCATACTTGGCAGGATAAATCGGGTAATCCTTTACAAATAACTTCACAAAATAAATATAATACACCACTTGGCACAATGGCATGCGCACGTAAATTTAATTTGAGTCATTTACGCTTGGCAACAACAAAAAATCATCCAAGTGGTCAAACACTTTTTCCAACAAACAGTACGTTTGCAGCATTACTTAACAATTTTCTTTCAAGCATCGATAAAAATAATTATTTTCTCGTTTATTTTAGCCGCATTCATTTAGTAATATTGCATGAACTTTATTCATATTTAATGAAAATTTACACGACATTTAATATGAATGTGACACGAGATTTAAAAGAGTATTTAACCAATGAACCAACGCAAGCACTTAATCGCAAAACACATATTATTAATCATTTTTTAAATATTATAGAAGCACAATCTAATCAAGCCATTACTTCACGCATGCCTGCTTTGCCAAAACACTTAGCAACTTATACTGGCAATACGCTTCTTCTTAATCATGATTATGGCGCTGATCTCAATTTGTTAATTGAAAATCAAGAACTCAATGTTGTCAGTGATCCGGTGGTGCAACAAGGTATTCGTGACATGCGCTCCGATTATTTAACAATTTTCGGCAACTATCTTCAATTTTTTAGAGCATATACGATTTCACTTGAGCAACCAGACCCAACATACGGTTCAGTGTTTGTGCGGCATGCAACCGAAATTCAAAAAATTATGAGCAATGCAACGCCAACTATTGATCCAAATTCACCACTTAATCAGCGAGCAACCATTCTGCGCCAGATTCAACTTATTAATCCACCCATCTTTTTTTATGATGATGAAACACTCAGAAGTTTAAAAGTTATTCCCAAAACCGCTTCAACGTTTGGACCCAAGATACAAAAAGTTGGTTGGCCTACAAAAGTTGTTCAAGATGCTCAAAATCCAAAACCAATAGTTGATAAAAATGGTATTGTTATAAGCAAATTGCCTCCTGCCTATTTTGTCGATGCGCAAGGCAATCAAGTAACCAATATTGCAAGCGCAGCTCGGTTGTATGTAAATATTCCCACATTAGATCACATGTATACGCAACAAATTCTACAACAACCTACATGGCTCAATTCATATCAAGGAGTGATGCTCATGTTGCGTGCATGTCTTGGTGATTTTACTGCTCTTTTTGATCCAATTTTCACGGATGAACTTATATTAGATCCGTGTATGCGGTGCATTATTATGAATAGTGCAATAAAAGCAGGAATCGTAGTTTCTGCTCAACCAGCGCAAGTTTGCCAGGAATGCCAAGATTATTTAAGTAGTTTGCGCAAGCTTATTTCTCAACAACAGCAATCACAACAAGGTCCCCCGCCTCCGCCGCCAGATCTTTCACAAGGCCCACCATAGGAATAATGCACATGAAAAAATTAATTATTTGTTTTTTTATTGTTGCATCTCGCACCAACGCTCAACAAGAAAGCACTCAACCAGAAATCATCTATGGTAAAAGAGGCGTACGGTTAGAACAAAACATAGTTGATAATGTAAAAAAACTTTTTGGTCTGTTGCAGTCAGCAAAACCACAAGAATTAAACAACGCAGCGCAAGAAACCCTCATTCAACTGCAGTCGCAACATGCACAATTGCGTTCTGAAATCAAAAATTTACAAGAACATAATCAAACTGTTGCACAAGAACTTTTTTTTAAAGACTTTTTACTTGAAAATCAAATTAACCATTTTCAGCATTTCATTAAATATAGCGATTCAACTAGTTCATTCTGGACTATTGCAACTAAAAAAATCGAACAACTATATACTGAAGCTATCACTTGGCTTAATTTGTCAAAAGCACCTAGTGCGACCCAATCAACAAATGAATTAGCCGATTTAATTTTAAAATACATAAGCATCGAACGAGAATTTATTCTTTATGATTATCAACAACTGTTGCTTTTTTTTGAATTGCGTAAAAAAAATATCATGCCTTCAATTATTGATTTTTGGAATACCCCTGAACTGCAAGAAAAAGTAAAAAAACGTTCAAAAAAAATATCACCACCACATGTACAATTTCTTGAAATGATCGCAAATATTGCTATTCAAGCAATTATTATGGCGGGCGGATCTCTTGCAATCCAATGGGAAGATGACACCGATAAACAAGCATTCGATGAGGCAACTAAACAACAAAATGCAATTACCGATGATTGGAAAGTATTTCAAAAGCAAATTACCAATGATCAAACTGCTACCATGGGCTCAATTACTACTGCTTTTGATAAATCACAAAAACAAGTAAACGATTTGTACCAAAAAACAAATCAACAACTCCAGGAAGAAGTTATTTATCTCAATAGATCAATTAACTTGGATGCGCCAATTTTCAAAAGCCTTGTTTCTCCTATTCAATATGATCTTTATTTTGAAAATGGGGTTATGTTAACGCCCCAAAGTGGTTTGCCTTGGTATAATATTTATCAAGTTTCCAAGGGCGATTGGGAATTTGATTTCAATCGCAACAGTTTTTGGCAAAATGGACTTGCACC
>JAKJAQ010000001.1:68079-143607 GCA_022707425.1 Candidatus Babelota bacterium
TCCAAAACCTATTTGGCAGAAACGAACTGACAAAACTGCTTCAATTTTCACTGATGATCCTGCAGCCAATTCAATTTTTACCGAATATGCAACAGGAAATTCAACCTATGATATCGAAATTGAATGCACCTTAATAAATGTAACGTATCCATTTTTTGCTGGCATTATTTGTAATCGTGGGCACTGGATCTCTGGAGATCCTGAGCGAATATGGCAATATCGCCTTTTGGGGCTTTATGGAGTTGAAATAACTAAGGGTGATCCAAAATCTCGTAAAATTGATCTTTGTTTTGCGCAACAAATAATAAATAACAAACAGGGCCAAACGAAAGAACGAATTATTTCACCACTTGAACAAATTGCAACACAAGGCTCAACGCACCTTTATCAAATTGATAAAAACGATGCTGAATTTCTCGTAAATAACCCGATTACCTATGTTTTTAAAATCACCACGTCACCAACAACAGTTGCATGCCTACTTTCAAAAGTAAACGCAGATGGCACACCAACACAGCTCTTTAGTAAATCTATTGCGCAATTAGATAATTATCTCTTTATATTTGGTGGTATTGGTTTTATAGCTTCGGGTTGTCAGGCAGAATTTAAGATAAAACAACCAATTGATCTTGTATATTCTCAAGATCAATTAGCGCAGATCTCTCAACAAGTAGCTGCGCTCATGAAATAATGAGCATAAATAGGTGGAGCATTAATGAGAGTATTTAAACATATTTTTCTATTTAACATTTTCTTCGGGCATTGCATTTTCTTTGCGCAACAAGTATCGACACCAGTTACACCTGCACAAGCAGTCGACAATTTGCAAGGAAAATATTCAGATGTAAAAATGGTTGCACAAGCACTTTTTAATCCTGTATTGCCAAATTCAACGCCACCTTCGCCAAATCCATATCCAACAACTTCAATCAATGAAAACGCGGTTGTAGCACTATTTGGGAGTGCCGGTCTGAATGTTGATGCTGATTTGTTGCGTTATATTAAAAATTTTTATTTTTATATAGAGTATGTAACAAAGTTAGAATATGCCGCACTTCTCGCAGCTTACGGTCGGCAACAAAATATTGATGTTACAACTCTTCTAGAAAAATCAACCTGGATAGAATTTGTCGATACATTAATAAAAAAATCTGGATCATTTACTAACCTCATCACAACAATTAATGCAGCAACACTTACCCCTGATTGGCAAGAAGTACAAGGTACCATTGTTGTTTCATCCTGGAAAGATGTTGTAAATACGCCATTTTGGAAAGCTATTCCTGTTACAGCGCAAATGATCATCAATTCATCTTTTTGGCAAGATTTTTGTAAATACACAATTACTCGTTCATTTTTACAAGATACTTCGATTTTAGAATCAATCTACGAAACCGATCAATCAATTTTTAGATTTATTCCCAATATCGAAGTTGCTTATTATCATCCTGATTTTGTTCAACTAAGAAATGCTGCAGAATTTCATCGCTTACATTTAGTTTTGACAGATGAAGTTCGTAATCGATTGCTGAGCCAAACAAAAGATTGGTCAACAATTATTAATCAGGCGAGCGGACAATATGATTTAATTAAAATTAATGATCTAGCAACGGCTTATCAAAAATCAGATTTCTACCAACTTATTTCTATCGCTAATTCTTCAAGTTTAGGTGATCTTACGCAACAAGGATTACAAAAACAATTGCCGATCAATCTTAATTATGCAAAGCAACCCTTAGTTCAAGAAAAATTACAATGTTTAGCAATGCTGAAAAATTTACAAGCTCAAACATATTATTTATTTGATGCAACTCATCTTGATCAAACCATGAAATTATTAACTAATACAAAGAATATTCCTTCACCTTCACTCTTTCTCTACACAGCTGATGATTATGTTTATTTGGAAGATTTGGATCGTTTACTTACAAATTTTAAAGATGCAGCTGCACAAGAAACCGCAAATCCTTCCGCAGCGTTACAAATCGTGATGAATTCTCATACCAAATTTAACAATGATGAATTAGTAACGGTTCAGGATTTTGGATCATGGATCAGTGGATTATGGAATGATATTAAACAAGCAGGGCAAGATGTTTGGCAAGGGATGCAAGACTTTGGAAAAACAGTAGTTGATGAAGCAGAAGCATTGGGTTATGGACTTGCCGGTGCGTTTGTGGGCGCAATTGATCCAAATAAGGCAAAAGATTTCGTTCAAAAATCAAAACAGTTACAACAAGATGTTTCTAACGATATTTCAAATACTATCCAAGATGCGCAAAATGTCATTAATGATACAGCAACAGTTGCTAAAGATGTTACTTCAGGTGCCGCTTCACTTGTAGGAACCGTATTTTCAAAAATTGATGACAAATTAGGAAAAGATATTGAAGGAGCGCTCGATGCTGTTGCAGATCGCGTTATTGATTTTTATGCGGACATGCAACATGTTGTTGTGGCTTATGAAGGTGGCATCGTTCGCTTAACTGCTGATGCGGTAAATTATGCAACAACAATAGTTGCTGACACTGTTGTTGCGGTAAAATCTGGCGATTGGCAAGGATTAGGTCAAGATGCTCTCAATGGACTCAAGAGTATTGCCTATGATGTAGTAAGTTCTATTATTTCTGTCGGCACATTTATTGTGCAACAAATTGTTGATCAAATTAAAGCACTTGTCAAATTCGCTGGATACATTGTAAGTATTATAACTGATTTAACAATTGATACATTCAAAGCTGTATTTAGTGGTTTATCAAGCGCATTTACTGCATTTGGCTGGCAAGGCGGGCAACAAGCTATGCAAACAGCTTCTGACTGGGTACAAAATCATAGACGATTAATAGAAGCAACTGTCACAACTGGATTGCTTGTTGCAGCGGTTGTTGCCACCGATGGTTTAGCTCTCCCTGTTCTTGCAATGACGGTAGGCCCTCAACTATTTCAAGTTGCTGGTGGCTATCAGGCAGATGAAAGAGCTGCTGCAAAGAAAGCTGAACAAAAACAATTTGTGAGTGATTATCAAACATATGTTGCAAACAATAAAATCATTTCTGCAAATGCAAAAGATGCATGGGCTGATGAACTGAGTAAAAAATATCAAGCTCAAATTATCAATCAAGAACGAGAACTAGGATTCTACCAAGACTTTCTCCAAACGTACTTTAGTAATATGGAAAACCAAATGTCTTACTATTTAGGACAATCGCTTGTGCCGCAAATTACACCAGATCCCACATTTGGTGTAATGAGTGCAGATGTTGGTTCTCTCTATGGATGGAACACTGGTGTTTTAAATCTCAATCCATCACAAGGATTCCCATTATACAACAATGGAAGACAAGCATTCAGTCAAGAAATTGCTGTTTCACCTGCATTAGCAATTTCTTCTGATGGTCAATCAATTACTTCTTCAACTCCGCGTAAATTCTGGTTCAATCAAAAAGAAACAATTCCACTTGCACAAGATACGCCAACGGTAGAAATAAAGTGGCGTGCACTTTATACACTCAATAGTTTCTCAATTGGGGTTTACTTTGGTGGAGATATTATTGATCTCGATGCAATACGAAAATCTGGATCAGCACCACTTGATGTAAGTCATCTTGCAAAAATGCTTGTGTACAAAAAAGATAATAAAGATCAACCAACAACTCTTAATCTTTACGAACACGAAGGTAGTGGTTGGTTTGCGCAACCAACTGGCCCAGATTTTGCAATTGGGCAGTGGTATCATATGCGACTTCAACTTTCAAATAATAGTTTGAGTGTGCAAATATGGAAAGAAGGAACAACCCCTCCTGCACCACAAACATTCACAGTTGCACCAACAAAACAACGAACTGTGGGTGTAATTTCTTCAGGAGCATCTATTGAATATCAAATTATCACACCACAAGTGCCTCTTAAAATAATCCCTAAATTAAGACCATCGGGTGGACTGGGAATTCCAACTGAAAAGCAACGTGAAATTGATGCTCGTAAGCAAATGCAACAACTCACGAATCCTGTAATTGGATCATTTAACTTACAATCAATTAATAAACCAGCAATTCTTAGGGGACATTACATTTACACAACAAACGGAACTGGACTCGTTGACGCACAAAAAAAATCGATAACCGATTATGTAACACTCGGACAAGCTTCAGTTGGTACCCAAGGATCAACAATAATTAATCAGATTGGTATCTCTCCTCTTGTTGCTCTTGCACCGGGAGCACCGGCACCTGCTCTTGTAAGCTTAATCTCACAAAAGGCTTATGATCAAAATGCAAAACAAATAGCTACTTGCCCTCATGTTCTTGAGTCATTTGTACAAACAAATGGACAGCTTTCGGATGAAACAGCAAAAACTATAAATTCATTAAGAAATGCTTATGCATCAAATCTTGTTGGACCATTTAACTTTGGCACCATTTCATTACAAGCAATTAGTGCTCAAGATGTAATTGACGGCCATTACCTCTATAAAGCAACATCTCCTGCGCCGGAACTTCATGATAGCCAAGGAAATCCTTTAAAAGACAGTACGGGCAATCTTCTTTATGATTATTTCTTAATGAAGACCAGTGATGGAATTCTTGGCGTACCATTTGATACATCGATTACTACCATGCGAAGCCTGGTAACAGGATATGAATACAATCGCAACAGCACTTCACCACTTTCAATTCGTTATAATGCGCAAACTACACTAACTGTTTATCAAAAAAACACTGGCGCACTACCATCTTCGCTTCTCAATGCAATTAATGCTTCAACTACATTCTACCAACAAGCAGTTAAACAAGAGCAGGCTGTTGATCAAACACAACCAGATACAACTACAACACAACCTGTTGGTGGAGGTAATATCTCAAACCCTGATGGCGGGTACAGTGGCGGCGGTGGCAACCAACAACAAATAGACCCAAATAATCCCGCAGACCAAAGTATTCAAGACAGAACAGAACAAGCAAGTAGCGGCGATATCTCGTTTGGCGGATAGCGAACCATACATGTCCAAAAAAGCATTTCATCGTGCCGCATTGACACAAATCAACCTTGCTGTCTTCAATACTAAAAAATGGAGTCAATTGCGGTGTCTCTCTTTAAAAACGTAAGTTCTCTACTAAAGAAGAATAAAAGAGATCAATTCATTGATAAGAATAAAAAATAGAATAAGCGTGAGAAGACATTAGTTCATGATTTTTTTCCCTACCGCTAAGAAGGAATTGTAGTAAAAAAATTATTATCGTGAACTAATGCCCCCTCAACATAGCAGTGCATCTAACCATACTACCTTTAGAAGCAAAACTGCCATAGGAAGTGCTTTTTAATTTTTTTCAAAGATATCAGGATCTAGTTTTATATATTTCATAACAAAAACAATAAAATTTCTGTCACAAATTTTGCAACAACAAAAAATGCTGCAACAAAGGGCATATTTCATATGTTGCCCGATATTTAAAACAAAAGCAACCGCAAGACAACAATTTAAACAATCAAAGCCAAAACAATCTAAAGGTACGCAGTAAGAAATTAAAACAAAGAAAAAATAACCAGACCGAAAGAAACAGTACTGATAAAATAACAAATTGAATAAACGATAGTTCATTATAAAGTATCAAATATGACCACCAAAAAAGGCTCAAGGAGAGAATAAATATGTAGATAAGAATAGCATTTTTACTCCATCCATTATTTCTAAGATAGAGCGCAAAATGATCAGGGCTGGCTTTATAAAACGGAATGCGTTTATAGCTTCGCACCATAATTAAAAAGAACACCTCTAATAAAGGAATCGCTAAAATAATCGCTGGAATTGCAAAACCATATATATTGTATTTACTCCACTTAAGCAAAAATGGAACCGTGGCTAATATACCCCCAATAAACAACGATCCCGCATCACCTAGATAAATATGTGCTGGTGGCTTGTTATACCATAAAAATGCGCCCAATGGGCCCAAAAAAGAAGTAAGCAGCAACGCCACTTGCCATTGTTCATTGAGACAAGCAATTATTAAAAAAGCAATTGTCGATCCAATAGCAATCGTTGATGCAAGACCATCCATGATGTCAACTAAATTAAAAGCATTAACAACTGATAAAATCCAAAGAAGAGAAACCGGTATACTCCAAAAATTGTTGAGAAAAAAACTTTCTTTTAGATAAAATCCAGAACGCACGAGACAAAATGCAGCAATAAATTGGCCAGAAAATTTTTGATAGGGCTTCAGAACAACTAAATCATCAATTAAACCAATAAATAATAGCAACGTTGTACCAATTAAAAACAAAACCAACTGATTTTCAAACGAAAGCGTAAATGAAAGCGAAATGATAAAACCCACAAAAATTGCAACACCACCCAAATAGGGAATAGGTTTTTCGTGTTTCTTGATTCTTCCATCAGGAATATCAAGAGTTCCCAAGCCGAGCGAATTTAACCGATGTGCAATTGTCGAAAATACTGGAACTAAATACAACGTAATCAGAAATGAAATAGTTAACGCAAAGATAAGCTTTATTACTATAAGTGTCATGATGCCCTTTTTTACAGGAACAAATTCCCATTTTTGGTTAAAGATCATACCAAAAACGAAACGAAATACCTAGACACAGCATAAATTATTATATTCATTCTGTTTCGCCATAAAACCAACTGTTTAAATAAGGAATGAATAACAAATATAGTTCCCGCGGCATTTAAAATCGTAGCTTTGACTTAGAAAAAGTGCGCTCGATACAACAACTTTTAAACCGTCGTCCGCTTATTTATTTTCTGGAACTTCGATGAAACACTCGACGCGATCGTCAACTTCCCATGTCTCAATTCCATCGGCTAAAAAAGCAAACTCAAATCCTGCATGAACTTCTTTTACCGATTTACGATCACGCTCAAGCCCTTTAATTTTGCCTTCGCCTACTTTGCGTTTTCCTCGCCACACAATTACCCGCGCATCGCGCAGAAAACGTCCTTCTTTTACATAAGAACCAGCAATAATTCCAATGTTTTTTATATCAAAGATTTTCCGTACAACAGCTTCGCCAATTTTTTTTGCAACCATTTTTACAGGTGCAGATTTTTCAAGTCTTTCTTCTAATGCTTCTAACAGCTTATAAATAATATCATAAAGATGAATGGTAATAGCGAGTTTTTGAGCTTGGGTTGCTGCATTCGATTCAATTCGTACATGCAATCCAATTATTTCGGCGCCAGTATCACTTGCCAAAGTAACATCACTTTCAGAAATATCACCGACTCCTGCAGCAATAAGATTGAAAGGCTGTTCATTTTTATCGGCCAATTTCACCAATGAATCAATGAGAGCTTCTTGGGTTAATACACTATCAGTTTTAACAATAATGTTTAAACCTTCTCCACCAAAAACTTTTTTTGGTAAAGTCAGTTGAGATAGCGCAGAACGAGAATCTCTCGCTTTTCTAAAATCTTGCTCACTAACAACTTTAAAAATATCGCCTGCCTGCGCCAATTCAGCAATTCCAGATACTTGAACTGGAATTGAAGGCCCTACCAGTTTTAATTGTTGCCCGCTTGAACTGGTTATAGAGGTCACCTTTCCAGCAACTGTACCGGCAACAAAAAAATCACCCACATGTAATGTGCCGTGGCGACAAATAATTGTTGCAACCGGTCCACGACCTTTTTCAATTTTTGATTCCAAAACAAAACCGTCAGCTGCTTGTTGTTCATTAGCGCGCAAATCCATCATCTGAGATTGCAAGACAATCATTTCCAGCAACTGATCTACACCTTGGCCTGTTTTAGCTGAAATGGGAACAAAAATTGTTTGTCCTCCCCACTCTTCTGGTACAAGGTCATAACGAGTCAGGTCGCGTTTAACAACTTCCAACCGTTGTTTTTCAACTTTATCTATTTTATTAATCGCAACAATAATAGGAACTTGTGCAGCTTGAGCTGTCTTAATAGCTTCAACTGTTTGAGGCATGACACTGTCATCAGCTGCTATAACAAGAATTGCTATATCAGCGATGTTAAGTCCACGTCCGCGAATATTTTTGAACGCTTCATGACCCGGTGTATCTAAAAATACTAAACTACCCTGGGGCGTTTCTGCTTGATAGGCACCTAAGTGTTGAGTGATACCACCTTTTTCTCGAGAAGCAACTCGTGTTTTTCGAATAAAATCAAGTAGTGTGGTTTTTCCATGATCTACGTGTCCAATAACAACAACTATTGGCTTGCGCACATGTTCCCCAGTTGTAACTGAGATGCGATGCATTTCTTGTTTTTGAACTTGTTGATGAACTAGGGATACGCCAAATTGTTTAGCGAGTGTTTCAACCATTTTTTCAGAAAGAGTTTGGTTTTTAGCACAAACAACTCCCTGTCTCAAAAGAGCAAGAATTAATTCACTTGAAGGTTTTCCGAATTTATCTGCCAATTGCCCAACAGTCATCGGTTGTGTTGTAATTTCAATAACCATTGGTTTTTCTTCTTTGATGATTTCTTTTGGTTGAGTAGATAATTTTATTTCAGCATGTTCTTTATGCTTCAACTCTGAAACTTCTTCTTTTACTTCTACTTTTTTTGTAGGTTCTACTGGTTTAATTGCTAAATTTTTTTGAGCAGAAATTTTTTCTGTAGAAGTTGGAACTTGCACTTCGATTTTTTTCTCATTTTTAACAGGTTCAGCTGCTGTTTTTTTTGGAGCTTTTTGTTCTTCTAATTTTTTATTTAAAAATTCTGTAGCCTCTGACGACAGCGCGGCCATATGACTTTTTACTTCAAATCCATTTTGGGAAAGCAACGTGAGCAAATCTTTATTTGAAACGTCGAGTAATTTGGCAAATTCATAAACACGCATAGATGTATTGTATCCTCAACATAAAAGCTTATTCAACTGCTTCATCGACCTGTTCGTCTAGTTCAGCTTGACGTTCTTGGGTCGATTTTTCGCTCTGCACAAGGTTAATATTCAAACCTACAAGCTGAGACGCCAGCGCTATGTTTTGTCCCATTTTACCGATTGCCAATGATCGTTGATCTTCATCAAGCCAAACTTGTGCTGCTGTTGTTCCCACAAGCTCAACCCTGCTTATAACCGCAGGCTTAAGAGCATCCGCAATCATATCTTCCACCGATTCGCGCCAAGGGATTACGTCAATTTTTTCACCACCAAGTTCCTTTAAAATTGGTTTTATACGTACTCCACCGACACCAACACAGGTTCCTACTGGATCTATGTTTTTTTCATGTGAAACGACGGCAATTTTTGTTTTGTACCCAGGAATACGCACAATTTTTTTAATCTCAACAATTTTTTCAAAAATTTCAGGAATCTCAAGCTCAAATAATATACGTACAAAATCGGACGATGCGCGATCAAGAATAAGCTGATAATCATTGCGAGGCTCTGTCAAAACTTCTTTGAGCAAAGCGCGAATTGAATATCCAACAACGCATTTGTCTGTAGGCAAAGATAGAGACCTTGGCAAAAATGCGAGTGTTTCATCTAGCTTGAGCGACATTCCATTGCGCTCACACTTATGAATTGTGCCATGAACAATCGTATCTTTTCTATCTTTATACTGATTATAAATTGCTGCAGCTTCAACGCCCCTAATTTTTGTAGCAATTACTTGTTTTGCGCGTAAAATTTCTATGCGCCCAATTTTCCCTTCAAAGGGTACCCATACCTCTCCACCAATTTCAACGCTCGGGTCAAAAGTACGGGCTTTTCGCAGAGAAATCTCTATTTCGTCATCACTGACAGTAGCAACAACTGCTTTGCGCACTTTAATTTCTATTTCATCAGTTTTTTTATTATAAGAAATGTCAAAAGTAAGCTCAGGGAACCGCTTGGTATATGCAGCCATCAGTCCTTCGCAAATAATTGAACTTAAAAGAGAACGATCAAGGCCTCTCTCTTCTATGAGTTCCTCGATTACTTGTGCAAGTTTCACAGGGTTCCTTATGATCCAAAATTAAAATAAGACTTTTTAAGTGTAGCAAAAAATTAAATAAATAAAAGAAGATATCTGATTGTAAGGTGAGAATGCCTATTATTATAATTGTTATAATTCTCTTTCTTTAAACTAATAATAATAAGGGGGACAAAAATTGTGGATAACTGTGTTGTTTTTTTAAAGAAAGGGTGGCTCATTCGATATTTTGGCCCAAGCGAGACTTGTGGATAACCTGTGGATAACTTGTGGACAGATTGTGGATAACTTTATATGCAGATCTTTTTTTAGTTGCATTGACTCCGTAGGAGCTCTAATTAAGATTAAGAAATGCGCATCTCTTGATTTGATCGTTTAATTTGAAAATATAACGGAAGTTATCCACAAGTTATCCACAAGTTATCCACAGGTTATCCACAATTTCTATGCGAATTATTTTTTCTGAAGAAGCTGCGCTTGCTCAAGGGCAAATTTAATGTCATTAGAAAATGTTGTAATTTCTGAAGCGTTTCTCAGGATGTAGGCAGGGTGGTAAGTTGGAATGATTATCATGCCATTTTGCTCAATTATTTTACCGCGAGCTTTGGTTATCTTAAACTCTTTGCCTGTCAGGTGGACAAGCGCAGTTGAGCCAAGAGTGCAAATGACTTTAGGGCGTATAATTTTAATTTGCTTTTCAAGCAAGAGTTTTTTGCAAGTGGTGCTTTCAAGCTCGGTTGGGGTTCGGTTATCGGGCGGGCGACATTTAACAATGTTAGAAATAAAAACATTTTCTCTTTTTACCTGATGAGACGCTAAAGTACGCGTTAGTAGTTGGCCAGATCGTCCTACAAAAGGACGGCCTTGAAGGTCTTCATCTCGTCCAGGCCCTTCGCCAATGAACATTAATCCGGCATCGGGATCTCCTTCGCCAAATACTACATTTTTCCGGCCAAGTGAGCCAAGTGGGCACATTGTGCAATTTTTATATGGTTCATAAAGTTCGTTCAGGAGCGCTTGTTTATATAATTTAGGATCCATAATTGCCTGTAGTTAAAAAGTTTATACAAGGTGAAGTTTAACAAAATTGTCAAAAATGTATAAAAAAGCGACATGCCGATTTAGTTAATTGTATTTTTTGCAACAACTCGCCAAGATACTTTAGTATCGGTTCAAGGAAGTGATAGGTAAGTGATCAGGAAATCATACCATTTGTTATTTGCGGCAAATTTTGTGCGATGATACGAAGAGTGCAATGTTCGTTCAGGAAAATAGATCGAAATCCCTTTTGCACGATTGAGATTTTTTCCTGTGGCATTAGCTATAACTGCTTTATCAATTAATTTTAACCCAGCCTCCAAACTTTCTCGTAACCCTTTAAGAATGATATTTCCCTTGCTTAGATCGGTAAATTTAAAGTGCACCAAATTTGCAAGAAGGTTGCTGTAAAGGTGGTGAAAATCAAGATAGCTTGTTTCGTCGAAATGGGTACAAAGCATTTTGTGTCTGCACGATTTAATAATATCTCTAACGGTAGTTCCATATTGCAAGCTCAGTGATTCATTAAGAAGGGTACCCACAATAGTAAGATTTATTTCTAGCGATTCTATGTGTTCTAATGCTATTGCGGATTGGGTGAAATCATTCGTTATGTTAAAATAGGTTTGCTCAAAGGCTTTTACTAGCGTGCGTGCGCATTCTTTAGGATTAAGTGAGCGTTCTGCTATTGGAGTTAATGCGCGTCGGTAATCATATCCTGGTCCGAGTTCGACTTCTTGTGAGCTTACCATTATTTCTGCATAATCTTTTACAATATTTGCAATTTCGATCATCGACATTAAGCATGCATCAAATGCAACAATAGTCAGTTTTCTTCCACCTAAAAATCGTTGCGTTATTTCACGCAGGGCGCGATCAAGTCCTTGGTTGGAAATATAGTGACCAGTGCTATCGTCAAAGCAAATAGCCCGTGGATCATTGTCTTGAATAGCTTGTACAAAATCAAGAAATGGAATTGTGCGGTCTAGTTCAATCAATTGTGTTTCAGGATTGAAAAAGAATAGCTGCAATGGGTTAATGCTTCGTGGTCTACCAATATCGATAATACCAGTGCCATGATTCCAGAGTATTAACATATAATAACGCGCTGGGAAATGTTTAATTCCCCAACCACAAAAATCAATCAATGTTTCCGGAGAGCCGCTATCCATTCGTTGCGTTGCGGGGTCATTAAGATTTTTTACATTGAGTTTGTCTTTTTCAATATAATAACGCTTTGTTATTTTGTTATGTGGCCCAATGCGTGTGTCAAGTTGCGTAACAATATTAATGCGCTCATTTGATCCCACATCTGCTTGTTGCTTTAAATTTTTGCGTGCATATGGTGCGAGATCGTTGTCCGCTGCCATATAGGTAAGAATCGTCCATTCTTTTTGCGCAGTTACGTGTTTTGATTGTTGAATATCTGCATCAATGGCCGGTTCGATTTCAGAGTTTTCATTGTGATTTTCAATCTGAGCTTCAAGTGATTGGGTGATATGATTAATAGTTGTTGCATTTGCTGTTAACAAAAAAAATACGCATACAATGTACATTAAAGATTGAACAGTCCCCATCATGATAAACTCCCCTAAAAACCCTTATGTAACTAGAATAGATTAATATGGTTTATTAATGGAAGAGTTTTGCAGTTGTTGCGCATGTATTATTTTTCTAAAATGATTTATCCAAGCTAATAATAATGTAATGCCAAAACTGAGTTGAAAATCTAGAAAAAAAAGTTGTGCAGGATTTGCAACGAGAACAACAACGGTTATAAGAATGATCGAATGCAGTGTATGGAGTTGTGCATTTTTAAAAAGATATATTTTGTACAGCATGAAGGTTAGAAAAGCACGAAAAAAAGAAATACTGTTCCAGGTAAAAATAAAATAAATAAGAGTGATTAAAATAAGAAGAGCTTGTTTAAAAAGAAAAAAGATTGGAATAAAACGCAATGTATATTCCCACACCATAATAAAAATTACTAAATGAAGTCCTGAACGTGCTAAATAATGTGAAATGCCCCAATATTTACACTGATATTTAAGTTCATCATTTTCTTTTTTATTTATTTTTCGATTTCCCAAAAAAAATGATGAAAAAAAAGTAAAACTTGAGCGAGACATTTTTTCTTGCAACGTACTAAAATTATTTATTTTCTTTTCAAAAAGCATGCGCAAAAATGAGATGGTGGGCCGCTTTATTAGTTTCGCATTATCCATATTTGCAACAGTTGTGCCAACAATTTTTTCTTTGCAAAAAAATTGCAACAACGATTGCGAAGAAGGCTGTTTAATTTTCACATTCTCTAGCGAAATACTGTCGCTGACGCGAAATGGAACATGTTGCGTAGTATAAATCAATAAGGATCGATTATTTGTTGCGATATTTTTTTGTGTTTGGCTGAGTTGCGCATTTTCAATTGTGGCACTTATAAGATTCCGAAATCGTGGGTGATCGATTGTGTTGATATCGTTAATTAAGAGAGTGCAGTTTATTGCTTGTGAACTGATTTGATTCAAAAATTGTTGATACGAATTTAGTTGTTGTTGATATAATGTACTTCCCAAAAAAAATGATGGTCCAATTAATAATAAAATGATAAATGGACGCGCAATGCGAATGAAATATAAAATTAAAACGGAAATTGCAAAGAAAATTAATGAAATAATCAGCGATGCTAGCAATGATTTACCGTAATTAACTAATAAAATCCCGCCGATATATGCCCAAGCAATCCACAGCGATGGTGGTATAAAAAAAATTAACGAAGATAAGCGAGAAAAATGAAGCATGATTAATACAAGATTATGTGTGTCCCTAAAACAATAATTCAACTATACCAGATTTAACAAAAGCGTATACCGATCTTTTTTGCCAATAGTTTGGATTAAATAACTTATGATGAATCAACATATTAGTATAGTGCAACGAACTGGTAAAAATTCAAATATGCAATTAGTTAAATACAGTCGGTGATCTATTTTGCCTGTAAAGTTTATAAAAAAGAGCAGTGATTGGATCGTCTTTACAAAAAAACGATTTACTATTACGATAAATAATCATCATTTTGCACTTTCTATTGCTGTAGGAGAACATATTCTATGGAATATCTTGGTTATTACGCGATAATTGCTGGAGCTGGATTGCTTGGTATCGGCGTTATGCTTTATCTGTTTAACAAAATTACGTCGATTCCGGTCGATAACGAAAAAGCAACATCAATTGCACAAGCAATTCGTGATGGTGCAATGACTTTTTTGGTTGAAGAGTACAAAATTATTGCAGTTGTTGCTCTTTTGGTTGCGGTAGTCCTTGGATATTTCATGTCTCCATTGGCAGCAGGCGCATTCATTTTTGGCGCATTGCTATCTCTTTCTACTGGTTTTATTGGTATGCGCGCGGCCACATTGGCCAATGTGCGTACAACCATGGCTGCAAAAAATAGTGGCGAATCTGCCGCATTTATGATCGCCTTTTTTGGTGGCGGCGTTATGGGTTTTGCGGTAGCAAGCTTTGGCCTTTTGGGTCTGGGTGCAATTTTTTATTTTTACATTGGTAACACCGTATTGCTTTTGCAGTTGCTTACAAGTTTTGCACTTGGCGCCAGCTTAGTTGCATTTTTCGCTCGTGTTGGTGGCGGTATTTATACCAAATCTGCCGATGTTGGTGCGGATCTTGTTGGTAAAGTTGAAGCAGGCATTCCAGAAGATGATCCACGAAATCCGGCAGTAATTGCAGACAACGTTGGTGATAATGTTGGTGATACTGCAGGCATGGGAGCTGATATTTACGAATCGTATGTTGGTGCTACGGTTTCAGCAATTATTTTGGCAACAACAACTCCTACTTATAATAATTTTGCTTATTTAATTTTCCCTCTTTTGGTTATTTCATTCGGATTAATTGGTTCAGTAGTTGGCTTGGTAGTTAACTCGTTTTTACCGTTACATCCTGCTGCAAAATTGCGCAATGCAAATCTCGTTGCGTCTGCAGTGCTTGTGCTTCTTGTTGGTTTATATTTACATTTTGCCCAAATGGACATGTATTTACTTGGCTCAATTATCATTGGCTGCTTGTGTGGCATGATAATCGGTTCAATTACAGAATATTACACTGGTGGAGAGCCTATTAGAAAACTGGCTGATATTTCACGCTCTGGAGCTGCAACAAACTTAATATATGGTCTTTCGGTTGGAATGGAATCGGTAGTTGCGCCAGTAGTGATTCTCGTTCTTGCAGTTCTTCTTTCATTTTTCTTTGGTGGCGGTGTCTATGGTGTTTCATTGGCTGCATTGGCGATGCTTGCAACCGTTGGTATTTCTATGACGGTCGATGCATATGGCCCAATTGCTGACAATGCTGGTGGTATTGCTGAAATGTCTGGATTTGGTCCAGAAGTTCGCACTATTACCGATAAACTTGATGCTCTTGGCAACACAACTGCTGCAATGGGCAAAGGATTTGCAATTGGTTCTGCATTGTTAACCGCGCTTGCATTATTCTCTGCCTATGCAAAAGAAGCAAATTTGAATGATGTTCTGAATGTTATTGATCCGTTTGTACTCGCAGGAATGTTTATCGGTGGCGCATTGCCATTTTTAATTTCAGCACTTACGATGCGTTCAGTTGGTAAAGCTGCATTACAAATGGTCATCGAAGTACGCCGTCAATTTAAAGAAATTCCTGGGTTAATGGAAGGGCGTGCACAACCTGATTACAAACGATGTGTTGCAATTAGTACAAAAGCATCGCTCCGTGAAATGTTGTGGCCCGGTTTAATTACCCTGACACTCCCCGTGATCATTAATTATCTTATGGGTAAAGCTGCGGTTGGCGGACTGCTTGTTGGTGCAACGGTAGTTGGTATTATGCTTGCGCTGATGATGTCCAATGGTGGCGGTGCATGGGATAATGCAAAAAAATATATTGAAGCCGGCAATGTTGGCGGTAAAGGTTCAGATGCACACAAAGCTGCGGTTATCGGTGATACGGTAGGCGATCCATTCAAAGATACCTCAGGTCCATCACTTAATATTTTAATTAAATTAATGTCGATTGTTTCACTTTTATTAGTGTCACGATAATTAAGAAAAATAAGAAATAAAAAAGCCTGGTTTTTATGCCAGGCTTTTTTATTACATAAAATTAAATTTATTTATGGCACATAAATTGGGCAAGAACCTCTATGTTCTGCTGGAATTGATTGTGCATCTATGTATTCCATTTTTCCTCTGCGTCCACTTACTTCGCGTGCCGACATTTGACCGCGAACACCAACTGGTTTAGCAGATTTTCTTGGCATTTTTTTCATAGGCATTTCGTCTTGTATCATTTTCGGTTCTTGTTGAGACATTTGTTTTTGTGGTCTCATTTTCTTTGGTGACGATTGTTTTTGCGCTGGTTTTTCTTCACGCATCGGTTCTTCATGCATTTTTTGTGCCATTGGTGTAATTGCTGCGCGACGACCGTTTAAGCTGCCAAGGTGGCCATTAATTGCGTCTTTTCCAGGATAGCCGCGTACTGAATTTACTTGTTTACCATGAGCATCGATGAAGATAAATGTAGGAAGTGCTTGGATCCCATATTGAGTTTTTAAACTTTTTGTAGCTTCAAGATCTGCATCAACAAAGGTAAATATTATTTCTGGATAACTTGCGATTAATTCATTCTCAAAATCCGGTGCTGCAATTTTGCATGCGCCGCACCAATCAGCGGTGAACATGATGACAACCGGTTTGCCTTTTGCAAGAATTTCATCATGATGACTTTTGCTGGTGATTTTTGTCATTCCTTTAATTGCGACAGCATCAAGTGCTGCTGTGCTCGTTAAAAGAAGAGCGAGTATAGTAGATATTTTTAAAAAAAATCTTTTCATTAAAAAACTCCTTATTAATAAAAAGAGGTGAATAATTTTGATTGAGCTTAGATCAGAACGCAAAAAATCGTCAATCATTTAAAAAAAAATTAAAATAAAAAATTAGATTTTTGAAATATTTGCGATTGTTTTTTACAAATAAATTAAGAATATATTTTCATAAAAAAAAGAGCGAATTTCCTTTGCGTGAGTGCGGTCGTCATGTTAAAGTATGTTTATGAAATCATTCACGGAAAAATACTCAAAATGTATTAACGCTATTGGTAGCTTTTTCTAGTTGCCACATTTTTTATTAACATAATGTGTTGAGTGCTCATGAAGTGCCTCTCAAAGGCATGAGTGCATCTTTGTATAAAAAAAGAAGGAGGAGTGAGAAATTGCGAGTAGTTATGGCAGTAAATTTTTAAAAACGTTGTTGCAAAGAGGGATTTTATGGAAAAATTACTCAATAAGGGGTTGTCGACGATCGTTGGTAACAAGGAGAATAACGATCTATTTGTTACCAAGCGTGATGGACGTGTTGAGCAATTGTTGTTGGAAAAAATTCGTTCATGTTTTGAACGTGCAGCTTATGATTGTGCTGGTGATATAGCAATCGATTTGCTTGTTGCAGAAACAATTCGCAATATTTATGACAAAATAAATACACAAGAGCTTGAATCAGCTCTTATATTTGCAGCGGTTGCATTTATTGAGCAAGATCCCTCATATGATAAAGTTGCAACACGATTACTTTTACAAAAAGTGTACCGTGAAGTTATTGGTCATAGTGTTGAACAAGCAACACTTGTAAACGATTATCAAGATGCGTTCATCAATAGCATTTATCAAGGTGTTAAAGGTGATATTCTCAATCAAAAATTGCTTGAATTTGATTTAGAATATTTGTCAAAACAGTTGCGTCCAGAGCGCGATAGTTTGTTTATGTATCTTGGCTTGCAAACATTATATGATCGTTATTTTTATAAAATTGATAAAAAGCGATACGAGCTTCCACAAGCTTTTTGGATGCGTGTTGCAATGGGGCTTGCACTTAATGAAACAAACAAAGAAGAAAAAGCTCTTGAATTTTACGAAATTTTTTCGATGTTGCGTTACATTTCTTCAACACCAACACTTTTTCATTCTGGTTATAAAATTGCACAACTTAGTTCATGCTATTTATCTACAGCAAATGATGATTTAGGCCATATATTTAAGGTAATTGGCGACAATGCACAATTAGCAAAATGGGCTGGTGGCATTGGCAATGATTGGACCAACATTCGTGGCACTGGTGCAATGATTAAAAGCATTCATGCAACAAGTCAAGGTGTTGTTCCTTATCTTAAAATTGTTAACGATGTTGTTGTTGCAATTACGCGCAGTGGTATTAGGCGTGGTGGCACCTGTGCTTATTTAGAAACATGGCACATTGATATTGAAGAGTTTCTTGATTTGCGACGAAATACTGGAGATGAACGTCGACGAACTCATGATATGAATACATCAAATTGGATACCAGATCTTTTTATGAAACGAGTGATGCTCGATCAGGATTGGACATTATTTTCTCCTGAAGAAGTGCCAGATTTGCATGATCTTTACGGCAAAGCATTTGAAAAACGCTATGAAGAATATGAAGAAAAAGCACGCAACGGCCAAATCAAACTTTTTAAAACAATGTCAGCGCCCAAATTGTGGCGTAAAATGCTCAGCCGCTTATTTGAAACAGGGCATCCGTGGATTACTTTTAAAGATCCATGTAATGTACGCTCACCACAAGATCATGTTGGTGTTGTTCACAGTTCAAATTTGTGTACAGAAATTACACTCAACACTTCTGCTGAAGAAACTGCGGTATGTAATCTTGGCTCAATTAACTTATCTGAACATGTAATTAATGGAAATCTTGATAAAGAGTTGCTTGCAAAAACGATACGCAATGCAGTGCGCATGCTTGATAATGTTATTGATTCAAATTTTTATCCAACCGTTGAAGCACGCAATTCAAACATGCGCCACAGACCAATTGGTCTTGGTGTTATGGGCTTTCAAGATGCACTGTATAAACTTGATATTTCGTTTTCATCTGAAAAAGCTGCATGGTTTGCCGATTATTCACAAGAGCTCATTTCGTACTATGCGATTCTAGCATCATCTGAACTTGCGCGTGAACGTGGTGCATATCCCACCTACAAAGGTTCAAAATGGGAACGTGGCATTTTGCCATTGGATACAATTATGTTACTTGAACAAGAACGCAGCATGCCAATTGATGTTTCAAAATCGTCTTCGCTTGATTGGCGTTTCATTCGTGACCATATAAAAGAAAATGGTATGCGTAATTCAAATGTAATGGCAGTGGCGCCAACAGCAACGATTGCAAATATTGCGGGTTGTTATCCTAGCATTGAACCTATTTACAAAAATATGTATGTAAAATCTAATATTGCTGGTGAATTTACGGTTGTGAATCGCTACTTAGTAAATGATTTGAAAAAAATTGGTTTGTGGAACAAATCGATTTTAGAGCAAATGAAATATTTTGATGGCGATATTATGCGTGTGAGTGCAATTCCTGAATATTTAAAAGAAAAATATCGTGGCGCATTTGAACTTGATCCAATCTGGCTTATTAAAATTACTGCAGCACGTGGCAAATGGATTGATCAAAGTCAATCACATAATGTGTTCATGAAAGGCGTTTCTGGTAAGAAATTGAACGATATTTACATGACTGCGTGGCAATGTGGATTGAAAACAACGTATTATTTACGAACTCTTGGTGCAACACAAATTGAAAAATCAACACTTGGTACCGAATATGGTTTTACACAAAAGAGACAATATTCTGACGTAGATACGTTAGTGCCAAAAATGGAACAACCAGTTGTAGAACAAATTGAAGAACAAAAATTTGTTGCAAGCGGGTTGACATGTAATCCTTTTGGTAACGAATGTGAATCTTGCCAATAACGAGGAGGACCTATGGCAAAAAAAAGAATTATTAACGACTCGCAAACTGATCCTAATAAAATATTACCAATGACCTATCATTGGGCGCGTGAACATTATAAGAATGGAATTGCGAATAATTGGGTTCCCGAAGAAATTTCGATGCAGCAAGATGTAGAGCAATGGAAATCTTCAAATTCACTTACTGATCGTGAGCGACGATTGATTTTGTGGAATCTTGGTTTTTTTTCTACTGCTGAATCGTTAACCGCAAACAATTTAGTTTTGGCAGTGTACCGGCATGTTACTAATCCAGAATGTCGCCAATATTTATTGAGGCAAGCATTTGAGGAAGCGATTCACACCGATACATTTATTTATTGCTGCGATTCTCTTGGTCTAGATCCTGATGAAATTTACAACATGTATAATACCATTCCATCGATTGCAGAAAAAGATGCATTTGTGATTGAATTGACCAAAACAATCTTTGATCCAAGTTTTAGCACTGAAGGTGGCATTGAAGATATTCGACGTTTTGTGCGCGATTTAATTGGTTATTATGTAATCATGGAAGGTATTTTCTTCTATGCTGGCTTTGCAATGATGCTTGCTTTAAAGCGTCAAAATAAAATGATAGGAATTGGCGAACAGTTTGAATTTATCATGCGCGATGAAAGTGTTCATTTAGCATTTGGCTGCGATTTAATTAATACAATCAAAGCTGAAAACCCTGAAATTTGGACAAATGAGTTTCAAGAAGAAGTTGTTCAGTTAATCAAAAAAGCGGTAACGCTTGAAAAACGATACGCATATGATGCATGTCCAGAGGGACTGTTGGGAATTAATGCGCAACAGTTTATGGATTATGTTGAATATATTGCTGATCGTCGTTTAGAGAGAATCGGATTACAGCGACTTTATTTTAAAGAAAATCCACTTCCCTGGATGTCGCAAGTTACCGATTTAAGTAAAGAAAAGAATTTCTTTGAAACTCGCGTGACAGAATATCAATCCGCAGGTTCTTTAGAATGGGAATAGCAGCTGCATAATTTATACAGAGCCGCTTAATGTGCGGCTCTTTTTTTTTTACTAGTTGCTAGAATGAGAATAATGCAGAGCATAATTAATGCATAGTTCATTATTGCTGTTTCTTGAGCAGAAAGAGGCCGTCCAATTAATGCTTGCGCAGTAAATTGTGTAGCTTGACCGCCATCAAGTAAAGGAAGTGGCAATAAATTAAAGAGACCAATTTGCATGCTTAATAGAGCTACCCAAAATAAAAAAGTAGTCCATCCTTGCGCAAATGTTTTTCCGGTGATTGAAATAATACCAACTGGTCCAATAATTTTTGCTTTATTTTTTTTTGAAGCAGGACTAAACAGCCCACCAAAGTCTAGAATCAATGTTTTCATAAAAAGGAGTGTTTTTTTTGCACTCTGCGCAATCGAAAATTGTTTTTTTTGATTCGTTTCGAATAAAAATCCCGCATAGCCAATTTGATTACCAGCAAAATGCTGAACTTCAATTTTTATTGTTTTGTGAATAACTTCATTATCACGTTGTACCGTAAGTATTATTTCTTTACCAGCTGCTGTTTGTAAAAATTGGGTAAAAGGTTCAATGTCTTGTTCAATCGAATGATCATTGTACATTACAATTTTATCATCTTTTTTCAAACCAGCATGTTCAGCAGGTGAGTTGGGAGCAACTGCAGCAATTCTTGAAGTAAGTGGCCGTCTATTGCAAATAAATACTATAAAAAAAAGAATAAAACTTAATACAACATTATTAAATATTCCAGCTAAGGTGATAATCATTTTTTGCCAGTAGGGCTTTTGATTTAATATATCAACTGCAATGCTTACATAGCCTCCAAGTGGTAAGAGTGCTAGTTGAAATGTTGTTGCATTTGTTTTGTATTTTACGAGCGCTGGTCCAAAACCAATTGAAAATGTTGGCGTTGGTACCTTAAAAATCTGACAAGTAAGAAAATGGCCTAATTCGTGAAAAAAAATAATAAAACTAAGTGCAAGTAACGTAATAAGAATGGCAGTTGCTTTATTGAAAGAAGCATTCATAGTTCCCCCCTTTGATATGCTTCTTTTCAGAGTACAATAGTATTTAGTAATGTTGCAATCGAATCGCAGTGCTGTAGTTTAGAACGATGCCCCAATCTTGCCCCACACGCCCGCATTATTTAATGCAGTATTTTGTTGCGGGAATTCAATAAATGCACCAAATCCGAAAATAATTGTGTAACAGTCTCGGTCAATAATTGCACCAGCTGCGATACTTGGTCTGTGTACAACTGCTGATCGCGCACATCCTGAAAGGAGATCAAGATCAAATTGGGTTATTGGGATAAATACAAAATCGTTTGGTGCCTGAAAACTAATTGTGCTTTTGCTTGCAGTGGTGAATGGTAAAGTCCCAGCAATACCAAATATTTCTGGAAATTCACGGTCCTCCAAGACTAATTTTTCAGATGGATGTACCCACAAATTGTAGGCAATTTCAAGATCAAATGCACCTAGATTAAAGCGTAAGCCGGTTGATAAATCAGCCATGTTAAAAGGTCTGACGGTAACTTTTCTCGTAAGAACATTAACACCAGGAATATTTGAATCGCCATTAATATTATTGAATAATAAAAATCGGCTCCATGGTTTGTCCATCAAATCCAAGGTTCGACGTTGCCCACTTCTTATTAAATAAAGGTTTTCGATATCAAAAAAGAATGCAATTAATTTGCAATCGGTATCATCATTGAGTGGAAGTTGGAAATGAACACCAGCGCTAAAGCCAAAATGACGATTGTTTCCTAAAAATGGATCAAAAAGAAATTCAGGGTTTTGGCCGCCGGTTAATGGAACAAAAATTGAGCTGTAATAACCAATTTGAAAACCATCGCGTGCCATGAAAGTTGCGCCAAGTTTTACATTTATTTCCGCAACACCTGCACGATGTTTTTTCTTTGGATTTAATTTGCCAAAATGCCACAACCCTTGGTTGAAAGCTGCAATAATATCGAAATTGTTTGGGCCAGGGTTTTGAACGTTTGTTTGAGTAAGTCCCAAATCGTTTTCAACAAATTGAACTGGCATTGAAATTGCTACCCACAACGAATCTAAGAATTTATTGTTTATAAATTTTTTAACATCTTGGTTGTATTCAACCCAAAGCGAACCTTGCTGTTGTTTTGGATTAATTTGAAGCGTACCAACAAAATTTGAAGGTAACCCAACCCATTCAGCTCGTACATCGCGCAATGTAGGTTGTGGTGCTAAATCACCTTTTATCACAAGTGCTTCGCGTTCGTTAATTAAAAAATATCGTTTCAATTTGTCCATAGAACTTGACTGTTGGTAAATACCAACTGCCTCAATACTTCCAAGAAAGCAATGATCTTTTTCATAGATTAAATCAACCCAACCTGTAGACAACTGAGCCATAAGATTATGATAAACTGGTCGAGGAAAAATAAAAGATTGTGAAGTCTTTTCATCTTCGATTGGATCGCAGCGTGACATAAATTCAAAACAGTCATCAATTGCTACAGTAGTGAATGAATAAAAGATGAGGAGAATCATTACTACTATGCGTCTGTTCATTAGTGACGTCCTTTTTTTAATATCGCTCATTTTTGTTCAAGTTTAGGATAGCTCTTTGAGAAAAACAAGAAGTGCCCATTGTTGAAAAAAAATGTAACTTATCTGATATGGTATAACAAAAATTAAAATCACAGAGAAAGGATAGTTATGAAAACATTTTTTAAATATTGTATTTTTTTGACTCTAATGCCATTGTATGCAACAGAAACGATGTTGGTTGATTTAGAAAAAATTCCTCATATTATTCTTGATATCAAATATGCAACTAAGGATAATTTTACTCATGAAGTTGTTTATCCAGCAGCAAAAGCATATTTAGTTAAAGAAGCTGCTGAAGCTATGCGTAAAGTTCAAGAAGAATTAAACCAAGAAGGGCTCGGATTAAAAATTTACGATGGTTATCGGCCATTGAGTGTGCAAGAAAAATTTTGGCAATTAGTTCCTGATGAGCGATATGTTGCAGATCCAAAAAAAGGTTCGAGGCATAATCGTGGTTGCGCAGTAGATTGCACGCTCATTTGTTTAAAGGATCGAAAAGAACTCGAAATGCCAACACCGTTTGATGATTTCACTGAAAAAGCTCATCGGGACTATATGGATATTGATGAATCAGTGAAAAATAATCGAGAAAAATTAGAAATTATCATGAAAAAACATGGTTTCACCGGTTTGCCAACCGAGTGGTGGCACTTTGATTATGAAGGTTGGGAAAAGTATCCTTTACTTAATAAAAATTTTGATGAATTAGAATCTTAAGAGTCTTGGCATAAAATTATCAAAGGGGGGAGTGTCCCCCCTTTTTTATCTAGACAATTCTGTAGTCTTTAGCGGAATAATTTAATTTTGAGTTTAATTTTGTGAATTGTTTTGTGGACATACTGATAGGTTTTGTTTTTGAATTAGGAATTTCTATTTCATGGCCGTTAATTTTAAGAAATTCAGCTATTCTTTTTGATTGCGTAGCAAGGCGCAATGTATTTTCAGAAATGTTGGCTCCTCGATGTTCGTAAAGGTATTTAAATGTAGTGAAGCCACGGATTGTAGTAATAAAATCAGTCAGACACATTTTTTGCCGATTATTTTTATTTTCTACCGTTATTATCACGTTGTTAATATTAAGATTTGGATAGTTGTTTGAAAGTAGATGTTGTATTTTTGTGGGCAATGTTCCATTTTTTATATATGAAATTGAAATTTTTTTGATATCATTAATGAATAAATCTATCTCTTGCATTTCGCGCACTGATTTAATGTGTGTTAAGATTTGTGCAACTGAATCTATGCCATCAGACTCTTTTATTATCTGCGGCAAATTACTCAAAAGGTCAGCGTATTCTTCATAATTTGACTTGCTTTTTTTTGTAGGTGATTCATTATCATTTTGTTCTTGATTATCAAAGAGACGACGCTTTCCAGATACTTCAGCATTTCTGATTGGGATTTCTTTTGATTTTTTCCCAGGAGATTTTTGATTTTCCTTTTCCAAAAATACCGGATGTTTTTTGCCTGGTTTATTTCTAATGACAAGAATTTCTTCATCAGAATTTTCCATTGCATCAATAATGTGAGATGTAGAAAAAGTAAATAAACATATAATAAAAAATAACTGTTTCATAAAGAGCCTTAATTTTCAGAATTATTTAATGAGGTATCAGCAAAGATGCATATTTAATCACAAATAATTTAATCCAGAATGATTTTATTTAGGGTAAAACTAAGGGGCTTGGATTTTCTTTTACTTTTTTTTCTATGCCCAGTAATATTTGCGATCCTTGAACGGGGACATTGTTTGATGAGTTGTTCTGTTTGGTCTGTCAATTGAGCATTATGGTTTGCAATTAAGTGGCTATACAGTGTTTCAGCTTTCATTTTTACTGCAAGATCAATAAGCTTGAACTGCTTTGTTTTTTTATTTGTGTTAATAACTATTTCTAATTTAAAATTATTAACATCAAGTGAAGGATGTTTTTTAAGGATGTTTAACATTTCGCGCGCGAGGGTACCATTTGTAGAGTCACTTGGTCTGCTATAATTTTTAATTTTCTCAAAAAATTCGCGTGCTTCATCTTTTTTTGATGAAGGATTAAGTCCTAAAAGAAGAGTTGCAGCGTCGATTTCATCAGTTTCTTCTGACTGAACAAAATTAAATGGAGCTTGATCATTGGTGATATCAGAGTTTTGAATATTGAATTCAGCAAATTTTCTTTTGCCTACTCTTGATTGATTATATAACGTTGGATTAGGAATCTTTTTTTTACCTGGAGAAAAGGTATTTCCATTTACATCGTCAATAATTTCGTCGCAATACAATGACATTTTTTTTTCTGGCTCAAGTGTTTCGTCACAATAAAGCGATCGGTTTTCCATTGCATTAACATTTTTGTACTGTGCTAAGCTTGCAATGATCGTGAGTAAAAGAAGTTTTTTTTTCATAACCAACCTTTAGTTGTAATTTTACATATGAATTGAGAACTAAGAATATCGCGGTATTGCGGCAATTTGTCAATTGCTTTTAGAATTCACATAGAAAGGAGCATGTATAGTGAGTCAATTAAGAGTAGAATTTGATGATGGGTTATTTTCAGAGGAAGATCTTCAAAGAAGTTTAAAAAAATTATCTCAGGAAAATGCAACTATACGTAATGAATTCAAAAAAAAATATGAATCCAAATTTGCATCATTATATTTGCCTCAGGATACCGAATTATTGAATCCACTTTTGGAAGAAATACAACGAGTTCAAAAGCACAATATAAAAGCACTTATTATTGTTGGAATTGGTGGATCAAATTTAGGAGCTGCGGCAATTATGCAGGCGCTTTTTGGATTATTATCTAATGAAATTAATGCATTAAAGGTGTATTTTGCAGATACCGTTGATACCGATTATATACAGCAAATAAAACAGTGTGTTGAAGAAGAATTAAAACAAAATAATCAAGTTCATGTGGTTGTTGTCACAAAGTCGGGTGCAACTACTGAAACGGTTGCAAATTTTGAAGTATTTCTTGATGTATTGATGTGCTATCGTCCAAAAAATTATTATGAATATGTTACTGTAATCACTGATGAAAATTCTCCACTTGCTGCATTAGCGCAGCAAAGAAAATTTTCAGCCCTTTATATTCCCAGATTAGTTGGAGGTCGATTTTCAGTGCTTTCTGCAGCCGGTTTGTTTCCGCTGGCATTAATGGGTGTTGATGTAAAAGCGCTTCTGGCAGGTGCGCGATCAGTAATCGATGAAATGCTTACATTGCAACATAATTGTGCGGCAAAAAGTGCAGCAATTAAATTTTGGCATTGGAAAAATGAAATTCATATAAATAATTTTTTTTTATTTTCAGTTTCACTTGAGGGTTTTGGTAAATGGTACCGCCAACTTGTAGCAGAAAGTTTGGGTAAAGAGAATGATCTGGAAGGAAATAGTGTGCGCGTTGGGATAACTCCCACGGTTTCAATTGGAAGTACTGATCTGCATTCAGTTGGCCAACTCTATTTAGGAGGACCGCGAAATTTTTTTACTACATTTGTGACAATTGAACAAAACAAAAATAATATACAAATTCCAAATTTAAATGAGTTTGAAGAATGCGTTAAACATATTCAACGTATACCGCTCTCATCTATTATGAACGCAATTATAGTTGGCGTGAAAAAAGCGTATCAAAAAGAAGGACTTCCATTTTGTTCAATCAACCTTCCAGAATTATCTCCATTTTACCTTGGACAGTTGTTGCAATATGCTATGCTAGAAACTATGTATCTTGGTACGTTGTTAAATATTAATGCATTTGATCAGCCGCATGTTGAGTTGTATAAAAAAGAAACGCGAAAGATTTTAGCGGATGAATGAGTGTACTTTTATAATTTTAGGCGCAACGGGCGATTTAACAAAACGCAAATTAATTCCCGCATTGTATAAATTGGTGCGAGATAAAAGAATTGAAAAATTTATTATTGTTGGTGCAGCATTTGAAGATGTAACATCGCAAGAATTTTTATCGCGTGCAAAACCATTTATTTCGTCACTTGATGAAAAATTATGGTCAAAAATTGAACAGGCAACTACTTATCAACGAATTGATTTTCGCAATGAAAAAGATTTTGAACTCTTACATGAACATGTTGTCAAGCGGGAACAAGAAAAAAAAATAAACGGAAATCGCCTTGCATACCTTGCAACGGCATCTGCATTTTTTTGCGATATCAGCGACTCTTTGGGAAAAAGTGGTTTAATTCAACGAGCAGATGCAGATGGCTTTTGCGGGAAGGTGTGGCAGCGCATTGTATATGAAAAACCATTTGGTCTTGATCAAAAATCTGCACATCAAATTAATGCATGTATCACAAAATGGTTCAACGAAAATCAGATTTTTAGAATCGATCACTATTTAACTAAAGAACTTGTGAGCAGTATAGTTCTTGTGCGCTTTACTAATATTATTTTCGAGCCTTTATGGAATCATAATTATATTGATTATGTTGAAATTATTTTGAGTGAAACACTCGGACTTGAAGGAAGAGGGCGCTATTATGATCAATATGGTGTGTTGCGCGATGTGGTTCAAAATCACGCAATGCAATTGCTTTCGTTGATTGCAATGGAATTGCCAGAGCGTTTAAGTGCGGCAGGTATTCAAGATCAAAAAGCGGCAGTTCTTAAAAAAATTAAAATCGAAGACGGCTTTTTAGGTCAATACGCAGATTATCATCAAGAAACTGATGTTAATCCTCAATCACAAACACCAACATTTGCCTGTTTAAAATTCTCTATTGATACACCACGGTGGGCAAATATCCCATTTTACATAAAAGCAGGAAAACGGTTAGATAGAAAAGATACATCGGTCCATATTAAATTTAAAAATGTAGATTGCACACTCAAAGAAAGTTGTGTATACGAATCTGATCATTTAACCATTCAGATTGAGCCAGAAGCTATTTTTTCTTTGCAATTGAATACGAAGCAACCAGGTTCCTTGTATGAAGTAACTCCAGTATCACTTGCATTTAATCACAACTATGTTTTCCGTACTGCAACTCCTGAAGCATACGAAGTGCTGATTGAACAAATTATGTTGGGTGATCAATCGGTCTCGGTCAGATTTGATGAGATCGAATATGCGTGGGCAGTGATTGATTCAATCGAAAAATTACATTTGCCATTTTATCGTTATCAACAAATGAGCAGTGGTCCAGATGAATTAAAAGCATTTGCACAAAAATATAAAATGAGGTGGCGTGTATGAATTGCGCAGTCATTGGTTTAGGGAGAATGGGAAGCGCGATAGTTTATCGTTTACTCAAAGCGGGACATGCAGTTGTTGGCTACGATCCGAGCGCACAAGCACGGCAAGAAGCTGCAACGGTTGGCGCAACGATTGTTTCAACGTTGGAAGAATGTGCTCATCACGCGCAAATTATGTGGCTCATGGTGCCTGCAGGGCCGATTGTCGATCAGGTATTGCGTGAATTGTTACCACATTTAAATGCGGGAGCAGTTGTAATTGACGGAGGAAATAGCAAATTTAGTGATTCAATCCGTCGCTTTCAAGAATTAAAAAGCGTAGGAATTGAATTTTTAGATTGCGGCACATCTGGCGGTTTGCATGGAAAAGAAATAGGGTTTTCGTTAATGATTGGCGGCGATATACAAGCGTTTCAAAAAGTTGAGCCTATTTTTACCGCAATTGCAGCCCCTCAAGGATATGGACTTGTTGGGCCTTCAGGATGCGGGCATTATGTAAAAATGGTCCATAACGGCATTGAATATGCGCTTTTACAATCGTATGCAGAAGGGTTGCAACTACTAAACGAAGGTGAATTTAAAGATCTTGATTTGGCCAAAATTACCAATATTTGGCAACACGGATCGATTATTCGCTCATGGATTTTAGAGCTTACCCATGAAATTCTCAAAAAAGATCAAAAATTAGAAAAAATTTCAGGCACTATTGCCGAAAGTGGTACCGGTTCATGGACTGTTGAAGAAGCTCACAAACAGAAGGTACCGGTAAAACTGATCGAAGATGCTCTTGAAATCCGGGCCTGGTCTCGAGAATCTGGGGGTAATTATGCAACCAAATTGGTAGCATTAATGAGAAACGCATTCGGGGGCCATGCATTGGGAATGAAGAACCCACCAAAATAGTACGTTTTGCGGTCAATTTTTTACAAATTGCGTTTATTTTGATATGCTTATAAAAAGTATATTTTTTATGCTTAAATTATAATAGATGAGCAAATCGATGGAACCCAAAGTACAAGCATTACCGTTGTTGCCAGGTGTGTATTTGTTTAAAGACAAAGACAATGCCATAATTTATGTTGGCAAGGCAAAAGCGCTGCGCAAAAGGGTTTCAAACTATTTTCAAAAACAACATATTGATTGGAAAGTAAAAGCGCTCATTGATGAACATGCAACAATTGAGCATGTTGTAACGCATTCAGAGACCGAAGCATTGCTTTTGGAAGCACAACTGATAAGAGAACATCAACCCAAATTTAATGTGCTCCTCAAAACGGGCCAGCCATTTTTGTATATTCAGGTAACTAATGAAGAATTACCGCGTATGCTTTTAGTGCGTAATAAAAAAGGTAAAGGAACTCACTTTGGCCCCTTTTTGTTTAAACGTCCTGCGCGCGCTGGTTACGAATATTTAATGAAAACTTTTCGTCTTGAATTGTGCAATCAAAAAATTAAAGATGGTTGTTTAAAATATCACATAGGTTTATGTGCTGGTTCATGTCGCGACGAATTTGATAAAGATAACTATATGTTGCGATTAGATTTAGCTATGAATGCATTGCGCGGCAACTACAAAGAATCGTTGTATCAATTAAGAAAATCAATTGCATTCTGTGCAGCGCGTTTTGAATTTGAAAAAGCGCAGCGACTTGTTACCTATTTACAAAACCTTGATAATATTTTTGCAACATTGAAAGTGAAATTTTCTGAAAAAAAATACGAAAAAGAAGTTTCGCTTGCAACTGCTCCCGTAAAATTTTCACGCTCACCAAATAAAGATTTGGGATTTCAATTGCAGCATCTATTGCAACTACCACATGCGCCATCTTCAATTGATTGTTTTGATATTTCGCATTTTCAAAGCAGTGAAATTGTTGGTTCATGTGTTCGTTTTGTTGATGGTGTTCCGGATAAAAATAATTTTAGACGATTTGCGATAAAAACATTGCAACAGCAAAATGATTATGCTGCGCTTCAAGAAATTGTTGCGCGTCGTTACCGAAACATTGAAGACATGCCCGATTTAATTTTGATTGATGGTGGTAAAGGTCAACTCAGTTCAGTATCTGCATTATTTCCTGGAGTGCACATTGTAAGTTTGGCAAAGCGAGAAGAACGGTTGTTTAGTCAAAATTATCCGAACGGAATTGTGCTTGATCTACAAACAGAAGTTGGCAGACTATTAATAGCATTGCGAGATTATGCGCATCATTTTGCAATTTCATATCATCGCAAAAAAAGAGCAAAAAGATTGGAAGGTGCATTATGAATTTAGAACAATTTACTCATGCTTCAAGTGAACTGTTACAACGAAGCGTCACGCTTGCACAATCGGAAAAAAATCCAACATTACTCCCGTTGCACACGGTGGCAGCAGGAATAGAAGATGAATTTTGCATTTCAGTTTTTAATGCGCTTGCCTTGCCACTCGATCAATTACGACTTATGGTTACCGAGCAATTAAGTAAATTGCCTCGTGTTGAAGGTGGAAAATTAAGCACCGATTATTCATTTGACACCTTTACACAAGAATTAAAAAAAGAAGCAGATTCGCTTGGAGATGCCTATATTAGCGTTGAACATTTTTTGCTGTGTTGGTCTAAAACGACTCAACTACCTCAACAATTACAACAATTTTTTAAACAACATGGATTTGCTTACGATCGCATTTTGACTCACATCAAAACACTGCGCAAAGGAAGAACTGTTCAAGAAAAAAATGCTGAAAAACAATATCAATTGCTGGAAAAATATTGCCAAAACATTACACAAATGGCAAAGCAAGGAAAACTTGATCCAGTTATTGGTAGGCACGAAGAAATTCGTCGTGTGATTCAAATTTTATCGCGACGAACCAAAAATAATCCAGTCTTAATTGGTGAGCCTGGAGTAGGCAAAACTGCAATTGTTGAAGGTATCGCGCAACGTATTATTAATAATGATGTTCCCGAAGGATTGCGAAATAAACAAATTTACGCGCTCGATTTAGGTTTGTTGATTGCCGGTGCAAAATATCAAGGTGAGTTTGAAGAACGTCTCAAAGGTATTTTGAAGCAAATCGAAGAAAGTGGTGATAATATCATTTTATTCATTGATGAACTTCACATGCTTGTTGGCGCTGGCGCAACTGGCGGTGGTATGGATGCATCAAATTTACTCAAACCTGCACTTGCGCGCGGATTGTTGCATTGTATTGGCGCGACCACTATTAAAGAATATAAAAAATATATAGAAAAAGATGCAGCACTTGAACGTCGTTTTCAAAAAGTGCTTGTTGAAGAACCTTCAGTAGAAGATGCAATCTCAATTTTACGCGGTCTGAAAGAACGATACGAATTGCATCATGGAATTCATATCAAAGACCAAGCGCTCGTCGATGCTGTCGTTCTTGCAGATAAAAATATTCCTGATCGTTTTTTACCCGATAAAGCAATCGATTTGATCGACGAAGCTGCGGCAATGGTGCGCATGTCGATTGACTCGTATCCACCAGAAATTGATCAATTGGAGCGTAAAATTCGTCAGCTTGAGATTGAAAAAGTTGCATTACAAAAAGAAAAAGAAGATCATGCACAAAAACGGTTAGCCATTCTGCAAAAAGAACTTGCTGATTATAAAGAAAAGCGTCAAGCACTTGAAAGTCAGTGGCAAGCAGAAAAAAAACCGCTTGAAGCAATCAGTAAAGTGAAAGAAAAAATTGAGCAAGCTAATTATGAATTTGCCCAAGCTGAGCGCGAAGGTGATTATGCAAAAGCATCTGAAATTAAATACGGAAAAATTTCGAAATTAGAAAAAGAATTAGTTGCTGAACAAGAAAAACTTAAAAAACTTAAAACGCATTTAATCAAAGAAGACGTTGATGAGCGTGATGTAGCTGCAGTTATGTCTCGTTGGACAGGAATTCCTGTTGAAAAACTACAAACAACCGAAACACAAAAACTGTTACGCATGGAAGATACGCTCAAAATGCATGTTATTGGTCAAGATGAAGCAATTTCAGCAGTTGCGCACGCCATTCAGGTTCATCGTGCAGGACTTACCGATCCGCGCAAACCAATTGGTTCATTTTTGTTTTTAGGGCCAACTGGTGTTGGTAAAACTGAAGTTGCAAAAACGTTAGCTGATTTTCTTTTTAATAATCCAAACAGATTAATCAGAATTGATATGTCTGAATATATGGAAAAACATGCAGTTGCGCGTTTAATTGGAGCGCCACCAGGATATGTTGGATTTGAAGAAGGTGGACAATTAACTGAACAAGTGCGCCAGCATCCGTACAGTGTTGTGTTGTTTGATGAAATTGAAAAAGCGCATCCCGATGTGTTTAATATTTTTCTACAAATTTTAGATGAAGGGCATTTGACCGATAGTCAAGGAAGAACCGTTTCATTTAAAAATTGTATCATTATCATGACATCAAATATTGGTGCCGATTTAATCTTGCAAGCAAAAGATTTGACACCACAGGTAAAAGAATCGATCGAGCAATTATTGCACAAAACATTCAGACCTGAATTTCTCAATCGTATTGATTCCGTTGTATTCTTTAAAATGTTAACACAAGAAGATGTCCAGAAAATTGCACTGTTGCAACTTAATGACATTGAAAAACGGTTAGCAGAAAAAAATATTACCGTCACTATTGATGATGATGTTGTCAAAGAAATTGCCCAACGCGGTTATGTGAAAGAATTTGGTGCACGACCATTAAAGCGTGCAATTCAACAATACATCACAGTTCCATTATCCCAATATATGTTGAAACATCCAGATGTACAAAAAGTTAAAATTACAATGAAGAATAACGAAATCATGATCGGAAGATAGAATTTTCTGCTTGTTGAATCGATTTGTAATTTTTATTTTAATTTCTTTCAAAAAAATTAAACTTATCTTCTGCGTATTTTTATTACCTTTTTTCTAATGGAAGTATCCGAAGATGGTCTGGCCGATAAATAGTGTACTCGTTTTGTTTTTGGTTTCATCAACTATATTGCGATCAATGGAGCAATCTGAACATTGTACCATTCCTGAGTTTAAGAAGGATGTAATACTTAATCTTAATAATCAACCGATTAAGCTTGTACAATTTCAGGGCAACAATCTTTTGAGGTTAATGTTTCGTGAAAATGATTATCATTGTACTTTTTTTATTCATCGTGATCGCGAAAATAAACTTTATTTGAATCCAATTATTCCCGAAAATGAATCGCTTGAGCAAATGAATCTGGATTATAGTTTACTTGATGCGATTGAAAGAGGTGATATTGATACCTGTCGCCAGCTAAAAAATGAAGCAAATTTTTCTGTTTTAGATGCGCGCCTTAAGTTTATATCTCCATTCAATATCATACGGCGAAGCGATCAAAAAATTTGTTCCTCTGAAGATATTGTGGCTGGTGAAGCATTTACGTTACAGATCAGTCAAAAACCAGCAGTTTATTGTTGGCCTTATGCAGATTCTTCTAATTTTTCTATTATTCAGCAGTTAGAGCGTAATTATAATTATCATATTTTGAGAGAACTTATGTGTGATGAGAAGTTATATACATTTGAAATGAATCAAACGAAGTTGCTTGAAATCACTGGTTTCTTGAAAGTAGTACAAGCTGAGGAAAAAGAGTTGCCGTTTATGCAGGCGCTCATTCGTCTTTTAACCGATGAAAAAAGTTTAGATCAATTATGCATTTGTCGCCTTGGCAAACTCTATGCAAAAATTATTGCACAGCAAGACTCGAAAGGTAAGCAGCTTATTTCTCAAATCCATGATTGGAAAAAATATCAAATTTTAAGAGGCCATATATTGCACTCGCTCAGTGAAATGGTCCGTATGCAACCTTACCAAGAAGCTCAATTAATTCCATCTAACTTCGTTGAATTATCAAAGCGCATTATGCAAGATGAGCTATTTTTAGAGTCGGTCAAAAGCAAAGAATTTTTTTCAAATGTGCTTTCATATAGCAAACTGTATGGTGTAGATGGGCAACATAAAGAATGGAGTGCGATATATTATCACATGCTTGCGCTTCTGTTAAAAAATGAAGAGGGTAAAATTTTTTTAAAAGAACTGTGCAATAACAAAAATAATGAAAATCTTTTTAGTTCAACGATAAAACCGTTTATGCAAAACGCATTGTTTCGCAAGTTCGTAGTTCGGCAGCTTGTGTGCGCAAACCCACCGTTGAATGAACATGTTGCGCCACTTGTTTCTGAGCACTGGCAACCGGATGAAAAATTTATAAATTATTTTAAAGCATTAAAAATAAGCAAACGGATGGCAAATAAGATTATTGAAATTGAAACAAAGAAGTTTAAAAAGCAATAATATAAGTGCGAAAAATGATATATTTTAGTTATGTATAACTTTAATAAGGAGTTTTTTGTGAACAATAGATTGCCTATTTTTAGATTGATGTGTTTGCTGCTTTGTGCCAGCACGGTTGTTTTTGCAGATAATAATTCATGGGAATCATTTTGGGAAATGTTTTGGGGCCCAAAAATTAATTATTCGGCAGTTCAATTTGATGTGCAGGATGAATTAGATCGCTTATTTTTTAATAAATTAGAATTTATATCGCCCGAAATGCAAAACGTACGTTTTCAAATGAGTAAAAATATTGTTGAATTAATTAAATCATCTAATCTTGATTCCCAAGTGCAAGCAAAAGAACAGGCGGTTGCAGCGGTAAAGCCGGCGATAAAGCAATTTGTTGTTGATCTTGGAACGAAAAAAATTGTACAAGAAATTGGTTCATATTATCATGGCCGACCTCCGTACAATCCTGAACAATTTGAACAGCGAATAAAACAGGAATTGGCACAACAAATTGATGATGCATTTCGTAAAAATAAAAATGTTACACAGCTGTTGAGCATGAGTAAGCTTAAGGAAATTATTGAACAATACGATAATCAATATGCTCTTCAAGCTGGCGGTGTTTATCACAAATTAGATAAAGAATTGCCACAACTCTATGCGGGTCAAACAGTTGCAGGAGAGGATGTGCCAGCGGGAGCACCGGTGGATAATGTACATGAACTTTATCCACAATTTAATGATAAAACCGCTGAAGGACTGGAGCGTAATAAGAAATTTTATGGTCCATTTTTTGAAAAAGTAAAACAATTCCGCGCAGAAGAATGTCCAATTTGCAGCGAAAATTTTGATGCGCATTGTGCACGCGTAAATTTATATTGCGGACATTCATTATGTGCAACATGTTTAGCAGGACATGTGCATATTAATGATAAAAATCAATGTCCAACATGCAGACAAGAAGTGCGCGCATCAGAATTTCCGGTAAATTATTTACGCGATTTCATCAACCGGGAAGATCTCAAACAACAATTTCCCAGGATGCATGATAAAATACGCAGATTATTTAGGTTTTAATCAACTAATCAATAATACCGCTTCTTTCATGCTTGAGGAGCGGTATTTTCTTGAAAAATTGGCTTTTTTGCCGATTAATCCCTTGTTTTTATAGAGGTAAAACTGCTAACGTAAAAACAAAGAGGAGAAGGCATGAAATTCATTAAAAGATGGATGAACCCGGACGAAAACCCAAAAAAAATCGAACATAATATGAGCATTAAGCAGCATGTTTCAACACGTATTTCTCACATTCGTCGCAAAATGAGCCGAGGGGCTTCAGATATTTATCGTATGATGAAAGTTCACGCCAAATGGGGAAACAAACAACTCTGGGGCTTCCGAGAAAAAGGCCGCAATCGCCACAAGCCAGAATAATTTATTAAAAAGAATTCCTTAAAAAGTTATAAATTATTGAGGCATACTATAGTTGATGTGTTCAAGATCTTCAATCCAGGCGGTTACTAAAGCTATTTCTGCTGGTTTAAAATATTGCTTAATTATTAATTCGTTCATGAGTTCTTCCATCCGTTCAACAAATACCTTTTTTTCGCATTTCCAATTACGCAATGTGTTAATGAGTTGCTCAGATTTTAAATATACATCAATTTCGTCCGCAAAATCGGTGAGTAAATTGTGTTCATTGCGATATTGAACTGCTGTTGGTGCAAGAAAACAGACCGATCCGTCAAAATCCCAGAGGAGCCGCTGCATCCAATAACTTCTCCAAATGTCACAGACGCGAAAACTTGGAGTAACTGGCAAAAGTAATGCCCAGAATGCGTTGTAATAAAAAATAGTATTTTGTGAATTAAATGGGCAGAGAACGCCGCGTTGTAAACTAAGCGGCTTCTTATTCGAATCAAAATTAATTTCTTGACTGTGTGTCAAACGATAAATTGCATCAACATCAGGATCATTATTCACGACACCTTGCTGAATAGGACAATGAACGTGCCGTTCAACTGTTTGATACTGTTGGTTATGTATAATTTTTTTAAGTGGATACCCGCGTGGCCATACGTTTGGTTGTCCAAAATGTTCATAAGGATTAACCGTTGATTGATCAGTGATGTATTGAATTGTGGTTGCATGTTCAGGTAGATAGCCAATTTCATTATCTATTAAATAATTGTCGTCATCGGTTTCATAAATGATTCGTGCTCCGTGTTCAATTGCATAAAGATAGCCAATATTTTTTCGCGAATAATGATTCCATGGTAGAAACTGAATAATTTTGTAGGGCAACTGTTGTTGTTTTTCTACGCTCAAAAATTCACAATTATCTAAATGCCAATCGCATGGCGTTTTTTTATCAGCCACTACTACCAAATGCCAATCGGGAAGTTGCGCAAGCTGCTTAAGTGCCGCAGTTGGATAATTAATGGTAGTAACAACAATCCATTTATCAGTCGCATTAATTTTGATGCATGAAATAAATAAAAAAAAGTATGCAATGCGTTGCAAAATTGTGCTCATTATTTATCCTTTTTTTGGCTTAAAAATATTTCTCGAATAACGTGTTGATTTTCCAAGCTTGAAAGTTTGATGGGATGATGAAAATAATTTTTCATTTTAAAAGTTTTGCATGGGTTATTTCTTTCCGTGCCTTCACCTTTAAGCCAGAGCCATTGAGTTTTTGGTTCTAGACATGCAGCAATGGTTGGAACAGCGATTTCTAAAAAAAGTTCATGTGAATGAAATAAAACAGCAAGCTCAATAAACTGAGTTCGTAAACGTGCAGGAATATAAATAAGATCTGAATAGGCAGCAACGACATTTCCTTCGCCCCAATTTTGGGCAAGTTGATTTTTATAAGATTGGGGTAAATTATTGAAAGCGTTCAATGCTGCAGGGTAACCCCATTTTGTTAACCAAATGCTCCATGAAGAATAGGCCTTAAAACCAGAGTTTAATTGAATCGGGGTGCCACGGGTTGAGGTGAATGAATGAATATCTGAATACCAAATTCTGTTGGTATCGAGCGGTTCTAAGAGCCATGCATTAAGTATGCAATCATCCATTAAAAAAAAGTAACCATTTTTTTCAGGATTTTTTTCCATTGCGTCGGCAATGGTTATGTAACTCAAAAATCCTTCATGGTGTTTGCAGCAAGTAACATCGAGGTGTTCTTCGGGACCATAAAAAACAATATCGCTAAAATAGGGCGCATAGAGTTCTTTAAGAAACGGAATAGAATCATAATACGCATGATTATAGTTTATGATTAATAATGTATTTTCAAATTGTGCCGCGTTAATGAAAGCGCCGAGAAGCGAAATAAAAAAAAATGCACATGCTTTGACATAGTTCATTATACTCTTACCTTTTTTTTAACAGTTAAAAACAGCTGAAATTGAGCCTATCAAAAAAAATAAAAAAACCAAAAAACAGATAAAACTGAGCTGAATGGATAGTGCATGGTAAAAAATGACCAATAATTTATTTCAAATTGACAAAATAGTAATAATTGATATAATGAATATAAGGTTAAAATATGGAGTAAGCAATGATTAATTTAAAAAAAATAGCATTAGTGGTTCTGAGTGCTTTGGTTATTAATCAAATCAATGCTGATACCTTTTTGGGAAAATTGATTAATAACCACCCCTATTTAACTGCCTTGGGATGCGTGGCAATGGGGGGCACAAGTTTACTTGTGGGTATTGAAGCAAAGAAAGCTCAGAATTGGCAAGATGAATATTTGGATAAAGGAAAATTACGATTCAAAAACGAACTTGAGAGTAAAAATTTTGCTCAACTAGGCAAGATTATCTATCATCATAAGCTTTATCCTACTGAGATTACCACACAAAATATGGGTTTAGATGAAAAAGAACGAGCGTATCTTGCTGCAATAGAATATGGAAGCACTATAGGTAGAGAGAGTTATTGCATTCAAAAAAGTATAACCTACCGACATTACTTCCCTGCGGATCAGAGATTTGTGAAGTATGTTGTTCACGAACATGATGTGCGCTATTGGGAGCTACCTCCTATTTGGCAAAAAAAAGTTCAAGATGGTAAAGAAAAAATGATCTTAAAGCCAATAAAACGCTATGAACTTGAAATAAAAAAACAAAATAGATGGATTCCGGCATTTTGTTTCGGTGTAAGTGCACTCAATTTTGCTTCAGCAATTGGATTTGCCGCATACAGTTTTTCAAAAAAAGCATAATTATTTAGATTGATTGTTAATGAATGGAGTATCAAAAAAATGAAAATGAAAAAAATAATAGCGTTATCAAGTCTGTTGCTTATTGCAGCAAATGTGTTTTGTGGATTTAGTGATTTCACGAAAACTATTCTTAATTCATGCAATGATCAAAAACTGCCGGCTGCATTAGCGGCCGTTGGTTTGGGTACCGGAATAAGTACGATTGTAATAAATCAGAAAAAATTGAACGCCATTAAAAAAGGTGATAAGAAAAAGGTAGCGGATTATCCTAATATTGATTTTGCTGCCTTCAAAATTCCGACAACTACCAGTGTTCAGGGAGTTGATGGAAATCGGGGCATTTTCGTAAAAAAATTATCCACTCAAGGGAATTATCTATTTACTGAAATGCAGAGCGGTCTATTTGGGAGTATTAAAAGCTCTGGAACAGTAAAATTAAACTTAGATAAGGTTAATGCAATTACTGGTACGATTAAATTCAACAAAGTTGAAAAAAATTATTATTGGGGACGCATCGCAGCTGCTGTTACATTACCAGTTATTGGGGGTTATGTTGCAGGTATGGTGATCAATAACTACTTTAAACAATCATAAAAAAAATAGTTTAAAAGTTAGGCGACACTTTTTATGAGCGTCGCCTTTTTTGTATGCATTATTGTTTGTGTTGTTCAAAATAATTTTCTATGAACGTGCGATTTTCTTCATATGAAAGCTTTATTGGATGATTAAAATGTAAATGTTCACTAAAATATTCTTGTGATTGCGCAGTTCCAGGATAAAAGGTACCCGTACCTTGTAACCAAAACCAATTATTTTTTGAAGTGAGACAACTCAAGATTGTTGGCAGCGCTGTTTCCAGAAAAGCTTTTCTTTTTGCGAAAATAAGTGCCAATTTTATAAACGTATCCTTGTACATTGCAGGAATGTATGCAAGATCAGAAAATGATGCTGGTACTGTATTTTTGCCCCAATTTTTTTCTAATATTTTTTTTTGTTCGCGTGGTAATTTTTTGAAAGCACTTTTCATTGGCTCATATCCCCATTCAGATTGCCACCATGCCCAATGAGTAATTGCTTTTTTGCCTAATTTAATTTTTATTGGTGTGCCACGGTTATTGATTTGTTTTCCATCATTTTGAATGATAAAGGGAATATCACCAAACCATATTTTTTTTGTATCGATACCGGTCAATAACCAAGGATTCAAAATACAATCATCCATTAGAAAGAGATATCCTTCAAAATGTGGATAACGCTCCATGGCATCAGCAATTGCGGTGTAACTAAAATATCCTTTATGATGATTACATACATGTATTTCTGGGTGCTCTTTTGGCCCATAGAAAACAACTTTTCCAAAATAGGGTGTATATATTTTCTTGAGTAAATCAATTGATTCGTAATGTGCATGATTATAATTAATAATGAGAAGAATGTTTTTAAAATCGGTTGAAAAAATTGATCCACAGGTAAATAAAAAAATGAAACTTACTATTTGCATGAACTTCATTGAACAACCCTCTTTTTTTTAATTAAATTTTTTCATCTGAATATTAGGTGATAAAAAAAATAATGACAATTCATTTAAATTAAATTTTTAGTGAGATATTTTTTGTATTACGATACATAAAAAAACGCAGTAGGAAAAAAATGATTGAAAAATTAACTGATATATCAAGCACTATACAAAAACCATACTATTATTGGTTAAAAAAAAATTGGTATTATCATTTTTTTGTAACGCAATTTTATCAGTGGGCAGTAGAACCAGGAAGTGTTGTTTTACAAATTGGATGCAAAACTGGGTATATTTTGGATGCAGTAAAACCGCGCATTGGAGTAGGAGTGGAAGCGGAAAATGAATGCCGTGAATCTGCACAGCAACAATTTTCCTGTTATCAATTTGTGCAAACAATTCCTGAAATTAATGATCAAAAATTTGATTACATTATTTTGTCATCAACGTTGATGGAAACTGAAGATATTCAGCTGTTGTTGCTTTCGTTGCAGCGGTTCTGTAGTTCGCACACACGTATTATTATTGATGGATATTCTTTTTTGTGGGAGCCATTGTTGTGGTGTGCGCAAAAATGTGGTTTACGCAGACAAACAATTTTTAAAAACTGGTTATCGCAAACTGATATTGAAAATTTTTTATATCTGAGCAATTTTGAAAAAATTACCAATGGTCGACGCATGTTATTTCCTTGGTATATTCCAGGAATTTCTTACGTTTTGAATCGTTTATTGGCATATATTCCTTTAGTAAATCGATTATGTTTAATTGAATGGACAATTGCGCGTTCAATTGCAAAAAAAGAAATTATGAACCCTACCGTTTCAGTTATTGTTCCATGCAGGAATGAGCGAGGAACGATAGAAACAATTGTTACGAACATGCCCCAGTTTGGGCAGAACACCGAAATTATTTTTGTCGAAGGCCATTCAACTGATGGTACTTTAAACGAAATTGAGCGGGTCGCCAGTTTATATCCTGAAAAAAATGTGCGCTGTTTTGTACAAACAGGTGCCGATAAAGGTGATGCGGTGCGTTTAGGCTTTTCAATGGCGCATAACGATATTTTAATGATTTTTGATGGTGATAATACAGTGCCGATGCATGAATTACCACTTTTTGTGCAAGCATTAATTATTGGTAAAGGTGAATTAATTAATGGTTCTCGGTTTGTCTATGCAATGGAAACTGGTGCCACCCGTTTTTTGAATGTTTGGGTAAACTACTGTTTCAGCTTAGGCTTTTCTTGGTTGTTAGGACAATCGGTGGAAGATACATTGTGTGGAACAAAAGTGCTTTTAAAAAAAGATTATGAACGCATTGCACGTAATCGTTCCTATTTTGGTGAAGTTGATCCGTTTAGTGATTTTGATCTTCTTTTTGGCGCCGCGAAACTTCAACTAAAAATTGTTGATATTCCGGTACATTATAAACGACGAACCTATGGGAGCCCGCAAGTACGCTATTTTTATCACGGGTTTATTTTATTGCGCATGTGGTTTTTTGCGCTGGGTAAGTTTAAATTCTAAAAAATTCATGGTATAACCATAACGAAAACACTCCGACCATTTTGGAAAGGAGCAGGTAGTGTGTGGCATTGCAGGATATCGTTCATTAGATGATCGCGATTTATTAATAAATCAAAGTGCACTTGATCAAGTCCAACAGTCTTTGGCTCATCGTGGGCCTGACGGTTTTCGAATTTGGAATGCACCAGATCGAAAAACAACATTGATTCATCGACGTTTGAGCATTGTTGATCTTTCTTGCGCGGGTTTTCAACCATTATTCGATAATGACAATTCAATTGCGGTGATATGCAATGGTGAAATTTATAATCATCCTCAGTTGCGTGCGCAATTGGAGCATGAAGGTTATCGATTCAGCTCAAATTCTGACACTGAAACAATTGTCTATGCCTACAAAAAATGGGGGATTGATTGTTTACGTTATTTAGAAGGCGATTTTGCAATCGCAATTGTTGATTTAAAAAAAGATGAGTTTTTTTTAGCGCGCGATCGCATTGGAGTAAAACCACTCTATTTTTCTCTGCAAGGAAATGTAGTAAGTTTTGCATCAGAAATTAAAGCATTGTGGCCGCTGCCGTGGATGCATAAAAAAATTAATTCGCGGGGGTTGTACCATTACTTGACTTACATGGTAACACCGGCCCCACTGACTCTCTACGAAGGTGTCTACAAATTGCCTGCAGGTTTTTATCTCAAGGTGAGTGCTCATAATCAGGTGACATTTCATGAATGGTATAACCCCTTAGATAAACTTTTTAGTCAATCGATCATTTCTGATGAGCAACAAGCAATAGATGATATTGAACAATTATTTCATGCAGCAGTGAAAAAAAGATTAATGTCCGATGTGCCTCTTGGTTCATTTTTATCGGGTGGTATTGACTCAAGTTTGATAGTTGCACACATGAGCCAAATGACTGATCAAGTAAAAACATTTAACGTTTCATTTTCAGATGGGCCTGAATTCAGTGAAATTGAATGGGCACGTTTGGTTGCAAACAAATTTCATACTCAACATCGCGAAATTGTAATAAGTGAAAAAGAAGCGTTCGAATTTTTTGAAGCAATGGTGTATTACCAAGATGAACCAATTGCGGACTGTGTATGCATTCCACTTTATTTTGTGGCAAAATTGTTGCGAGACTCGGGTGTTACTGTTGTGCTTGTTGGAGAAGGGTCCGATGAACTTTTTTGTGGCTATTCTACTTATGCTCATTATGTTGATACCTACAATTCTTACTGGAAACCGGCAACGAAATATGTGCCACGTTTTGTAAAGCAGGGTGTGTACAATTTGGCGCGGCGCAGCTTTGCGCATAAACCGTATCACGTTGCTTTGTTACAACAATGGGCAGAAGAACGTAATTTATTCTGGAGTGGTGCAATAGCATTTCCAGAAAATGCAAAAAAAGAAATTATTAAATCTAATATGCATGCAAGCTATGACTCCGTTCTTGAAGCGATCTATCCAGGATTTGATCAGGAACTTAATAGTTATGCAGTAGTAGAATATCATTTAGCGCAACTTGAGAAACGTGCACCGCATCTTGATTTTCTCAATCGCATGATTTATTTAGAACTAAAGCAGCGATTACCTGAACTTTTATTAATGCGTCTTGATAAAATGGCAATGGCAACATCGGTTGAAGGACGCGTTCCGTTTTTGGATCATGAGTTAGTGGAATATTCGTTCAGAGTTGCACCGCAACTTAAATATAAAAATGGAATAACAAAATATATTCTCAAAAAAGTGGCTGAGCGTTCTTTGCCTTATGAAGTTGTTCATCGAAAAAAAGTTGGTTTTGCAGCGCCAACTATGCGTTGGATGCGATCTGGTGACTTTTTCAACAACTATTTTAACGAGCTATTAGTTCGCAAACGTTCCGAATGGAGTGAATATCTCGATTTTGACGCAATACATACTATGTATCAACAAAATGCTGCTGGAAAAAGAGAATGTTCAGTGCAACTGTGGGTTGTGCAAAATTTAATTGCTGGATCATCACTATGAAACCTGCACAGTCGGTGCTTTATGTGCGTACAGATATTTATGCACAACCGCTCGTTGCCGGAGGATCAGTTTCACACACCATTGGTGTGATTGATGGATTTAAAAAATGTGGTTATCGCATTCTTATAGCATCTTCATGCATGGAAAATTATTTTAAAACCGCTGACATTGCAGCATTTGTGCATCTGCGCAATCCGCGCATTTTTCGCTTATTGCGCACAATGTTCAATTGTATTATTTCAAATATTTTTTTTTCAGTACAACTCATTAAGTTATTAAAAAAAGAAAAAATTGATTTTATTTATCAGCGCTACAGCATGCTCAATTGCACGGGTGTTCTTATGAGCACAGTTAAAAAAATTCCGTTCATATTAGAATATAACGGTTCAGAAACGTGGGTACAAAAAAATTGGACAACACACAAAAAAATACGAATGCTTTGGTTGATCGATTTGTTTGAACGAATTAATATACAGAATGCAACCTTTATTATCGTGGTTTCCCAAGCTCTCAAAGACGAATTGTGCGTGCGCGGAATTAAAGCACAAAAAATTTTAGTGAATCCAAACGGTGTCGATCCAATTATATTTGATTCAAAAAAGCTTGAGAAAGAGCGCGTGGCATTACGAACAGAAAATGCAATTTCAGACAGCGATTTTGTGGTTGGCTTTGTTGGCACATTCAATAAATGGCACGGTATTGAATTATTAAGTGAAATTATTCCTGATTCATTGAAAAAAAATAAATCGCTCTTCTTTTTGATGATTGGTGATGGCCCACTTTTTGCATTGTTTAAAAAAAAATTAATTGATCAAAATGTTGATTCACGTCGTGTCATGCTGACTGGTTTGGTTTCTCATGAACAGGTGCGCACCTATTTAGCCGCATGCGATGCATTTATTTGTCCAACACAACCAAATGCTGATGGTAGCAAATTTTTCGGGTCACCCACCAAATTGTTTGAGTATATGAGTTTGGAAAAACCGGTGATAGCGTCAGATATTGGACAGCTAGCTGAAATTCTCAAACCTGAATGTGGCATTTTGGTACCCAGTGCAGATGCAGGTCGATTTGTTGATGCGATTACGCATTTAGCAACAAAAGATGTTTTCGAAAAAAAAAGAATGGGCAAATGTGCCCGCGATGAAATTATTAATAATTATTCATGGCAACAGCATGTAGCGCGGATTAGTGCATTTGTAAAAGGAGAGCAATGAATCATATGAGTTCTGATCAGGCAATTAAAGAAAACTCCAAAGCAGCATGGGGAGCGAGCCCTGCTGGCTGGGTATTTGGTCAAGAATATGAATGTGGAACTAAAGAATTTTTTGAAGCAGTGCTACAAAAACGTTTTTCATATGAGGTGCCATGGCTTAATGAGATGGTACAATTTAAACGATTTACAGGAAAATCGGTGTTAGAAATTGGATGTGGTGTAGGATATGATGCATATCAGTTTTGCAAAGCTGGAGCTTATTACACCGGCATTGATATTACGCCACAAAACCCTCCACTTGCACGAAAACATTTATCCTATTATGGATTGCAAGCACAGTTTGAAGAAAGAGATGTTGAGAATATCTCATTTCTCAATGAATTTGATTTTGTATTTACTTTTGGTGTTTTGCACCATACTCCAAATATCAAAAAAGCACTCGGCAATTGTTTTAATGCGTTAAAACCAGGTGGTGAGATACAAGTTATTGTCTATAACAAATGGTCGATTTTTTATTGTTTGACCGTTGTTACTTGGGAATGGTTTTTTAAAGGTAATTTTCTAAAACGATCTTTGGCTGATCAGCGCTCGTTAATTGAAACGATTAATGGCTCTTCAAGGCCGTTGGTTAACGTATATAGCAAACGAGCTTTAAAGAAATTAATGAATGAAGTTGGTTTTGGAATTTTAAGAACTGATACTGCAAAATTAACTGTAGAGGATTTGCCACAAATTCCTTTTATTGTGCGGTTGTACAAATACATTCCACAGTCATTATTAACAGCTTTAGGTCGCTTTTTCGGCTGGTATATTTCAGTTAGGGCGATTAAACCTCTAACGAAGGAGCAATGATGAATCAAGATCAATTAAAAGCAGCAGTACAAGCGTATTGGAACAAAGAAAGTTGCGGCACTTCAGTGACACAACAATCTAAATTTTCAAAAATATATTTTGATGAAATTGAAACCTATCGTTATGAAATTGAACCTGAAATTTTTTCGTTTGCACAATTTACCCGCTATTATGGCAAGCGTGTGCTGGAAGTGGGTATTGGTGCTGGCACCGATTTTATTCAATGGGTTCGTTCAGGCGCACAGGCGTATGGTGTCGATCTAACACCAGAATCGATTGAGCATACACGCCAACGATTAATGATTGAGCAACTCCATGCATTTGATTTGCAAGTTGCAGATGCAGAACAGTTGCCGTATCCCGATAATTCATTTGATCTTGTTTATTCATGGGGAGTGATTCATCATTCACCAAATACTGAGCAATGTTTGCGGGAATTAGTTCGTGTTGTACGGCCCGGAGGAACCATAAAAATAATGGTCTATAACCGACGTTCACTTTTTGCGTTTTATCGTTATGTGCTTTGTGGTTTGCTGAAAGGTAAACCGTTGCGATCGTTCAAAAATATTTTGTTTTATGATCAAGAAAGTTTGGGAACAAAAGCGTATACTATGAAAGAAGTGCGCACCATGATTAAGCAACATGCAGTGACAATAAAATCGTTAACAGCACCGGTTACGTATCATGATTTGTTAGGTTATAAATCACGCATTTTTCGTGGATTGGCATCATTTGCTGCATCAATTTTTGGTTGGCAACGTGTCGGCTGGTTTATGTTAATTGAATTGAAGAAAAATAAGGATTGAGAACAATGAACCAAATACCACAAGAATTTGATCAATTTGCTCAACAGTATCGCCCTGATCTTGATAAAGCACTTTCTCTTTCAGGTGAATCAAGTGCCTATTTTGCACAATTAAAAGTAAAAAAACTTGCACAATGGATACCACTTTTATCCAATCAAGAAGCGACGATTCTAGATTTTGGATGCGGTGATGGGTTGATGACATCTTTTTTGAAACAACAATTTAGTCGCGCAGCAGTGTTTGGCGTTGATCCTTCGCCAAAAAGTATCGAAATTGCTCAAAAAAATTATACCGATGTTTCGTTTTCAGTAAATTCAGACACAACAACTACATTAGATTTTCCTGATGGAATGTTTGATGTTGTATGTGCTGCGGGTGCATTTCATCATATTCCTTTTTCAATGCATGAAGGATATATGAATGAAATTAATAGAATTTTAAAAAAGAACGGTACCTTTGTTTTATTTGAACTTAATCCATTAAATCCTGTTACCGTAATGATATTTAGAAGAAACCCAATTGATAAAAATGCATGCATGTTGTGGCCATGGTATGCACGAAGCCTTAATTCAAAATATGGAAAAGTACGAACTAAATTTTATTCTTTCTTCCCGCATGCGTTAAAGTATTTACGTTTTACAGAACCTTTTATGACTAAAGTGCCATTTGGTGCCTTATATGCAGTGATTATGAATAAAAAATAATTTGAAGAGCTATGAATAAAAAACTCATATCAATTATCTTACCCATTTATAATGAAGCTGAATCGATTGCAGTTTTATATGATCGACTTAATGGTGTAATTGATTCACTTTCAGCTACCTATGACTTTGAAATTATTATGGTTGATGATGGAAGTGCCGATGAATCATGGAAAAAAATAAATCAACTTGCACAACTTGATTGTCGGATTAGAGGAATTTCATTTAGCAGAAATTTTGGGCACCAAATTGCAATTAGTGCAGGCTATGATTATGCAAGAGGTGATGCCCTTATCACCATGGATGCTGATTTGCAACATCCACCACACCTTATTCCGGCTCTTATTGAAGAATGGCAAAAAGGTGCTGCAATTGTATATGTTCGTAATCGTGTGGTTGCGAACGGTTTGGTGAAAAAATTCTTTTCAACTGCTTATTATTTTATTCTGGATTGTATTGTTCCCATTAAAATTCCGCACAATGTACAAGATTTCAGACTTATCGATAAAAAAGTTGCCACTATTGTGCGTCAATCACGGGAACAATCACCATACTTGCGCGGCATGGTTGCATGGACTGGATTCTCATCTACTTTTATTGATGCTGCCTATGATAAGCGGTTTACCGGAAAAAGCGGCTATTCGCTAAGCAAAATGTTTAAACTTGCATTTGATGGCATGACCGGATTTTCACTATTTCCATTAAAAATTGCTGCTTACATTGGTTTTTTTGTGATAGCAACTGGATGCACTATGTTTGCGTACATTACCGTTGATGCTTTTTGTAATCATGTTTATTACCCATTGTTTAAATGGCTTGTCACGATCATTTATATTTTTATTGGTGTTTTATTTATTTTGATTTGGTTTCTTGGTGAATATATTGGACGCATTTACAATCAATTACAAGCACGGCCACTGTATGTTGTTGCAGAAGAACTGAATAGTATTACTTTGTCAAACATGATGAATGAAAAAAAACCTTTGCATTGTCATTGTGAGCGAGTATGAATTTTGCATCATTTTTTACCACTATCAAACATTTTTTGTGGTTTTATAAACCAACTGAGGGTCGCTTTATTCATTTGGGGTTTGTTAATGAAGGTTTTAAGCGTTCAGGCATTCCGTGGGTAGAATATGATGGATCGCAACTCATTCCTTTCTGTGCGGCAGATGATATTGGCATTTATTGGTTAATTCCACGCATAGCTCATGCGCTTGATTGTTCAGTTGAAAGGGCAATATGCATTTTTTTTTATGGTAGTGCTCTTTTTTCTTGGACTCTTGGGATAATAGGCTTTTTTTTACTCTATCGTTCTGTTGTGCAAAGATTTGTAGCGTTTATTGGTTTGAGTAGTTTGTTATTGTTAACGCTCTATATTGGTGATGTGTATATTCTTTATTCTTCTGCCGCAATGGCTCTGATGCCATTGGGGATGTATCTTTCTTTAAATGATACAAAGCCCATTTATTGCGGAATCTTTGGCGTCTTTGCAGGATTATTTGTGGGCATTGATCATTTTGTTCGTTCATATTGTGCCGTGCCACCATTATTATTTGTTTTAATTTTATGTTGGTTTCAGCGCGATTGTGCACGATCGAAAAAAGGTATTTTAACGTGCGCAATTGTTGTTGGTTTGATGAGTGTTGTTTTTTTTACTCATCATCAAAAAAATAGGTATCATGCGTATATTCATCAAAGTTATCCAACTGCGCGACTTGATAACTACCAACATGGTATTTGGCACACGATATATTGTGGATTAGGTTTTTTTAAGTTTATGAATAAGCGAAATATAGAATGGAACGATTCATGTGCGCAAAACTTTATTGAGAGAATGAGGCAAAATAAAAATAATGTAGATTTAAGTGGTGAGGAGATATTAAAAACAGAAATTATTAACATTATGAGCAATGAATCACATTTTATGGTGTTCTCACTATTTGGTAAAATCGGTGTGTTAATTTTGTTCTTGCTCTTGAGCGCACAAATCGGTTTAATTGCTGCTTTTATTGTTCGCAAACCATTGGTAATTGATCTGTCATTTTTTATTGCGTTTGTAACTAGTGCTGTTTTTCCTCTTCTTGCCATGCCTTTTTTAACGTATGGCCTTAGTTTTATTTCGTGTGCTGTGGTCTATAATATTGTGAGTATCAATTATGCGTATGCTCAATTAATACAAAAACGTTCTACAAACTACGCACAATAAATTGCTCAATTTTATGTACATGATCTGACCAACTATAATGTTGTTGCGCTTTTAATCGTGCGCGAGAGCCAGCTTCGTTTTGTTTCGTTACAGATAAGTTAACAAGAACACATATTGAATCAATAAATCCTTGCATATCGGTCGGTTCAACTAAAATGCCAACAAATTGATCGTTGTCTTTTGTAGTTGAGAGTTCATCTCTTGTAATAGCAGGCGAAATTACTTCGCTTAATTGTTCAAGATTTGAAGCAATGATTGGTTTTGCCATACTTAAATATTCAAACAATTTTGTTGGAGAACCAAAGAAACGTGTTCCATCACGATTTGGTTGCGTTGGGCAAATAAAAGCATCACACGCAGCTAAATAATCTCGTGCACATTCCGCCGAAACTAAGCCGGTAAGTGTTACATAATCTGTTGAATTTGTACGCTCTATTTCTTGCACAAGATACGGTTTAAGCATGCCATCACCAATAAGAAGAAAATGAATGGTGGGGCAATATTTGATAACGTGCGGAATAATTGATGCAATCATTTCAATGCCATGCCAAAATGAAAAAGTACCAACAAATCCGACCACAAATTTATTCTCTATACATAACTGGGTACGGATTTTATGACGTGTTTGTATGAGCGCTAACGGATTATACACATCAGTATCTACACCGTTTGGATTAACTAATATTTTTCTTGGATCAATATTTTTTTCTATTAAATCATCTTTAAGTGCTTGAGAAACAACAATGATAGAATGCGCATACGTTAAATTAAGTGATTCAATAATTTGTGCATAAAAATTGAATTTAAACCATTTTTTTGGTGCTAATTGATGAAATTGCCACACTTCAGATCCGTTGTATTCTAAAATAAGTGGTATTTTATACCAACTACTCAGTAATAAACCAGTGGCATTTAATAAACTATAGCGTTGATAAAGAGCATCAAATCGATTTTTTTTAAAAAGACGTCTCAATTTAAATGCAAAAAAAAATGTGGAAAATATACATTCAAGACGCCAGCGTAAATACCCTAATTTCCATCGCAACAGAAAAAACAACGGTGGTATTCGAAGATGAATAAAGTGTGAAGTAAAATTATTTTTTAAAATGGTCTGCATTGCTGATGATGCAATGATTATATTGGTGCCTTTTTTTTGAAATGCATTAATGACCCCGAGTGTATGAGCAATTGAACCGCCCGCAGTAATTTCGTCTGAGCAGATATCAGTGCGAAGATATAAGAGACTCTGTATGTTATTAATTAAAATAGGAGTTGAAGGGATCACTTTTGAGAAAAGTTTGACAATATATTCATGAATGTAGCGTGTTAGTTTTAATTGTTCATGAGGGGCAATAATGTGACTCATAAGGAGAGAAATCGGCCACATGAGAACAACCAAAAGATAAAAAAGATAATGTGCATGGGTAAAAATGCAACATTCAATTAAGGTTAAATGAACAAAAAGAAGAACAATTAATTTAATGAACCATCCAAATGAAAAAGGTGTTTGATACACTCGATTGCTTAAATAAAAGCTACAACTGCCATATAAGAAAAAACAAACAGAGTTTGCTAGAAAAATTCCCCACATATTAAATGAACCAGTCAATATAAGCAATGAGATTTGAGTTGCCAAAGCACCTATTCCTAAAACGGGAATATAGGTAGTTGTTGTGGAAAGAGTAAACCCTGCTTGAAAAACGCGAGCAATTTCCAGAAAGATGAGTGGGATGAAAAAACCGGGCAGATATTTGAGAAGAAAGTGATATTTGTGCGGAAAAAAAAGCATTATTCCTGCAAATGAGCCAATAATAGTGAAAAGGCCAATTGTCACCAAAGCAAGAATAAAATAACGCATTAATTGTGAAATTAAAATGCGTTCGTTTTGCTCTTTTTGTGCATTGTAGATTAAAAGAGGCCATGCATCAATGAGCGCGATGGCAACAAATTGAAATAGAGCACCGAATCGCCATAAAAGAGCATAAACTCCAAGCATTTCGTACCCGTGAACTTTTTGCAAATATAGGCGATCAACACTAAAAAAACTTGCATACATAAAACTATAAATAACAAGCGGCAAACTATAATTTAATTGTTCTTTAAAAATTGAATATGAATAAAATCGATAATTCCAAAAAAGTTTTGCAAACACAGGCAGAAAAATAAAAAATGAACATGCATTACCATACCACAATGCTTTGATTCGATAACCAAGAGAAATGCCAATTAAGGTAAGAATGGTTGCTATGATGTTTTGTCCGCAAAAAAAAACAAGATATGAAACCACTTTTTCTTGCATGCGAATATAAGCAAGAACAAGAGAAAAAAGTGTAAAGAACGAAATGCTTAGGCTAATCAATAAAAGTTGAGAGAGATCAAACGAAAAAAAATGAAATTTATAGAGAAACAGAGCAACAAATGGAAACAGAAAAGCACCGCACAAGGCGGTTAATAATCCGTTGCCAATTGACTGCTTTTTTTTAATTTCATCATCTTGATAAAGAAGGTAAAATCTAATCATTCCCGTTGCGGCAACTGAAGAAAGAAGAAGCGTGCTATATGAAAAAATTAACTGATAAAAATCCCAAATGCCAAATTCTTCAAGTGTTAATTTCGAGAGTAAATATGGCAAAAAAAGGAAATTAATTGCGCGCACGAGGGTAGAACTGAGCGCAAAAAAGAACGAATTGTAAGCTCCTCGCTTCATATAATTAAGTATCATCCAACGCTCCCGTTTTTTTAAAATTTTACTGTATTTAGTATAATTGATTTAAGTTAAAAAAAATGAAACAAAAAAAGGTAATGGAGAAGAGAATGAATATTATGGGATGTCGTTTTACGCATCTTTTAGCAACAATGGCAGGATACCAAAAAACAGGAATTTCATTAATCGAATGGGATGGCAATCAATTATTACCAACATCTTGTGCTGATGATCTAGGCATTTATATTCTTCTGCCTAAACTTGCGACATTTTTTGGTCTTAGTATTGAGCAAGCAATTTCATATTTTTTTTATATTCTTCTTATTGTCCCAGCGGCGATTGGCATTATTGGTTTTTGTGCAGTGTATAAACACATTGTTCAGCGATTTATAGCTGTTTTTGGCGTGCTTTTACTTACGCTTTTTGCCAAAGCCGTAGGCGACGTATATTTGTGTTATAGCTCTAGTTTGCTTTTAATTCTTCCTTTTACCGTTTATTTTTTTGAAAACAGAAAGTTTGACAACCTTTTTTTGTTTTTTTGTCTGAGCATAGGTTTCATGGTAACAACATTGCAATTTATACGATCGTATAGTGCTATTGCTCCATTAATTTTTTTTCTTATACTGATGCTCCTTGATATACAGCTTTCAATAATACGCAAGCTCATTTTTATTGGAACATGTGCAGTTGGTATGATGATGCCACTTTTCTATTTTAATGCTGTGCAGAATGAATCTTTGCGATATGCAATCCAAAATAATCTGATTGATACTAAGCAAGAAAAAAAACATCCACTGTGGCACACATTGTATGTAGGTTTTGGATTATTGCATTTCAAAAATGAACACCAGATCGCTTATGATGATTCATGCGCTGCCAAAAAAGTTCAATCAATTGATAATTCGATAGCTTACTGTTCGGCAGAATATGATGCGATATTAAAAAATGAAGTAATTAATCTTTTTAAATATCATTTTTTGTTTGTGTTGTTAACGCTTTTTGCAAAACTAGGAGTACTTTTTTATTTTTTATTGAAATTTGCAAATGTTGGCCTTATTGCAGCACTTTTTTATCCTAAATCATGGGTTATTGAATTGGGTTTCTTCTTTGCACTGGCATTTAATTCATTATTCGTCTTTATTGCCATGCCAATTCATGAATATGCACTCGGGTTTATTGCAGCCGCTGCTCTTTATGGAATTGTAAGTATAAATCATGCACTGTCTAAGTTAAAACGAGTGAAATTGCCGCTATTCATATTTAGATAATTATTTTTGTTTTTTTCAATTTGTTCTTCTTGCGACTCTAAATGAAGTATCTTAAAAGATGGGATATATAAGGGGGAATCGTATGAATAATAGTAAACATATTGTTTGGATGTATATTTTTTTAGTTTTTATTTTATCGCAAAAACATGTTTTTTGTATGGAACAGGAACATGATTCTGATGAAAATAAACGAAAAAAAGAAAAATTAATTACAGAGCAAAGACAAAAATTATTAAAAAAGCATGCTTCTTCACCTTCATTGAATGGTGATCCATTTAAATATATACAAGAAAATAATTATGAAAAATTAAAAGGGTTAGCTGTTTTAGATCCATCGCTTAGAAAATTTAATAAAGATGGTGAATCAACTTCTTTGTTGCTGGCTGCCATTATCAATGTAAAAAAACAAAGAAAAAAACAATCTACCGTGGCACGAGCAATTCTCGGCTTGATGCTTAAATGTCCAAACATAAATGAACAAATATTGAATGAAGCGCTCGATTACGCAAAAATCCAGGTGAATCTGAGTAAAGACGAAAAAACTAAGGCAACAATGAACGATGTTGTTTTTGCCTTAAACAGTGTTATTTCACTTTCTGCGATGAAAAAAACGGCTGAAAAAAAAATTAAAGAATTCAAAGAAGATCCCAAATCATTTGATGATTACAAAAAGCTCATTCAGGCAGAGCAAAATGTTGACAATAATAATAATGAAAATGTGCCGCGCAAAAGATCTGAAAGTGTGGTAAAAAAAATGAAAGAAGAAACAAACAAAGATAAGGAGAAATTTTTTAAATTTCTCCAAGATGGCCCGCCGATTGCTCAACAAAAAAAAGAAAAGAAAAACATAAAAAAAAGAGAGAAACAAGACCAAATCGTGCTGAATCAAGCAGAACATCGAAAAAATATATTTGACCGACTCAGACTTCCATGGGGTAATTCAAACGAAAAAAAACTGGAAATGATAACTAAGCAATTACAGAATCAAAAAATAACATCGACTTTAAAGCACGAAAATGCGCCACCACCGGCCAATAGTATTATTTCATCAAGTTCTTTTTCGAATAGCAATCCTAATTTAACTATCGGTCTAAGTCATAGTGCTGATGAAAGTCCTAAAAGTTCAAGCTTGGAAAAATATTACGGTCAACCAGGAATAAAACAACCGAAAAAAAAGTTTGATCCTGATAACAATAATAATAATCAGTAATATTATTGCGGCTAAAACTATAAAATTGATAAAGTACTATTACAAAAAACCGTATTGCACGCATTTTAGGGGGAAATTTAATGATGTTAAATCGATCAAATATAGTTGTAATTATCATTACAGCTTTTTTAATTGTTGGCGCAACAATTGGTGTGTGGCAATGGCAACAACACAAAATGTCGCGTTCTATTTCAAAAATTGAGAATGTAAAAAATATCGTTCCTGTAGTGGTAATAGGTTCAGGCCCAGCAGGATTAAGTGCTGCTTTGTATACCGCACGCGCCAAGTTTAAGACAATAATTTTCACTGGTGCACAACCGGGTGGTGATTTGACCGGTGTGCGTGAAATTGAAAACTGGCCAGGCAAAGAAAAACTTACGGGCATTCATGCTGTTGATGATTTGACAGCGCAAGCGCAACATTTCGGTGCTGAAATTATCAATGACACCGTAAAAACAATTAATACTGATAAGTGGCCGTTTCAAATTACTACTGAAGATGGTAAAACAATAAATGCACTGGCTGTTGTAATTGCAGCGGGAGGAACGGCAAAAAAATTAAAAGTTCCTGGTGCTCTTGAATATTGGGGAAAAGGAGTGGGAAGTTGCACGATTTGTGAAGCGCCATTCCAAAAAGGTAAAGATGTGACGGTCATTGGTGGTGGTGACACGAGTGCGGATCGCGCATTGCAATTGTCTGCTTACGCCAACAATGTTTATTTAGTGGTCAGGGAATCGCGTCTAACCGCATGCGGTACCGTGCAAGATTATTTAAAGAAAGCGCAAAATATTCATATTTTATTAAATACGCAGTTATTAGAAATTAAAGGCAATGATGATGGTGTTTCTGGTATGGTGACCAAAGATGTTAAAACGGGAAAAGAGACCGAAACGCCTATTAAAGCACTTTATTTTGCTATCGGCTACCAGCCAAATTCCGAATGGTTGAAGTCGTCGGTTCATACAGATAAAGAAGGTTTTATTGTTGTTGAGCAGTATTCCCAAAAAACAAATATCCCGGGAATCTATGCAGCAGGAAACGTTGCACTTTCAGATAAAGCCTATGGTAAAGCAGGTGTAGCAACGGGCAGTGGTGTAAAAGCAGGAATGGATGCAATTGAATTCCTGGAAAATATTGGTTTTGTTCCAGAAGTTGCTGAAAAAATGGAAGATCAATTTTTTATCGATGAACATGCACAAACGCCAATAAAAGGTATTACTACCAAAGAGGAACTTACACGCACCGTTAAAGAAAACCCACGAAAATTAGTGCTTGTTGATTTTTATGGCGAATATTGTCCGATGTGCCGCAAAATGATGCCAACATTGCAATCCCTTGCAAAAGATGAAGCACAAAGTCTTGTTATTTTAAAAGCTGAACAAACAAAATCGACCGTATTAACAAAAGAATTTAATGTTACTTCTGTTCCTTGTTTATTTCTTTTAAAAAATGGAAAGAAAATTTGGGAATGCAAAGACACCATAGAGGCGAATGTGCTTGAAAAGACCGTAAAGTCATACTGTTCTATTGGCAACGGAGAGTAATGTTATACGAATCAACAAACCATCAAATAGCCTTAATTACTCTTTAGAAGCAGTAACGGTCAACGAATATGCTGAATTTGATTCATCATTAGCAGCTACGGTAATGGTTGCAGCATTGTTGAATGTTGCTTCGATTACTGGTTGGCTGATCAGTGATGATCCATTTTCAGTTTTTGCAAAGACTTGTCCTGCAATCATGACTTTTTCATCATTTGCTTCAACAGTTAATTCGATCAAAGCAAAATCAGATTCAAAACTGAGCACTGACGGTTGATTTTCATCAAAAGAAGCTGATTGCAAAAAGCTGTTTTCATTCAAACTAAATGAAACGTCAAGTTTTGCAGCAAAAGCTGTAATGAATGATGATGATAATACTAATGCGCTTAATAATTTTTTCATTATTTACCTTTCAAAATTAATAAATAGGAAATTGAGTGCACCATTTACGTACTTCCTTTTTGATGCTATTAAGATGGGTTGTTGATTCGTAATTTTTTAGTGCATCATCAATTAAATGAGCAATTGCTCTCACTTCTTTTTGTGCCATACCACGTGTTGTTAATGCAGGTGTGCCAATTCTAATACCGCTGGTAAGCCACGCAGGATTTGGATCAAACGGAATACAGTTGCGGTTAACAATTAAACCAACTGACTCAAGAATTTGTTCTGCTTGTTTTCCATTGAGATGGTGAGCGCGTAAATCAAGAACAAATAAATGATTGTCAGTGCCACCTGAAACAATGCGATAATCTAATTTTTTAAATTCATCAGCCATTGCAGCAGCGTTGCGAACAATTTGTTGTTGATAAACCGCAAATTCTGGTTGTAAAGCCAGTTTAAAACCAACCGCTTTTGCTGCAATTGCATGCATGAGTGGACCGCCTTGCATTCCCGGCATAGTTGCTTTATCAACTGCTTGAGCATGTGCTTTGGTGCACATTACTAAACCACCGCGTGGACCGCGCAATGTTTTGTGAGTGGTACTGGTAACAAAATCGGCATGGGCAATAGGACTGGGATGAATTTTTGCCGCAATGAGTCCTGCAATGTGCGCGATATCTGCCATAAAAAGTGCGTTAACTTCTTTTGCAATCTGTGCAAATTGTGCAAAATCGATCGTGCGTGAATAAGCTGATGCGCCCGCGATAATAATGCGCGGTTTGTGCTCATGTGCCAATGTGCGAATTTGATCAAAATCGAGCTGTTCAGTGTCTTTATTGAGCGTATAATGAACGCTTTTGAATAATCTTCCAGAAAAATTCACTTGATGACCATGGGTCAAATGACCACCTTCGGTTAAACTCATGCCTAAAATCGTATCGCCTGGATTGAGGGTAGCAAAATAAACTGCCATATTTGCTTGCGAGCCGGAATGTGGTTGAACATTGGCATGTTCTGCGCCAAAAAGTTCTTTGCATCGTTCTTGCGCTAGCAGCTCTGCTTTATCTACTACCTGACAACCGCCATAATAACGTCTGCCTGGGTACCCTTCTGCATATTTATTGGTGAGCACGGAACCCAATGCATCTAATACTGCGCGCGGTGCATAATTTTCTGAAGCAATTAGGTTAAGCGTCTGTTCTTCGCGACGCATTTCTTCTTGTATGATCTCATAAAGTGCTTGATCAACAGCTGAAATTGTGCTTATTTTGGTCGATTTAGTTGATTTGTAGATATCATTCATCGGTTTTAATCTGTTTTTTTAATTAAAATATAACTTAAGGATAAAACGGCCACGCAATTTTGTCATTCTTTTATGAACATTGCAGAAAAAAATTAAAAATGAATATCAGGGAAGAAAAAGAAGATAGTATATAATTTGTCCATTTGTCAGATTGTAATTAATTTGATAAATTGGTAATGATTAACAGTTATGGGATTAATTGTAATAAATGGTGAAGGTAAAATGTTGTGTTTTGTATTTATTATATCTGCGGTTACTTTGTGTTTAAACATGAATGCAATGGATACTAATTGGCAGGAAAAAAAACTTCAAGATCAAAAGAAATTGTATTTAAAGGCTGCAAATCAATTTTTTTCCGCACATCAAGAGTTTGCAAATACACCCCATGGTCAGCAAGTGCTCGAATGTGGTCAATTTGCCTATGACCAAGCAAAAAACAAAGAAAGCTCATTGCAAGATAGATTAGAAAAAAAAGAAACAAACAAAGAATAATAATCATAAATCGGAGGATGATATGTTTAAATTTATTTTGATTTCAATTACTGGCATTACGTTTGGATTGTCACTAAACGCGATGGAGAATAATAAGAACGGCTCGCCAATAAAAGATAAGCAAAATGCCTTCAACAGATGTATGGCTGCGGAATGGAAAAAGCAGGCTAACTCTGTAGCAAAATTCGCTGATAAAATTAATAACAATTCAACTATCTCGGCTGCTGAGAAAGCTCTCTGCCTTGGTGGATTGAAAGAAGATTTCAAATCTAAAATAAATAAAGCCGATAGTTATGCTGCTGGATTTGATGCTCGTCGTCAAGAAACTAATGACAAAAAAGATTAATTATATTGTTTGTAACATAAAGGATTATTTAATGTTTAAATTTAATTTAGTTTTAATGGCTGGTCTTGTGTGTGGGTTGTCGCTGAGCGCAATGGAAAAGAAAGAAGGCTCGCCATTAAAAGACCAGCAATTTATGCGCTTGGAAAAAATGCGCAAAAAATTTCGTAATGAAGTCAAGATATTAGGAAGTTTTGCTGGTGCAATTACTAATGATCCTAATTTGCCTGAAGCTGAGAAAGTTCAATCTACTGATGCATTAAAAGAAAAATATAAAGATCGCGTAGAAAAATGTGAACAATTTGAAGCTGCCATAAATGTTCGTCGCAAAATCCTTGATGACGATAAAAAAGCTTAAAAACGAAACAGGGAATAATATTTAAAGAAGGGATTTATATGTTTAAATTTTTTTCATTTTTAGTTTTAAGTAGTTTTATAGCTACAACGGTTTGCATGGAACAAAACACTCAAGAAAAAAGTGCACGTGAGCTCTCAAATGGAGCCTTTAAAACATTAGCAAAGCCTTCTGCTCATCCGTTTATTTTTATAGTATCTCGGGGCAAGGCGCAATGGCTTTACGAAAAAGCCAATAATCAAATTTTGAATGACTTTGAACACAAAGATCGTAAAAACGATCCAATAAAATATGAATAAATACACCAAGAAAGATGATATGTTGACAATTAGATTGTTAATGCTGACTATTTTATTTCCGTATGCATGTCTTGCTATGGAATTGAAGCCGAATAATAAAAATCCGATTGATCCGCAAATGGCGAAATTAGCATACAAAGCATCGAGAAATTTGAATTTAGGCCATGGACTTATCAATTTGAGTTCTCGGGAGGATGATCCGGAAATCAAAAAGTCACAAATGAGTTATGCTTATAAAAAATTTGAGCGAGCTAACTATTGTGTTGATCAAATAAAAGAGCGCGTCAATTATCCGGAAAGTCGAAAAGAGTAGAAAGATTACTTGAAAGGAACATGCAATGTTTCAATTTTTTTTAGTTGTGTTGATAAGCATTGGTTGTTGTTTACCTTTGATAGGTATGGAAAATGTTGAAAATAATACGCAGAGATCAAAGGTTTCTTCTTCTCAATCATCTCCTAAGGCGCTAGCCTATGAAAAATTCAATGAAAAGTTGAAAGCTTTGGCAGAAGGTAATGCGACACAAGCTCAAGTAAAAGAAGCTAATCTAGAATACGAACGAGAAAGAGCAAAAGAGGACGAAGCGCGAAGCGAGCGTGTCCGAAGAAATCTTTTTTCTGACAGAGAATAGCTCTGAGCGAATAATAAAGAAAATTAATTGTGTTTAAAAAGCTCTGAGTTTAAAATAACGCATTATTTTGCTCTTTCAAACTTTTTTGTTTGTTGTTATACTCAAAAAATAAGTCTAAAGAATACGGTTTTTTTCAGGTGAAAGGGCACAGCATGATTGCAGCAGGAGATTTTCGAAAAGGTTCCAAAATCCTGTACAAAGGTGAACCGTACATGGTGGTCGATTTTCAATGGACCAAACCTGGAAAAGGCGGTGCCTATGTTAAAGCAAAGATGAGGAACATGATCACCGGATTGGTGCATGAAGATACATTTCGCTCTGGTGAAAAACTCCCTGAACCTGATCTTGAATATCATCAAATGCAATATTTATACCGCGAAGATGATATATTTCACTTCTTAGATCAAGAAACATTCGAACAACATTCTTTTAATAAAAAACAAATTGCTGAAGTGCTTCCTTATTTGAAAGAAGAAATTGTGTACACAGTTCTTTTCTTTTCAGAACGACCAATTACAGTCACACCACCACTTTTCATTGAATTAAAAGTAACTGAAACACCACCAGGTGTCCGGGGTGATACCGCACAAGGTGGTGCTACTAAACCGGCGACCGTTGAAACTGGCCATGTGTTAAATGTGCCTCTTTTTATCAATGAAGGTGATGTAATAAAAGTGGATACTCGCGATGGCAGCTACATTGAACGTGTTTAAGCTTAACAACAAAGGTGGGGCTGTGGACGATCAAATTACTCCTGGCGCGTGCTCAGATTTAGAAATTGATGATCGTGAGCCTGAACAGTGGCGATCATTTGGGGCGCTTTCGATTCGGGCAAAACGGTCTTTGATGTTTCATATTTTGTATGCGGCAGATTCATATGAATACACAATTTCGGTCCAATCAATTGTTGATATGTTCAACAAAGGATTTGAGCTTGATATTCCTGTAGAAAGCGATTTAGTACAAACATCATCAGCGATCATTGAAAATCGTGCGGAACTTGATTCTCGCTATCAACCCTATTTAACCAATTGGCGCGCAGAACGCCTTGGAGTGAGTACAAAACTTATTTTGCGATATGCAATTTGGGAAATGATTAATACTCAAACATCACCGTCGATTGTAATTAACGAGGCGGTTGAGCTAGCAAAATGTTATGCAGAGCGTGATGCGTATAAATTTATTAATGGCATTTTAGATGAAGTGCTTAAAACTTTACCTTCTCAATCCAGCGAGCAAGTAAAAGCTCAATAATATTAAATGATCAAATGTGCAGGAACAGATTCCTCCTGCATGGTAAGATTAATTTCATGCACATCAACAATTAGACCATCAAGAATGGCACTGCTTTTTTCTATAAATGATTCTTTATCACTTGTTACAAAGAATTCAACCGTTGGTTGATTGTTTTCATCTGTCGTCAACGTTGAAAGTATTGTATCTTCAGCAGAAATAATACAAACGTCTGGGCCCATAATGTGTGCGATCTGTGTACGCACTAAAGCATAATGCGTGCAACCTAAAATAAGAGTATCAACCTTATTTTGTTTCAATGATTCTAGATAATGTTCAAGTAAGCTATTAATGTGAGAATGATTTCTTTCTTGCTGCTCAAGTGCAGGTACTAATTGTGGGCAGGCTTGTTCCACAATCTCAAACCGCGGATTTAATGATAACAATGCATTTTTATGCGCATGTTGTCGAATCGATGCGGTGGTTGCAATCACGCCAATTTTATTATTTTTTGTTATTTTTGCTGCAGTGCGTACAACCGAATCTACCACGCCCAAGAAAGGCAGCTTCACAAATGAATTACACAGAAAGTCATAAGCAATAGCAGATGAAGTGTGGCATGCAATCACACAAAGATCAATTTCTTGTTGGGCAAAAAAAGAAACTATTTGATGTGAAAATTGCTTAATCTGCTGAGGTGTTTTGTTTCCATAGGGCAAATTTGCGGTATCGGCAAGGTAAAGATAATGCGCTGGATAATGGGCAATTAGTTTATTTAGGATTGTTAATCCTCCAAGGCCCGAATCAAAAACGCCGATTTTTTTATATTGTTTCATTCATTCAACCATTAGTTAATAGATACCAAAAGCAATCTAGGATTGAAAATTTACTCGCAGGTCTTTCATGCTCAACTAAAAACTTTTCGTTAAAATACGTGCGGTATGCTTCGGGCAATTGTTCAAAATCCTCTTTTTGTTGTCTTTCTTGCTGTTGATCTAAAGCCCATAATAGAATTTTTTTGTGATTGGTTGTTTTGAATTGTTCATTTAAGAATTTGATATTTTCATCTGATAGATTTTCGAATAAATTTTTCATAAAAACGAAAATATGACTAAAATGCCAAATATCGATGCCGCCGTTTGATGATAATGATGCAAAAATTGGAGAATTTCTTTGAAGATCAAAAGAACGAATAAAATTATGTTGAGGTTCCAAAACTGAAACAATTGCACTTTTTTCTGGCTTAATTAGGTAAATCTTACCCTCTGAAAGAGCGGTGAGTATATTATGTGTGTCACTCCAGCGCAAATTAGTTGGTTTTTTCAGTTTTATTTCAGTTTCATTATCGCTAACATCAAAAGTTTTATATTTTTTGATTGATACATTATTATTTTCCTCTGCAACATAAGCTAATATTGTGCCTGGGCCATTAGAAGTGATATGCCCAATGGTTTTTTGATCATCATTAATAATATTTTCTTGGTGCATAGAGTCATAAAGGGCGAAAATACCGTTATTTTTTGTTCCAATGAGTAAATGGTTGTCATTCCAGTATAATGAGGTAGGTAATGCATTTACTTGGTGTACAGCTATTTCATTTATCCTGTTTTTAGGATAAACACGGACCTGATTTATTTCATTCATGATGAGAGCAAATTTTTCCCCTGAAGGGTGCCAACTTATTCCAGCTACTGTTTTAGGAAGTTCCAATAGATGTGAAACTTTTAATAAATCATGAGCATTTTCAGATTGCCAAAGTTTTATTTCCTTACCCCCAACCGTGATGAGATTGTTTTCCGTAGGGCTATAGGAAAGAAATGAAATTGGAGATGGATGGTTGTAATGAGACTCATCAAAGTTTACCGATTTTTCTGCAAAGTTTAATTCTGCTTTTGTAAAATCATATGTTTTTTCTTGAGGAATGATTTGGGTTCCATTGTGATTTATACCTATATTGAATTCATCAATATGGGAATAATCACAAAATAGAGGTTGTGGGCTTACCGTTGCTATAATGTTCTGTTTTGCTTGTTCTGTTAATTGTTCTGATTCTTTTTCCATCGATTGTACATTAAAAAATAGGCTTAACAGAGCAATAAAAAATATATAATTCATTATTTCCTTAATCTAAATGTACGATGCCTTTTAATAATTTGTTTATTATTAATTGTAACACAGAGTAATTATCTTTTTCACGAACTAGGTTATGTATGCGTAGCATTTGTTGCATATCTTTAGGCAGGCTATTAAAACTATCAACTACCTGTTTATCTTTTTTAGGATTAATAACTAATGGGCCATTTTTGAAAACCTTTTTCAACAGTTCTTGTTGTTTTGTAGACAGAGAATAATAAGGATTTTCGTTTACAAGAGCCATCCTTTCTATATCCCATAATTTAATATTTCCATTTACTGATCCGGAAATTAGACGAGTGCCTTCATAATTAAAATCAATATCAGCTTTTTCATTGAGATTAAAACGTCCGATACGTGAATTATTTGCAGGGTTCCATACATTTACCACACCATTTTGTGTCGCCGTTGCAATAATATTGTTTTGATGATTCCATTTGATGTGTGTTATGGTATCGTTATGATCGCCAATTTTTTTTGATGCTTCACTAGTGATTTGATAGAGCACAAGATCTTTGTTGTGTGCGACAACAAAATTTTCATTATCAGGACTTGATGCGATCAATGCCGTTTGCGCTCCAACAATCGATTTAATGAAGGTAAGAAGATTGTTTTTTTCTTCGAAAATATAATAACGGCCTTCGTTATTGCAGAGTATGACATATTTTTCGTTCCATTCGGCGCAAATTATATTGTTCAATCCGCGAACGGAAGCTATAAATTCATTATTTTCTGTATTCCATATCTTAACAGAATTTTTTTTATGACTAACTGTTGCAAATTGTTTGCCATTTGGACTGAATACAAAATTATCAATTGAGTCTTGAGTATTTATTTGTCTGGTTGGAAATACGTTATACAGTTCATCGTGTTGTGACGAAAGTGTCCATGTTGATGGATTATCATTTTCAAATGCAGCAATAATATTGTTGCCATCAGGGTGCCATGCGACTGGTCCAATAGTACCTTGTTTGCCAAAAAAGCTCCGATTATTCCACAATAAACTATCTTCATTATTCTCTAAAAGCGAAAATGCAGATGATTGTTCGGTAGTAATAGCAATTTGATTGCCGTTAGGTTGCCAATTAATTGAACTAATTTTGCCCGGTAATGTTTCTGAAGCAATAGGTAACGGTTGGTAGAGGTTTTTGACATGATGAGCAATTATTTTTTTTCAAGATCAAGAGTATGTTCATTGTGCATTGCATGAACTTGAAAAAATGAAAGAATAAAAATAACAAGAAGGTGTTGCATGATGCGTAATTCTTTCGTTGAGCATGTGAATAATTTTCTGTGTGCAAGTATAACGAAAAAATTAACAAAAAACAGAAAACAACAAAAAAAAACGGCAGGAATTTAAAACCTGCCGTTTTTTTAGACGCTTGTTTGTTTTTTATTTGAGATCTGGAAAGAAAAACGCAATTTCTTGCGCTGCAGTTTCTGGTGCATCTGAACCATGAACTGCATTTTTTCCAATATCAATTGCAAATTGTGCACGAATGGTGTGCGCTGCTGCTTTTTTAGGATCAGTTGCGCCCATCAAATCGCGCCATGCTTTAATTGCATCATTTTTTTCAAGTACCATAACAACAACAGGACCTGAAGAAATGAACGAAGTCATTTCACCAAAAAACGATCTATCTTTGTGTACCGCATAAAATGCTTTTGCTTGGTTATCGCTTAATTGCATTTTTTGCATGCGAACAATGGTAAATCCATTTTTTTCGATGAGATCAATTATTTTGCCGCTGTTTTTTGCAGCAACTGCATCGGGTTTAATAATTGCAAGAGTACGTTCCATGAATGCTTATTCCTTGTCTTCGTTTGCTTGTTCATCAGCAGCTGTTTTTTGACGCGCAGCGTGCTTTTCAAGCTCAATTTGCAAGAGCGATTTTGGTTTAGCTGCCATTTCTTCGCTCTTTGTTTTGACCGGACCACGTTTTGGTGCGCTTGATGTTTTTTCCTTTGTTTTTTCAGGAACAAAATCATTTGTTTTCAAGCTCAGCCCAAGTTTATGATCTTCTTTGCTGATTTTGATAACTCTAAATTGGCGTTTTTGACCAACTTTGAGAACATCTTCAACCTTTTCAACATTTTGGTCAGACAATTCAGAAATATGCACTAAGCCTTCAATGCCATTTGGTAGTTTTACAAATGCACCAAAATTGATGATTTTTGAAACTTCACCTTCAACGGTGCTACCAACTGGGTATGATAACTCGATGGTTGCCCATGGATCTGGTGTCAATTGTTTGATGCCCAGAGATACACGTTTATTTTGTTCATCAATTCCCAAAATAACTGCTTCCACTTCTTGGCCGCGTTTAAATACATCGGCAGGATGAGCAATGTGTTCTGTCCATGAAAGATCAGAAATGTGTACCAATCCATCAATGCCTGGCATTAATTGAATGAAAACACCAAAATCAGTGATATTGGTAATTGGTCCTTTAACAATTTGACCAACTTTGAATCTATCGCTGACTTGCTTCCACGGATTGTCTTGCAATTGTTTAATGCTGAGTGACATGCGGCGATTATCTTTATCAATAGAAACGATAACTGCCTCAATTTCATCACCCGGTTTGAAGTGTTTATGCAAGTTGTCTATGCGATCTGTCCATGAAATTTCAGAGATATGGACCAAGCCTTCAACACCTTTTTGGATTTCAACAAAGAAACCATAATCGGTGATGCTTGAGATTTTACCCTTAACTTTTGAACCAAGAGTTAATCCTTCAGCAACTTTATCCCATGGATTTTCGGTCAATTGTTTCATGCCAAGAGAGATTTTTTCGTTATCTTTATCAAACGAAAGTACTTTTACCGTGATTTTATCACCAATGCGTACTAATTCACTTGGATGAGCAATGCGACCCCAGGTCATATCAGTAATATGTAAGAGTCCGTCAACGCCACCAATGTCGATAAATACGCCATAGTTGGTGATGTTTTTAACAATACCCTGAATAATTTGATTTTCTGACAAGGTACCCAAAATCTTCTTGCGTGATTCTGAGCGCAATTCATTGAGGAATTTACGGCGAGAAATAATAACATTACCACGTTTTTTATTTACTTTGATAATGTACGCGGTGATTGGTTGACCAACAAATTGATCAAAATCAGCAACGCGTTGCAGGTCAACTTGTGAACCTGGCAAGAATGCCGGAATGCCAATATCAACGCTCAAGCCACCCTTAACTTTATGGGTAACAATACCTTCAACTGGTTTGCCCTCTTCAAAGAGCTTCATGATGGTATCCCATGCGCGCATTGCTTTTGCTTGTTCATAAGAAAGGCTTACGTTGCCATCAACGTTTTCCAAATCTTCAAGCATTACTTCAATGTCGCTGCCTGGTGTAATTTTTTGTAAATCTAATTTTGAGAATTCATACGGAGGAATAAGGCCGTACGATTTGAATCCGATATCGACCAAAACACCGTCGTTGTCTGCTTTGATAACGCGACCGGTGACAATTTTTCCTTGTGAAAGTTTAGAAATTTCACCTTCATAGAGCGAAGCGAGTAAATCTTTTTGCTCTTGGTTAAATTGTGCCGATTCATCATCTGCCCACTGAGTTTGTACTTTACAAAACTGCTGGGGCTTTGTTATTTCTTTTGACATGAAATGCCTTTTTTGAGGGTGGTTAAGAGGTTAAACATATTCTTTAATAAATTAAGTGAAAAATAGTATATCATCTGATTTTCCAATTGGCAAATCAGATCAATAAAAAGCCCCGCTCAACGCAGGGCTTTTTTATATTCTTGTTTGATTTCTTAAGCCATTGATAATTGTGGTATTGTTAAAATATAGGTTCTGAATGGCACAAGATGGGTGAGTATTAAGTGAACCAGCTGATCTCTGGTCGTTTCGTCGAAATTATTAAAATAAAATTCAACTTGTTTTTGTAGTTTTTCGCCACCCAATGTAAATGCATTTTTAGAAGCATTTTCTTTAAGTGTTTTTAAATCTTCTTGCGTTTGGCGCCAAACCATTTTGCAGTCATGATATTTATTTAATTGCATCATGAGTGTTTTTGCTGCGACGACTTTATTATGAGCATAACCGCACAGTTTTACAAAACCATAGGTCGCACCAGATAATGCTGCCATAGTTAACCATGGGTGACTATTGATGCCTTTGTATATTGAATTAAAATTGACTGGTATATTGAAACTTATTTTGTCAAACACCCATTCAATCGTTGATTGATTTGTTACTGGACTAACTTGACCAGGAAGAGCAGCTGAAAGAGTCGGCTGAATTGCAGCCAGGCTTAAAAGTGCAAAAAGTGTTAATTTAAAACTATTTTTATAATACATAATAACCTCCATTTAGTTACTTTTTAATATAGCTAAAATTGCTCGCTTGTCAATTTGGGAAAATTTGATATGATGAAAGAAGCTGCATATTTCTACAGTTAGAAGTGCATAAATTGACAAATAGAAAAATTGCTATAAAAAAAGCAATTGCCTCGTAAGGGATCACTGCATTACTGCATTTGTGGGCTCTGCGAGGAGCCTTTTCAATCTCTTACGATGGATGATTTTTACTATGAATAAATCTTTTAATGATTTCGAATTACATTCTCAATTAAAACAGGCTATTGCGGGCCTTGGTTATACTGAACCAACCCCTATTCAAGCACAAACGTTACCGGTACTTCTTGCGAACGCACGTACCCATTTTCATGGTCAGGCACAAACAGGTACGGGTAAAACACTGGCTTTTGGATTGCCATTATTACAACATATTGACCCAGCTATAAAAAAAGTACAGGGTCTTGTAATTGCACCAACGCGTGAATTAGCAGTCCAAATTGAACAAAGTTTAACTAGTTTGGCTCGATCACTGGGTATTTTTGTTGTGCCCATTTATGGTGGGGTTCCAATAGAAAAGCAAATGCGTGATTTGCGTAATGGCGCACATATTGTTGTGGGTACTCCAGGACGCTTGAACGATCACATTAAACGCAAAACATTGCGTTTAGATGGTACAAAAATTGTTATTCTTGATGAAGCAGATATTATGCTTGATATGGGTTTTAAAGAAGAAGTCGATGAATTGATCAATGCAACTGCCTATGATCGCTCATTGTGGCTCTTTTCAGCGACCGTTAAATCATGCATTAATGATCTTATGAAAAGCCATATGCCAAATCCGGTGAGTGTGCGTGTGAATGCAACAAGTGTTGCGAGTGATAATACTAAGCAATATTATGCAATTGCAAACCGTCGCCAACGTTTTGAAGTATTGTGCAGAATTATTGAAAGCGTTGAAGATCTTTATGGTTTTGTGTTTTGCCAAACCAAAATGATGACTGCTGAAGTTGCACAAATGCTTGAAAAGCGTGGTTATAAAGCTCAAGCGTTAAATGGTGACATGAGCCAAGCTCGTCGAAATCAAGTTATCAAATCATTTAAAAACAAAGAATTTAATCTGCTAATTGCAACTGATGTCGCTGCCCGTGGACTCGATGTGCCCGATATTACTCATGTAATTAACTATGGTCTTCCTGAAGATCAAGAAAGTTACATTCATCGTATCGGCAGAACCGGCCGTGCTGGTAAACAAGGTGTAGCAATTACGCTGGTTGATCCTTATCAACAATTCCGCTTGAACTCACTTTCACGCAGATATCGAATTTCGATTGATCCAATTTCTCTACCAACAGCTGAAGAAATGATGCAAAAGCAGGTTCGTAAAGCGCAAGAATCGCTTGAACAGTTGTCAAAACAATCATTCAACCGATCGCATGAGCAAGAATTAGCAAAAATTATTAATCAACTGAGCCACGAAGAATTAGTTCGTGCCCTGGTTGCTTGTACAAGCAAATTGTTTATGAATGTTTCAACTGAAGAATTTTCTCAAGAATCATTTTCTGCAGCGCAACGTGGTGAAGAAGGACGTCGCCAACAAGGTGGCAATCGCCCACGTGGTCGTTCGCGCTTCTTTAGCCGCCGCCGATAAGTGCACAACAAATTGACTTGGATTAATCATCCATTTTATTCTGGCAAAGTGTAAAGAAAAAAAGATGTCTTGTTTGGTTTTTTTGCAAAAAAAGGCCAAACGGGGCATTGGTTGCTTGTTTTCACCCTTGTGTTAAACTATTTAGGGTAGGCAGTTGTCTTAGGTAAATGGAGGACGTATGCATTCAAAAGCAAAATTAATCATTTCTTGTTTAATAATCGGTGGACTGTCTCTTCTTGGTTTTAATTATTTTCGTTCCCGTAATCAAGTTGCTCCAGTAATAGTAAATCATACGAATGCAATCATCGCGTGGGATTTTCACGGAGTTATTGTAAAAAAGCCACTTGCTTCAATGCTTGCTCGTGCAGTTACCGTTATTAAAAATGCTGATAATCGCTGGCAGTTGATTAAGCTCCTAGCCTCTCCTTCGTTTATGAGCGAACTGCTGTTTGGCTCAGTTACTTCGTGCGATCGTACTATTGAAAATTTTATTGCACGTTTTCCAGAACAAATTGAACGTCACAAAGAAGAAATTTATGAAATTGCCAATATGCATGTGCTTGATGAAGCTGTTGTTGATATTATGGAGCAGTTAAAACAGCAGGGTTATACGCAAGTGCTGGCTTCAAATATTGGTAGTGAATCGTTGCAACGTATGCAAGCTAAATTTCCGCATTTGTTTGAAAAATTTAATGCCTTGTTTTATGACGGACCACAATATCCTGCAAGTTCATCGAACGCATGCACAACCGAACTCAAACCCAATGGTCGTTATTATCATGCATTCAAACAATTTTTAGCAAAAAAACATTTGTTAAACGAACATATTATTTTTATTGATGACAAAAAAGAAAATATTGTTGGTGCGCGCAAAGTTGACATTGGCATTGATGCGATTCAGTTTTTTAATGCTGAGCAATTGCGCAAAGAATTTAAAAAACGCGGTATTATGGTGCATGGCCAAAAACAGGCTGCACCAGTAACTGCTTAAAAATGTAAATTAATGGAATATCGAGAGGTTTTTATGTTGAAAAGAACGAGAGAAAATGCACTGATACTGTTTTTGTCAGTGTTCAGTTTAATAAGTGTTCAAGCAATTCATGCAATTGAAGAACATTGGAATTGGGATTTGCTGCCAGATCGTACCAGCGAAGAATTTGCTGAAAAATATATCAAATTACCAAAAGATTTTAAATTTGGCGGTGCTGGATCTGATATGCAATACTCAGGTTTGCAAACAGTTGGTGGCATGGCCCAAAACAGCTGGACACAAGAAACAAAACGACCGCAGCCAGGAATTGGTAACGGATTTTGGGATCGTTTTGAACAAGATATTCAATTGTTAAGAAATGCTGGCATACAAACGATGCGCATTTCAGTTGAATGGGCAAAAATTCAGCCAGATGGCAAAGAATTTAAACAAGAAGTAATGGATTGTTATAAAAAACAAATTCGAGCATTAAATGATGCTGGTATCAAACCGGTTGTTTGTTTTTTCCATCATACCTGGCCAACATGGTTCATGGAAAAAGGTGCATTTGAAAAAGCAGAAAACGGTGCAGATTTTAAACAATATGCACAATTTGTGTACGATCAATTAAAACCTGAAGGTGTCGAATGTTGGATGACCTATAATGAACCTGCTGGTGTTGTCTTGTCTCAATATTTGATCGGCAAATTACCACCAAGCAGAAAAGGTCGTTTATGGCTTGCGGGGCAAGTGCTCAAAAATATGTATTCAACCCACGTTGAACTTGCGCATGAAATTAAAGCAAAAGACAACAACGCAAAATTTATGATTGCACATATTATGGAACCGTTACATCCGTATCATGATTACAATCCGCTTGAATCATTGATTTGTAATCAATTTGGCTACTTGAATAATCAGCTAACTATTGATTATTTCACTAACGGTAAATTTAATTGGTTTGGTTTGGTGACTGATGAAAATGCAAAAGCGCCAAGTTCGATCGATATTTTTGCACTTAATTATTATTCGCATACGGTAATTAAACAAAACTCACCGTTTGAATATCCACCGTTATCATTAACCATGAAGGCACACCGATCAGAAGAAATCAAAATTGGTCGTGGTACACTGTATGCTGAAGGTCTTAAAGACTGTATCGAAAAAGCAAAAAAAGCTGGTAAGCCAATTTGGATTACTGAAAATGGTGTTGATACTGCTGAAGGTGTTAAAGATAAAAAAATGCGCACCGAATATCTCATGCGTCACTTATATGTAATTTCTAAAGCAATTGAAGAAGGTGCCAATATTCAAGAATATCACTATTGGACGCCGATTGATTCCTTTAGTTGGAGTTCAGGAAACGGCACTAAAAAGTACGGTTTAATTAAAGTTGATTTCAAGAACGGAACACTTGAACGCAAACTACGCTCCGATGCACTACCATTTGTAAACTTAATGCGTAAACAAGCAGGTATGCCGCCGTTTGAGCAAACAAAAAACACAAAAACGGTGTAAACTGTTTTGTAAAAAAACAATGTTAGTGCCTATCAACTTGTTATGAGAAGATAGGCACTTTTTTATATGGAGAATTATATGAATTCAAAATGGTCTCTATTGATTTTCGCACCGTTGGTACTCACAGCCAATTTTCTGTGCGCAATCGAAGATTATTGGAATTGGAACTTCATGAAATCTGTCTCCTGCCAAACTTTTTTTGACACCGCTATTCATTTACCAAAAAATTTTATTTTTGGGACCGCAACTTCAGCGTATCAAATGGAAGGCAACAAAACAGTACATAGCACATTCATTGAAAATTCATGGACATTAGAAAAATTTCGTCCACAAGCTGGAATTGGCAACGACCATTTAAATCGCTTTAAAAAAGATATTGAATTTCTCCAGCAACTTGGTATTCAGATGTACCGCTTCAGTGTTGATTGGTCAAAAATTGAGCCAGAAGAAGGAAAGTTTGATGATCAAATGATGATGCATTATGTTGCTATTGCACAAGAATGTATCAAGCGTGGCATAACACCAATGGTCTGTTTGTTTCATTTTGTGCTGCCACCATGGTTTATGCACAAAGGCGGTTTTGAACAAGTCGAAAACATGCGCTATTTTGTTCGATTTGCGCAATTTGTGTTTGAACACATGGTTAAAGAAAATGTGCATTGGTGGATGACCTACAATGAACCAATTGTGTATGCATTTGAAGGTTTTTTCCGTGGTAATTTACCACCAAGCAAAAAAAATAAACTCATTGTAGCCGGCAATGTGCTTAAAAATATGTACAACACGCACGTTGAGATTGCAAAATTTATTAAATCTCGCGATGCCCAAGCGCAACTCGGTATTTGCCACTTAATGCAACCGTTGCATCCATTTCATGAATATAATCTGCTCGAGTGGGCAATTTGCAAATATTTCGGTCGATTGACCAATGATGTCACCTTAGAATTTTTTGCAACAGGCAATTTTAATTGGAACTATTTAGTACGCGGTTTTAATCCTGATGCGCCAGCTTCTATCGATTATATGGGGATCAATTATTATTCACACACCATCATCAAACAAAATTCGTTATTTGAATATCCACCATTGATCATTCATGATCAAGGTCGGCGTCCGCAAGAAACAATGATTGGCAAAACAGCAATGTATCCAGAAGGATTATATTGGGCCATTGAAAAAGCAGCACAAGTTGGTAAACCAATTTTTATTACTGAAAATGGCGTCGATGATCCAGTTGGTGATCTGCGCGATGAATTTATCAAAAAACATTTGTATGCAGTTTCAAAAGCGGTCAACAATGGATTTGATGTGCGTGGTTATTTTTACTGGTCATTCGTCGATTCATTTAATTGGAACGGCGGATTTGATGAAAAATTTGGCCTCTGTGCAGTTGATTATGAAAATAAAACATTTGCTTGTACAGTGCGCAAAGGATCACTGCCATTTGTTAATTTTATGCGCAAACGTGTCGGGCTTCAAGCAATAGCATCTGTCTAAGCTTATTAATGTTTGTTCATTACGCGGTTCATATGTTTGCTGATGAGCAGAAAGAAAATTACCGTACTGATCAATCCAATTATCAATGTTGCAATGTATGCACCAAAACTGTACGTATTCATTTTTTCAAAGATTTCTTGCGCTTTAAATAAACTGAGCAGTGCATTCCATGCAGATTTGAGTAAATTAACTGGGTTTATAGTTGCGATTGCTCGAGAAAATATATTTCCTGTCGGCTGTGCTGGTTCTAAAAGTGATAAATGGTAACCAAAATAGCTTCCAAGTGCAATCAGCGAACCGGAAACTAAGATGGTAAGAATTATCATCATGCGAATGCACACAATGCACGCAATAGTAATAAACTGTTTGATCCACTCGGTTAATGGGCGGCGCTTGGTGACCAAAAAACACCACGCAATTCCTACCAAGGTGATTATAGCGCATGCAAGCGCTAAGCTTGCATCATAATGTGTAAACAGTTCGAGTTCTAAATCAAGACCACTTGTTTTACATTCAAGATAATTTTTTGCCGCATCGACAAAAACCAAATAAATGGTGGTTGCAATATGGCAGGGCATCACATGCGCAAAATAAAATAAAATTAATAATGTGCTGTAGATAATAACATGCAACCAAGAAACACTATTTTTTTTTAAAGCACCCACAGCGCCAGAAATATTCCAAAAAAACATACGAAATCCTCCTTTTTAGAAGCATCTATAAGTGCAGTATACCGATTGCGCACATTGCACACGATAGTTTTGATTTTTTTTAGAGAAATGTGAAAAAAGAGAAAGCCTGAACTAATAATTCAGGCTTTTTTGATTATCTATTTGTGAGAAATTCAAAAACGAGTTGGCTCCATGATTCCATATTTCCAAAAAATGGAGTTAATTGCTCATGGGTTAAAAGAGTGCCACTTTTTAATTCAGATTTGATGCTAATGTTTGGTGTGGTGCCGATAAGTAAGAAAACAAAACCAATGTGCACTTGTCCTACTGGGTTTGAATCGTCATTTAAAATACCAAGTGGTTGAATGGTAAGCTCATCGGTGTAATTAACTTCTTCATGAAATTCGCGCGTTGCCCAATCAAAAAGCGAATCAGTTTGCATATCTTCTTGCCGAATATGTCCACCAATGCCGAGTGAATATTTGTTTTGTAAACGTTTTTCTGTTGCTTGAGCAGTGCGCTGCATCAAAAAATAGCGATCCTCATGTTGAAAAATTAAATAGGGAATAATTTGTTTGTAATGAGGATCTTGTTCCATAACCGAACGAGGTAAAAACTCTTTTTTGTTTTTAATGATGGTTAAATAATCATCAAAGTTGACCTCTTTAAGTCCAGACCATGCTGGTTGTTTTTTAAACAACTCGGCACGCGGAACAACTAAAATAAGTTCATCCTGTTTTTGTGTTGTTGGCGATTGTGTAGTTTGTTGTCCAGAAGTTGACATAGGTGATCCTTTAGGGCCAGCGGGTGAAGATCATTATGAGTAACCAGTCTGCTAGTTTTTTAAATGAATCGCAAGAACAAATTGCCACTGTAAGAATTTTGAAAATTTGGTAAACTCTAGGTATTGCAATTATAATGCGTACGCGCAAAGGTATCTTATGAATTACGATTTTAAAACAATCGAAGAGCGCTGGCAAA
>JAKJAQ010000020.1 GCA_022707425.1 Candidatus Babelota bacterium
ATAAGTAAAATAAAAAATCTAAGAAATTCTTAGACTTTAATTGGCGGAGAGTAAGGGATTCGAACCCCTGATACCTTTCGGTATAACGGTTTTCAAGACCGCCGCATTCGACCGCTCTGCCAACTCTCCAAAAACAATAATATAATTCTATTATATCTTATATTTTTAGTCAATAATTAGAATATATTAAAATATTCTTATTTTTTGGTATAATAACTATATAATAAATTAAATAGAATAATATGGAAAAGTTTAATCAAGATAAAATTGCAAAATATGGCAATGTTTTGCATAGTTGGTATTTTAAAGAATTTGAAGAATATCATAGAGGTACGCTTTGGTATATTATATTTATAGCAGTAATAGTGGTATTAGCAATATATTGTTTTAAGACAAGCAATTTTTTATTTTTAATTATTATTATAATGTTTGTGATGCTTGAAGTAATGTTTAAATTTAAAAAACCTAATGATGTTTTATTTGCTATATATGAATCTGGGAT
>JAKJAQ010000002.1:0-97820 GCA_022707425.1 Candidatus Babelota bacterium
GCTTATTTTCCATATTATCTTGATCAAAACGCGTATACAATTTGTGCGCTTGATTTTGATTACTCCCAAGACCATGGGCATATAAAAAAACCGTAGGTGCAGCATACCCACTTACTGAAAGTACCGTTGTAAAAAACAACAATACAAAACTAAATAAACGGTTGCTTACCATACGAAAAATACCTCCATTTACACAAATATTTTTTTTAGATCGCTTCGATGCGAATCACGGTCATCAATTGACGATGGCCCTTTTTGACGCGAGACTTTTTACGGCGTTTGAATTTGAAAACAATAACTTTAGGCGCTTTCATTTGTTTAACGATCGATGCCGTTACTTTTTGCGCTAAATAGGGCTGACCAATCTCAATATCGCCTGGGCCTGTTTTGCGCAATAAAACTTCTGCAAATTCAAGTTTTGTTCCTGGCTCGCCATCAATTTTTTCGATCGCAACTGTTTTTCCCTCGATCACTTGATATTGTTTGCCACCTGTTTGAATAATGGCATATCGCTCAAATGATGGAACATTTGAAGTTTGCGTTGTTTGGGTGTGTATTTTTTGTTCCATATGCAACCTTTTTAAATAGAAATAGTTTCCAATGTTTGTAGTGTATCACATCAAACGATACTGTCTATAATGTCTGCATCACATTAGATACCCTCAATAATAGCAACAAAAATTCGATTTGTCTTGTTTTTTACTTAAAAAGGGGGCATTTGTTAATTGTATTCGCTTTGTTACACTTGGAATAATGAGATTATATCTCTCCAATTAGGAAACTATTATGAAAACGAGTCAATTTGGACTTTTTTTTACCCTATTTCTTTCATTTTCACTCAATCATAGAGGGCTAGCTCTTACTCCAGATGCTTATCTGCATAATCTTGAGAAAAAATTACAAATAGAAATCAACAAAAAGCCGCGTGCTGCCACCCATGTTGAACAATTGCTTGTTTCGTTTTCCCCTGCACTTTCTTTTCCACACTTAAGCGGCCTTTTTAAACAATCGATTGCCCATCGGACAACCACCGTTGCACAGCAAACTTCTCTTTCTCGAGACCAAGCACATTTGTATGATCAGGCACAATTATTGATAATAGCGCATTTATGCAAAAAAGAGTCGTCACTTATCATGCAACAGATTTTTAAAATTTTGATGACACTTTTTGATTCGCTTGATTATTGGCAAGATCTGCGGTCAAAGCCCTTTTACTATTTTACGTCTCAGTGGCCAACTAAAATTTGGCACAATAAGTCCCGATCGGTAACTATTCGTGACGGAGTTTCTACCTTAAAAGAAGCAATTTATTATTATACCTATTTTCTTGGTGCAATTTATAAAAATCTTCACAAATTTGATTCAATTAATAATGAACAGGAGTTGCATCAGCACGTAGCCACAACAATTTTTACTATTAATGCCTGTGTTGAACATGAGTCGTTTGAGTTTAGTATTAATTCATCACTAAAATTGCAAGAACTGCATGATATATTAATCAGTTCATATGAGCGAACCTACATATTTCATACAACCGCTCTCCAAAATGTTGCAAAGTATCTCAAACCGGGACATTTTCAACGTAATTGGGTACGGTATTCTGTACTTGCCACTACCGGATTAGCAACACTTATTTATTGGTATTACAACCAAGAAAAAATAAGCACGTGGACAGACCAAACTGTTCAAGCCGGAAAAAAATTATTCTCCGATAGTGTTTACCAACCAGTAAAAAATATTTTTGATTCATATTTTTCTAAACAATCAGCAACAAAAAATGATGAAATAAAAAATCTAAGAAAAGACCAGACAGAAATTTTGAAATCTCTTCTGAAAGAACAAATAAAAAAAACGTCTCCACACCTGAAAGAAGAGCAAATTCAACAAACAGTGAACACGATTCTTGAAAGTGGCACCCTCACGCCAGAGCTTAAAAAAGAACTCATCGATGCACAAAATAGCCCCGTAATTACGTTGCTTTCTCCTAATGGATCATTAATATCGTTATCGATTATTGAAATACGTCTCATGATTAATCAATTGTTAAGCGTTGGTGATGAAAAAGGTGATAAACTTTTAGAAATATTACATCAAAATCATGTTAACTATCAGTTATTGCTTACCTTTCCGGCCGTGTTGCTTTCTTATTTAGTTTATACCGGCACAAGCAAAGCATGGCATGCATTTACTACATCAGAAAAACTCAATCCTCTCCGTGAGGGATTATTGATGATAGAAAATACACTCAATAAATACGACACGAAAGATCGCGCATTACCCTTTGATGCACAAGGCATTATATTATATTGGGTGCATAAATTACGTGCCTATGTATATTTTTTGCCTAAACATCATCAAGAACAATTTAATGAAGATTTAACGCAAATCGGATCACCTGATTTTGAATTGCACCAAAAATTAGCAACGATTGATCGTATGTATCGCTCATATGAATTTCTCAGTTTCGGCGCACAGAAAACATTGGCCAATCAAACTTCGTTTTTTAGACAACCTCTTGTTCGCGATTATCCAACATTTGGGTATGACGCTCCTTAAAGTGCCACAATAAATCAAATGCTTGTTTTGGTGAAAGCTGATTAAAATCGATTGTGTCAATTATTTCATTAATTTTTTCGGCGATAAATGATTTTTTCTGAAGTTCTGCAATACGCGCATTCAATGTTTTATTTGCAGTAGTTAATTGCTGTGCCCGTGCATCTAAACGGAACACATCATCTTGGGTTGTTCCGTTTTTTAACTCCTCAATTATTTCCGCCGATCGTTTAATAATTGATTCAGGTAACTGTGCCAACCGCGCAACTTCAACACCAAAACTACCATCGGCAATTCCCGGAACCATTTTGTACAGCAAAAGCATCCGTTCGCCAACTCTTTTATTTGCTGCATGGTAATTAACAATTCCCGGAAATTCTGACGCTAAATTGGTAAGCTCGTGATAGTGTGTTGCAAACAAACAGCGTGCTCCAATTACCGTGTACAAATATTCAACTACCGATTGAGCAATTGCTAATCCATCAAAGGTACTCGTGCCGCGTCCAACTTCATCTAAAATCACTAAACTTTTTTCAGTCGCATAAGTGCAAATGAGTGCTGTTTCTTCCATCTCAACTAAAAACGTACTTTTGCCTTGCGCAACATTATCACTTGCTCCAATGCGTGTAAATATACGATCAAGGAGCGGCAGTTGAGCACTTTTAGCAGGAATAAATGAACCGCATTGCGCCATAATGCACAAAAGGGCAACTTGGCGCAAAAATGTAGATTTACCACCCATATTTGGACCAGTAATAATCCAAAGGCGCTGATCATGAGAAAGCATTGTATCATTTGCAATAAAGCGGTGTTCTGTCACTCGAGCAACAACTGGGTGTCGCCCTTGGTTAATAATAATATCGCGCGAATCGTGAAAATGTGGTTTGGTAAAATTATTTTCATACGCAATTAATGCAAATCCAACTAATGCATCAAGATGCGCAAGCGACTGCGCTGTTTTGCGCAATGCAGTTACATAATGAGCAACTTCATTTTTGACGCGGGCAAAAACTTGATTTTCAATAGATTCGATCTGCGCGCGCGCCTGCACAATTTCATTTTCTAATTCTTTAAGTGCAGTTGTAGTAAAACGTTCTTTTCCAACAAGTGTTTGATGCCGAATGTAATATTCCGGAACTGCCGCAAGATTTGTTTTTGTCACTTCAATATAATAACCGTGAACTTGATTGTAACGAATTTTTAATGAATTGATTCCGGTTTTATTTTGCTCAATGCGTTCCAGTTCAAGAATTTTTTCGTTGCTTTGTTCGACCAAATCACGAATATAATCAAGCTGTTGATCAAATTCGCGTTTGATAATCCAATCTTTACTTGGATCATCGTTAAGTGCAGATGATAATAACTGAGCAATTGAATCGTAATTACCAATCGAAGATGTCAAAACTCGCACCAGTGTTAATGGCTCAAATTTACTTAATAAATGCTGTACTTTTGGTAAAACATACAGCGCATGTTGCAGCGACAAATAATCGTTCAACACACCGCGTGCTAATGCAATCCGCCCAACAACACGCTCAATGTCTCCAATTTCCATAAAACATTCTCGCAATGAGTTTCGCGTTGAACTGTCACTAACCAATTGTTCAACAACTTCTTGCCGATGGACAATTGGATCTTTTTTTACCAATGGACGTACAATCCATTTTTTGATCATACGCGAACCCATGCCGGTTACCGCACCATCCATGACTTCAAAAAGCGTATTTTTTGTTGTTCCTTCTTGATTATTTTTTACCAACTCCAAATGACGCGTCGTGGATCGATCAAGTTGTAAAAAATCGTCAGGTTTATAGACATGCAATTGTTTAAACTGCTCAACTGCTTGTTCTTGATTGCGTTTCAAATAACTATAAAAAAGCGAAAATGCTTCAACCATTGCCGGATGTTCATGAACTGATTTTATTTGTTCAACGCGAAATTGCTGACTCATCCACTTATTCGCTTCTTCTTTTTCAATTTCTGACGCACCGTGCAATGTAGTACAATATCCCAACTTAGCAATGTGACTGGCTACTGGTTTTATTTTACTTTGTTGCGGCAAAATAACTTCATCGGGAAAAAAGCGAGACAGTTCAGATTCGAGAATGTGGTAATGTTCTGCTGAAATGACGGTTGCAAAAAGTTGTGCAGTCAACAGCTCACCAAATAACAATCCCCACTCATCATCAAGTGGCATGCAAGAAAGAAGATATGAAGCAGATTTTGTTTCCAACAATTGCGCATCAGTTAAAGTGCCGGGAGTTAGAACGCGCGTAACACCCCGCTTAACCACTTTGCCTGGTCTCGCTTCTTCGAGTTGATCACATATGGCGATGCGAAAACCACCCTTTACTAATTTAGCCACGTAATAATCAAGCGCATGAACTGGAACTCCACATAACGGAATTTCTTCTCCCTGGTTCTTTCCGCGTGCAGTTAGAGTAATTCCCAAAAAAGCAGCCGCAACTTTTGCATCATCAAAAAAGAGTTCATAAAAATCACCCACTTGAAACATTAATAATGCTTCAGGGTACTGATTTTTAATTTCAAAAAATTGTTTCATCAATGGTGTTGAACCATTATTGATAAATTCACTCATGAACTACCGACCGTACATAGATTGTGTTACATATGCGCACCAGCATATCATGATAGTTGCAAATATGCATGAAAAAAAAGTAAGCTATCGCTCAAAAAAGAGGAGCTGTCGATGAAAAAATGTTTTATTTTACATTCTACTTTTTTACTTGTTCTTACCTTTACCACCAATACCGTACCACCATTAATGAGCGATTTACCATTTGAGCGATCATATGAAGAAACACGATTGCCACAATTTTTAACCGATATTTACGGTTCTATAAAACAGACAATAAACGACTTTGGAACAACATTATCATCACTGCCTGAAAATATTTACAATAGTCTCTTTCCAAGTAAACCCTATCAAAACGAGATTGCGCATTTGCGCTATAGCCCGACCGATGAATTGTGTTCACAAGAACAAGAATACGTTTCTAAGCGATTAGAAAACGTACAAAAATATCTGGAAGAAACGTTCAATATAAAACTTGATAAAAATAAAATTCCTCGAATTGCTTGTTGTTTTAGCGGTGGCGGATTTCGTTCGATGATTACCACTTTTGGGTTTTTAAATGGCGCGCAACGATCCGGAGCACTCGATGCGACACTTTATTTGGCAGGATTATCCGGTTCAACATGGGCAATCGCGCCATGGATAGCATCTGGCAAATCGCTCCCTGATTATTTTGAACCTTTATCAATCGATTTAGATGATGGCATCAAACAAATTATGGGATTAAGCAGACTTAAACAACTCATGAAATTATTCATACACAAAATGCTGTACAAGCAGATGGTAACAAGCATTGATATTTATGGTGGTCTTCTTGCAAACACACTGTTAACACATGCATCTGACAATCCACTACACCTCACCATGAGCGAATCACATCAATATATTATGAATGGGTCGTTACCAATGCCCATTTATACAGCAATTCAATCAAATCTTGAACCGTATGAATGGGTCGAATTCACGCCATTTGAAGTTGGCAGCTCGTATTTAAAATCGTATGTTCCTACCTGGGCTTTCGGTCGAAAATTTAAAGAAGGAATTTCCACTAATAGCGCACCCGAACAAACGCTCGGATTTTATCTGGGAGTTTGTGGATCTGCATTTGAAGTAAATCTACAAGATGTTATTCGAATGACTGCTGACAATATTGCCCAAGTGAAATCAGAATTACCTTCATTTATTTACGAACCGTTAAAAAAGTGCATCTTGCTGATCATCAATTCAATAATTGGTGAAGCACGACTTTTTCCTGCCATGCTTGCAAACTTTAGCTATCTGCATAGCGAAAGCCCAATCAAAGATGAAAAAAATATGACACTTGTTGATGCAGGCATCGATTTTAATCTTCCTTTTCCGCCACTGTTGCGTAAAACACGCTCAGTTGATGTGATAATTGTATACGATGCTTCAGCATCGGTGAGCGGTGCACCAGAACTGTATTTGGCAGAAAAATATGCTCAGCGTAAAGGAATAAAATTTCCTCACATTAACTACGAAGGAATTGACCAAAAACCAATCAGTATTTTTAAAGATGATAATGACGTAGAAACACCAATTATTATTTACTTTCCACGCATTAAAAATTGCAATTACGATCCCCATTTTGACCCCGATTATTGCGTGAGTGAAGATTATTGCAATACGTTTAATTTCGCTTATTCAAAGGAACAAGTAAAACAATTATGTGGCCTTGCTGAATTTACGGTAATAAATCAACATGAAGTAATTCAAAATACAATAAAAGAGGTTTTGGTAAATAAGTATGGCTATCAGATCTGATAAAGCATGAGTCATTATTATTAAGCAAAATCTATTACTTCAAGATCAATGAACGTTTTTAATTCTTGATCGAGTGCTTTGCGCATATTGTTCAAAATATCTGTATAGTTGCCTGATGTTTGGTCATCAGCACTATGCAACCGTAAATCGTTTGCTGATTTGAATACGATTTGAAAAATATGCTGAGCAATTTGATTAGATCGTTCGTGAACTAATGGTACAAAGGTGGTGCGGCGGTATTCGATAAATCCAAGAATGCGTTCCATTTGCGTTATAAAAATTGACCATGATTGGCTCAAACATAATTTATGAAATTCATGTTCTTTAACAAGATGTTCACTTGAATCGTTTTGTTTCAGAACAATTTCTTCATCAAGCTGTTTTACCAAGGTTTCCAAATCAGTAAAAGTAGCCGGTAAATGAACACGCGTTGTCAAAAACCATTTCAAACTCACTTCATGAAAGAGCTTGCTCACATTTCGATCAGCAAACGATTCAAGTTGTTTGAAATATTTCATCAATGGTGAGATGGTACTTCCTGCAATTCCGAACATGAACGCATTACCAAACGTTCGTGCAACCCAATAGCCCCACCCTTTGGCCCATTGTCCCCATTCAAGTTTCCCACCAACTACGTATCCTTGATCTCTTAAGAACTCTCGTGAAACTAAATCTCTGCTCACAACATCGTGCACTTCTCGCGCAATGGAAGTAATTTTTACATCAAGCTGATTGAGCACCACTTCAACAGGTTCTTTTGGCAAAACCACTTCAGGCTGTTGAACTGATAAAGTTATTTTTGTTTCAGGCAACGCCCATTGATAAAACAAATACCCACTCGTTGCCAGCAATGAAATAATAACCGCACGCTGTGCCTGTATTTTTAGTTCCATTTCGCGCGCAATTTTTTTCTGCGCACGCGCTACTTGTTGGATATCTATTGGTTTAAATGCTCGAACGTTGTACTCAATTGCCACAAGCGCATTGCTCAAACTGTTAAAAATAAGTAATTGAAGTAATAAATAAAACCGCATTAATGTTCTTTCTGTTCCAAAATAATAATTATTATTCAGTTTAAATAAGTTGTTCATAACGTCAACGGCATTAAACAAATCTCAAAATTACCACCCACAATTCTCTATATAAGCTTTATTTTTTTAACGCAATTGAAATTTCGAATTAATTCGTGATAGTATATTATCATATTTGAATTAATTTTATTTGGGGGAGAGCGTGATAATGTTAAACTTGATTTTATTCATCCTTTATTTATATATCCACCCCCTTTTTTCGATGGAAAATAAGCAATCGACTCAAAATAATGCGCTCTCGCATCAGAAATTTGAATCCCATGAAAATAAGAGAGTTCCCGCATTAACGTTGTTATCAACACAAGCGTGGCTCGATTCCATTCTAGCTCTTAAAATGTATAAATCTCCCAAAAAATTGGACCAAATAATTAAGAAGCAATTGAAAAAAAATCAACTGTCATACGGTGTGCAAGATTTTCTTTATCAAAATGCAGTGCCTGATTATTTCAATTATACTCAACATCGGAACAAAACAAATTTGAAAGCTCTTAATTCGGCCCATACACTCGCTGTTTATAATGAAGATTATTACACCTGGCCCTATGGTGATAAATTAAAAAAACTTGGCGCTGAGACTGCCACATTTTGTCCCTGCCAATCACTTCTCGTATATAATCAACAACGCTCTAAAATCTTTAATTTTCTTGATCTTACTGCAGGTGAATTAACCGATTACGTTTTAAATTTGAAAGAATACATACTCCCTACCACCGCAATTGAACATTGCATATGCCATGAAACCAATCAATCAAAAACAATTTTAATTAATCCCAGCAATACACCAATTATTTATGTAGGGAACATTTCAGAAAAAATAGAAAATGATTTTTCCATCATTGACCTCAAGCATGGAATTATCCAATCAATGCAACCCGATGAACAATCATTGTTTTATTCAAGAAATTATAATAGAACAGGCCCCGCAATTTATGAATTTAAATTTGAATCAGGAGATAAAATCAAGCGAACATCCAAGCATGGCATTATTAATTCGCTCACGGTCGATCGTCAAAATCATCTTGTTGTAGCCGGGTCACGCGATCATAATCTGTATCTTTTCGATTTTAGAATTTCAAAATCAATAGCGGAAATTCCACATCTGGAAAAAGTTACCGCTACGGCATCACACGAACCTTTTTTTGCCGCTGGAACAAGTTTGCCCGAGGGAAAAGTTCATCTCTACGATTTCCGGAAAATTAAAAATTCTGGTTGCGTGCCCCTTATGACTTATTCTTTTGAAACATCCCATCCTTCCCCGTTTATGCGTGTTCAGCATGGACCAACTGCTCAACCGTCAATTTCATATCTCTCTTTCAAAACAGATGGTAGTGCTTTAGTTATTCAAAATGAATCCTATCACGGAGCACAATCAGATATTTTTGAAGAATTCATTTTTGAAGAAAAATCGGTAAACTTAAAGAATTTGAAATTGATAATTGCCAACTATGCCATGAAAAAGAATAAGCACGATGAGAATAGAAATGAAAATTAATTTTATTACTTTCATTGTGCTACTATGTGTTGTTGCTGACAGTTTCCCTATGGAAACAGAAAAACCATCGCAAGAACCAGTGCCTCTCAATCCTTTTTTTCCAACACTAAAATTATTGTGCGAAAAACAGATTAGCAATGAATTACTTAACATGAATGATTTAAGCACCGCTCGAACTACTCTTCAAAATTATGCCACCACCATGAATAGTGACTTGTTAGCTGGTCTTGCGAACAGTTTAAGTAATCCGATTGAACACTTGAAAAAACGTGGCAAGCTAATAAAAATATCACCCCATCAGAACTATCTTATGTATGAGCGGGAAAACACAGAAGCGCAATATTGCCAATACAAGCTGTATCGATTAAATGAAAACAATCTCAACACCATTTATTCCCGGACACATCATCTCATTTCAAACTTAATAAGCGATGAAATTTCGTTTTCTCAAGATGAGAAAACGATTGCGCTGTTTAATCAAATAAAAACTGCAATCGAACTATTTCAACTACCTGAATGTCAATTATTATCAACCATCGATCGTGAATCATTTGGTAGACCAATAGTAATAGAATTTAGCAATCCAGTAACGTTAATTGGTTTTCAAAAATTTTTTGGCGAAACACTCAATGTCTACAATGTAGATACAAATACACAAAAAAAGATCGACTGGCCCTATCCGATCAGTCACATTATTCCCACTGAAAACAATAACATTTTAGTACCAAGCAAAATAGGCGATCAGCAGGTAACTATTACCTGTATACACGTACCTGATAGTTCTGAACAAAAACTTGCAATCGTTAACATTTTGAAAGGGTTATCATTTGTGAGTGATATTACTTGCAATAAAAATCAAATCGCCTGCGCTTCTAACAAGAACGTTTATTTGCATACATTGAATCATCAAGAAAACCCAACCATAAATTCAATCATCACAATTGCACAACCAGCATTTAAACTGAAATCTCCCATCCAATGTTTACGATTCAGTCCAGAAAATACCCACCTTGCAGTCGCACATTGCATGACACACAAGCAGGGACCATATATATCGATCATTGATTTAGAAGGCAATGAATTACTAAAAATTAATCTTGCAATGTGCAGTATCTTATGGGATAAAAAGATAATTATGCAGCCAATGAATCCACTCAACCACGCACCGATTATGAGCAAACTACCCGATTTATTTCTTGATCGAAAAAATCAAATGATGTACAACAGAGCATTCGCTCGTTTTGCTCAACAATTAGTTAAAGAGAAAATAGAGAAAGAATCGGTAAACAACAATAATGCTCTCATTACAAAATCTGTTTAAGATAGCGACCCGTATGGCTTTTTGCATTTTTTGCCACCTGCTCGGGTGTTCCTTGCGCCACAATAGTACCACCACCATCGCCACCCTCAGGTCCTAAATCAATCAAATGATCGGCCGTTTTGAGTACATCAAGATTATGTTCAATAATAATCATTGAATTGCCTTTATCAACTAAGCGATTGAGCACTTCAAGCAATTTTTCAATATCGCTGGTGTGCAATCCGGTAGTTGGTTCATCTAAAATGTACAAGGTGTTGCTGCCCCGTTTAGCTAATTCATCAACTAACTTAATTCGCTGTGCTTCACCACCGGAAAGTGTTGTTGATGGTTGCCCCAATTTGAGATAATCAAGGCCAACCTGACACATAAGTGAAAGTCGTTTTGCAATTTGTTTGTGTGCAGCAAAAAATTGTTCTGCTTCAAGTGCGGTCATTTCTAAAATATCGGCAATATTTTTGTTTTTAAATTTAATTGCTAACGTTTCAGCATTAAAACGTTGACCGTTACAACTTTTGCAAGTCATTATCACATCGGGTAAAAACTGCATTGAAACTGAAATAGTGCCATCACCCTTACATTCAAAACAGCGCCCTTCTGCAACATTAAAACTAAATCGGCCTACTTTATACCCACGTGCATTACTTTCAGGTAAACTTGCAAACAGTTTGCGAATATCATCAAATACTCCCAAATAAGTTGCCGGGTTTGAACGGGGTGTACGACCAATTGGCGATTGATCAATCACCACTAATGATTCTAATTTTTCAACTCCCTCAAGATCGGTGTGCGTTGTTGGCTCTTGCCCATGGTGTTTCACAGTGAGTAGTTCACGTTGAAGTGCGTTCACTAATTCATCAAGAACCAGGGTACTTTTACCAGAACCCGATACTCCTGAGACACAGCACATTACTCCCAAAGGAAATGATACTGAAACATCTTTTAAATTATTTTTTTGTGCATTTTTTAGAAGCAACTGCCCAGTTGGTTGACGACGCTTTTTAGGAGCCACAACACCACGGCGACCTGCTAAATAAGCCCCCGTGAGGGAATGTGAATTTTTCGCAAGTTGGACTGGTGTTCCAACGGCAGTAACTTTTCCACCTAATGTTCCGGCAGCTGGCCCCATATCAACTAAATAATCAGCAACACGCATGGTATCAATATCATGCTCTACCACAAGAACCGTATTACCAAGATCGCGTAATGCTTTGAGGGTATTAATGAGTCGATCATTGTCGCGCTGATGCAAACCAATACTTGGTTCATCAAGAATATAGAGCACTCCGCTCAATGCAGAGCCTATTTGTGTTGCTAACCGAATTCGCTGTCCTTCACCGCCCGAAAGAGTTCGCGCAGAACGATTCAATGAAAGATATGACAATCCAACATCGTTTAAAAATTGTAAACGGGCTCGAACTTCTTTTATCAATCCTTGAGCAATCACTTCATCGCGAGCATTTAAACGGAGTTGTTCAAAAAATACAACCGCATTTTTGATCGAAAGTTCACCAATATCAACGATATTTTTGCCACCAATTTTAACCGCTAATGCAAACTGATTTAAACGTTTACCCAAACACATTTTGCATGTTTGTTGCTGTGCATGCGAACCAAAAAAATCGGGATAGTTCGATTTCCAACTTTCTGGATCGTTTTCACCCCAAGGCCATAAATGAATTATTCCTAAACCGTGACATTCGGTACATGCACCAATTGGTGAATTGAAAGAAAAAAAACGTGGTTCAAGTTCAGGAATAGTTTGCGAACAATGCAAACACATGCGCTGTGAAGAATAAAGATGTTCTTTATCACCAACAATAACTTTGCACATGCCACTTGCAAGCGAAAACGATTTTTCCACCGCTTCTTGCAATCGTGCACGTTCATTTTCTGACACTTCTAAACGATCAATCAAAACGTCGATCGAATGTTTGTACGTTTTTGCTAATTTGAGCGATTTTATTTCATGCGCTGAACTAAATTTATGTGAAACACCATCAATAATAAATCGATAATAGCCACGTTCAAAAAGAGTCGTTAACTCATTTTGAAATTCACCCTTCTTTTGAACAGCAAGTGGGGCCGCAATGGTGACATTGTTGCCATTGAATGTCTTTAAGACATTTTTGGTAATATTATCGGGCGATTCAGGATTAATTTCAATTGAGCAAGTAGGACAATGTGGAACCCCAATACGCGCAAATAAAACACGAAGATAGTCAGAAATTTCGGTAATCGTACCGACCGTTGAACGGGGGTTCGCGCCAACCGTTTTTTGTTCAATAGCAATAGCTGGACAAAGACCATCAATGCGGTCAAATTCGGGCTTTTTTGCAATCCCTAAAAATTGACGCGCATACGAAGAAAGCGATTCCATGTAACGGCGCTTACCTTCAGTAAACAGGACATCAAGGGCCAATGAACTCTTACCCGATCCTGAAGGACCAGTAATAACCGTAAGCTTATTTTTTGGGATTTCGACATCGACATTTTTTAAATTATGTTCCCGCGCACCCCTAATAATAATCCATTCAGTCGATTTTCGCGTATTGTTGTCACTCTCATTATTTTGCATAAATCACCACAAAGTTAATATTTCGATTATAAAATTTTTTCAAATTTTAGCATCTTACATAATACCATGAATCGAGAAATAAGGCAAAATACCCCCTCGCGCCTTATTTTATAAAGTACTGGTACATTTTTACTTGTATAATTGCTATAAAATTTGCTTTTTGGCTCAAAAATGTATAGTTTTAACTACAGAAATGGTGAATGTAGCTCAGTTGGTAGAGCACCAGATTGTGGCTCTGGTGGCCGTGGGTTCGATCCCCATCATTCACCCCATTTTAAACCGCTCAAAGCGAGATGTGTTCTTAGATTCGCTATTTTATTCAGAATGAGAGATTTTTTGATATCATGAAACACCTATTCAGCTCAGAAATTTTCTGGGGTACTCTTATCATTATTTTCGGCGTATCAGTATTGATAAAAGCAATTTTTGGCATCGATTTACCACTTATTCGCATCATTTTTGGTGGATTACTCATTTATCTTGGTGTTTCAATGGTTACCTCATTTAACAAAAAATCTGATACGCGCACAATTTGGTTTTCGTCATTTTCATCTTCACAACAATCAATTAAACAACCAATTAAAGATGATTATCGCGTTGCATTCAGCAGCATTCGCATCGATTTACGTTCTGTGCCGGCTGATCAACTGCCGCCAAAGATTACCATTGATGCGCATTGCAGTTCAGTTCATTTGATTACCAATCCAGATGTGCCAACGATCATTAATATTAACGCAAGTTTTGCAAGCACAAAATTGCCAAATAATGATACAGTTTCTGTCGGCAATTCGGTATATATGACTCATGATCAAACCATCAAGCCAGAACTTGAAGTTAATGCAAATTTAGTCATGAGCAATTTTGAAATTTATTAATGAACTAGCGATTTTGTACTTGCATACGTGAGTAAAAATAGTTACACTGCTTTTACATAAAAAATAATTTGTCGGGGCGTGGCGCAATTGGATAGCGTACTCGCTTTGGGAGCGAGGGGTTGCCAGTTCGAGTCTGGCCGCCCCGACCATTTTTTAACTGAGGTGTGTGTGAAAATAGTCCCCATTCTCTTATCTTTCGTAGCATCAGTTTCGATCTTTGCACACAATTCACCGGTCAATTTTAGCTCACAATTAAAACCAACAATCCAAGATTCAATTTGGTCTCAAAAAAATCCATTAAGCAATGAAGAAATTCAGCTGCTTGCAAATACCGTTTATTTTTCACTGATGCGCGCTAAAATTGAACAACAAATTGAACAACAATTAACATTAATTGCGCACACAGCTTTGCAATTAAAAATAGTTGATAAACAAGTGATTGATTTGGCTCAACCATTGAGTGACTTTGAATATTTAGTGCATACATTAAAAAACAATGTGAATATGCGCAACACGATTACCCTTGTACATGAAGAGCTCATGGAAAAAGCGCTTCAAGATCAACGCCTATTTACTCTCATTGATGCAATGGCAACTCATGCGACAGAAGCAATTACCGTAAATGCTCAATTGTGCTCAGCCGACACACAAAAAACATTGAAAGCAATTCAACCAATCTATACTGCCCTTTCACAACAATTCCAAATTTATGATAATACCTGCGAAGCTCTTACTATAAATAATAATCCATTTTTAATTGAAGAACAGATGCGCGGTTTAGCATTATACGATACCATCGAAACAATGGTCGATGCGGTTGATGCCAAAGTCGAAGAACTGCATGAATCAAGTAAAACGTTGTCTCGTCAGATTTCTCAGCTGCAAAATAATGGTATTGAGATATTTGAACTCTATTATCACATTATTTTTCAAGGAATGGTTGAACGTTCATTTGAACCCTTCTATTTTGAAATTATGGCATCTTCCAACTTAAAAGAATCGTTGATGCTCAATTATCTACCGAAAAAATAAGAAAACGATTCACTCGTATTTTATTTCTAAATGCGTGCTGTTTTTTAATTTTTTATTTACTCTAAAGCAAACCATTATTTTTCAATTTCAATTGGAGAACTATGATTTTTGCTTCTGTTCGTCGCGTTGCGCGTTATTTTGATTGGGTTAGTTTTGGCATCACCCTTATTTTAATTAGTATTGGTTTACTTTTTATCTACAGTGCCACAACGCGTCCTGAACAAGTGTATTCAATTTTTTTTAAGAAACAGCTTTTTGGTGCTGGTTCAGCATTGTGTATTTATTTCTTTTTTTGCATTTGTGATTATCGCACCCTTATGCGGTGGGGATATTTTTTATATATCGCCATTATTGGTTTTTTAATTTTCACACTTATTAAAGGTTCAATTGGCAAAGGTGGCCAACGGTGGGTTGATCTCATTTTTTTTAAATTTCAACCATCAGAAGTTTCAAAATTATTTTTACCCGCATTTATCACTCATCATTTATATGCACAAAATGATTCACCCCGCTTTATAATGCGCGATTTTGTGCCAATTTTGCTTATTTTAATTGCCAGTTTTGTGCTTATTCAAAAACAACCAGATTTAGGAACAGCGCTCTTAGTTGCATTTACCGGCACTATTTTGTTGTGGGCAGCAGGACTGGATAAAAAATGGTTTGTACTTGGTTGTTTGTTTATTACGTGCACTGCACCCATCTTGTGGAAATTCCTCAAACCATATCAAAAACAACGAATTGCAGTTTTTTTAGGTGAAGGAAATATGCACAAAGAACGATATCAAATTGAACAATCCAAAATTGCTATTGGTTCGGGAGGTTTGTGTGGCAAGGGTTTTTTAAAAGGCACACAAAATAAATTAATGTTCTTGCCCGAAAGCAGAACCGATTTTATTTTTTCTGTTATTTGTGAAGAATGGGGTTTTTGTGGCGCACTTTTTATTATGATGCTTTATATTATTTTGTTCCTGCGTCTTTTGTATTTGATTAGCACGATAAAAATATTTTTTGCTCAATTACTTGCACTTGGATTGATGCTTCATTGCCTGCTTGCATGCATCATCAATGTTGCGATGGTAACTGGATTATTACCAATTGTTGGTATTCCTCTGCCACTTATTAGTTATGGAATCAGCAATTTGTGGATTACACTTGCAAGTTTAGGTTGGATTAATGGTATCACCATACGAAGGTATTATATTGGAGATTAAAATCATTGCGTTTTGCCCTTTACAGCGATACATTACTCATAACAAAACAAATCAAAGGCAATCGCGTGAAAAAAATCATTATTTTTTTACTGATTTTTATTAACCATCCGTTAATTTTCTCCATGGAAAGTTCAGAATCTCCTGATCTATTGTATAATCAAGTTGAAAAAGATGCATGCTGGCTTGCACAAGGTTCCGGCGTAAATGGCAAAATAGATGAACATCGAAAAAATAATATTCTCAATGCATTAGAAAAAATTGGTGGCACATTTCCTAGCTTGAAAGAAATTCATTGTCATCCAAGTTATCGAATTGTTCTTAAAATCCATGAGCAAAAGGATGAACAGATTAAACAAGCGATCGCTCAAATAAATCCCAATTTCAATTATACTCTACAACCTTACAATAAAAAATTCTTATCCGTTGTATTTTCAAATCCGGTAGATTTAATTTCCTTAGAAAATTTATACAAGAAGATCGACGGAATTCTCAGTGCCAATCGAATTGCAGTAAATCCCGAACGCATAAAAAATAATATTTCGGTACGTGAAAATAATTCCAATTTAATTTTCAAATTTACCCAAATTGAAACCGATATTGATCATCAAACAGACACCACGATATACACCATTACGTATAATCCACAATCAAACTCAATAACACAATCAACAATTTCTCATGAATGAATTAGCACCAATCACATTACTTACCCAGCAAGAAACCGCCGAAGAACGAGCACACGATTTTAGTCCAAAAACATTTGACGATTATTTAGGGCAAGCGGAACTTAAAAAAAAATTGGCCCTTTATACACAAGCGGCTAAAATGCGCGGAGAACCACTTGATCATTTGCTTTTATTTGGCCCACCAGGTCTTGGTAAAACAACGTTAGCTACCATTATGGCACAAATTATGGGGGTTGATATTAAAATTGCAAGCGGACCAATTCTTGAACGCACCGGTGATTTGGTTGCGTTGCTCTCAAATCTTGAACCACGCGATATTTTTTTTATCGATGAAATTCACCGCATGCCTTCAAATGTTGAAGAAGTGTTGTACACCGCTATGGAACAATTTAGTGTTGATGTTATTATTGGCCAAGGAGCTGGTGCAAAAACGGTCACCCTTCCGCTTCATCCATTCACCTTAATTGGCGCAACCACCAAAAGTGGTATGATTTCTGCTCCGCTTCGCTCACGTTTTGGTATTATTGAACGGATCGATTTCTATACCGATGAAGAACTGAGCCATATTGTTGCACAAAGTGCATCATTTTTAAAATTATCGCTTTCTGCCGAATCATCATTACTGATTGCACAATGTTCGCGCGGAACTCCTCGTGTTGCAAAAAAAATTGTTCGTCGCGTGCGCGATTTTGCACAAGTTCATGAACGGGCCGCTGACACAGCGGTGGTAGAAGAAGCGCTCACGTTTTTGGGTATTGATAAAGATGGATTAAACACCGTTGATAATTTATTACTGCGCAAAATTATCGAACAATTTGATGGTGGACCGGTTGGTGTTGAAACACTCGCTTCATTGATCGGAGAAGATAGAGAAACAATCGAAAATGTTTTGGAACCGTTCTTAATGAGACAAGGATATCTAGAAAAAACACCCCGGGGTCGACAGATTCCCTATAAAGCGCTATCTTATTTAAAAAATAAGTTTTTGGGGCAAAAGGATCTTTTTTCCATCTAGGAGAATTCATGTCAGGTCATTCTAAATGGGCAACAATTAAACGTAAAAAAGCCACAATCGATGCAAAACGAGGCAAACTTTTTTCTCGTTTAAGTAAAGAAATTTCAGTAGCTGCGCGCTCAGGTGGCGATATTTCATTCAACCCACGTTTGCGTTTGCTGGTTGATAAAGCACGTGAAGCAAATATGCCAATGGATAACATCACGCGCGCTATCAAAAAAGGTACTGGCGAACTACCTGGTGCACAATATGAAGCTCAACTATATGAAGGATATGGGCCATTTGGCATTGCAGTGATGGTTGATACGCTCAGCGATAATAAAAATCGCACCGTGGCAGAAATTCGCCGCATCTTTACGGTTAAAAGTGGATCGCTTGGTGAATCTGGTTCTGTTAATTGGATGTTTGCAAAATTGGGTGTTGTACAAGCAACCGGCACCGGCGTTACAGAAGATGAATTACTCGAAAAATTAATCGATTTTGACATTAAAGATATTGCACATGATGAAAATGTCTTTACTATTACGTGTGATACCAAATCAGTAGAACCAATTAAAAATTTGGTAGCTTCACTTGGCTTAAAAGTTGAAAGTGCCGAAGTTGAATGGGTTGCCCAAAACACAACTCAACTCTCGACAGAACAAGCAGAAAAAGCGTATGAATTTTTAAATGAGCTCGAAGAGCATGATGATGTACAAAATGTGTACACAAATTTAACTACCTAAGAAAGGGTTTCATGGTTGTTAGCATGACCGGATTTGCACTTAAAAATCTTGAACTATCAAAAGCTGATGGTTCAACCGTTCAGCTGACCATGAGTATTAAATCACTCAATTCACGTTTTTTTGAAACCACGTGTAAATTTCCCTTGGCTTTGCAATATCTTGAGCTGGAATTTATCAGAAAACTGAAAGATCGTTTGCTCCGTGGCCATGTTACCATTATCATTCATGCACAAAATCCTCATTCATTCCGCGGACCGATTCAAGCAGAACCAACCATTGCTGCAAGCTATTTGAACGCAATCAATGCCATAAAAAAAAATACTGGCGTAGCTGGAGAAGTTCAACTCCATGATCTCATTGGCTTACCAAATGTTTTTTCATTTGAAGAACAAACAGCTGATGAATCGTTCAGAGCACCAATTTTGAAAGCACTTGATCAATTAATTAATGAATTAATCAAAGTGCGAGTTGCTGAAGGTAAAAATTTGTTACGCGATCTTGAACAGCGATTTGAAGTCATCACCAAAGAAATGAGTGCGCTTGAAAAAGAAGCACATCAATTAATGGAAGATCGCAAAGCAAAAATAACCGCGCGCATGGGCACCATTGATCAACACAATCAAGAATTGGCAGAATCGCAACGAAACACGCTTTATTTTGAGCTTGATAAAATTGATATTCACGAAGAAATTATTCGTTTCAAAAGCCATTTGGCAACATTTAATAAAACAATTCATCTTGATGAAAATGAAAAAGGTCGACGCCTTGATTTTATTCTCCAAGAAATGGCGCGTGAAATTAACACGATCACGGCAAAATGCAGCGATGCGCACATAAGCGCACATGCCATTAATATAAAAGTTGAACTTGAAAAGGCGAGAGAACAAGTACAAAATATTGTTTAATCTTATGAGGCGAGTCTGGAATGAAAAAAAGAGTAGTATTATTTCTATTTCTCACAATTTCACCATTGTTTTCGCAAAATGAATCAAATGAACGCATCTTAAAACTTGCGGCCAGTTTAGAAAAACTTGCCGACAATGAAATTTTATCAATACAACCGACCGATTTTTTCTCAGAAACGAACGAAACAATCACACGCGAAGATTGTATAATATCAGTACAAATCAATCAATCAAATGTTCCATTCACTATTAATACTGCAGGAAATTATTGTGTCGTTGAAAATTTAACAACACCAATCGGCATTCCCTCCCCCTTGATTACCATTAATTCTAATAATGTAGTTTTGGATTTAAATAACCAATTATTGAGTGGTGGCGGATTACGCGCAAATGCAATACTTGTTAACGCATTCAACAATGTCATTGTACAAAATGGGTCCCTGAGACAGTTCACCGGCAATGCTCTACAAATTAATCAGAATGCACAAAATCTACAAATTAATAATATTATTGCAATAGCCAATAACGTTGGTTTTTCAGCAACCGGCATTCTTCGATCCTCATTTAAAAACTGTGTCGCTTTGCTCAATGTACAAGCCGGCTTTTTTATAACCAATGGTATCGGTATTAACGTGCAAAACTGTATCTTTCAACATTGTTACTCATTTGGCAATTCTGGTATCGGAACAGGACAAGGATTTGTTTTTAATGGTTGTGTCAATTGTTTCTTGCCAAATTGCATCGCTTATTCTAACGCCATTAACGGTTTTGCCCAAACCAATTGCCAACACATGATCTATCAAAACTGCATTTCTTCAGGTAATGCTCAATTCGGTTTTTCAATTCTGAGTAATAACACAACGTTGCAAAACTGCTTTGCTGATAACAATGGTTTAACTGGTTTTAGATTACAAGGAAACCAAATACGCGTGAGTCAATGCCAAGCAGAAGATAATCAAAACGGATTTCGTGTTGAAGGAACAAGCACAAATAGTTCAATTTTAGAATCCACAGCACATAGAAACAGAATAGCCGGATTCCATTTTGATCCGGCTACCACTGAATTGCAGATTCGCAGCAATACTGCTACGGGTAATTTACTATTTGGTTTTGAAAATCAAGGAGTTGCAAATAGAGTCTATGCAAACTGGGCAAATAATAATGGCACCAATTTTGTTGGCATTCCCAATTTTGCCGTTTCACCAACGCCACTTGCAGCGATAAATTTTACTACCAACATTGCTAATTAAGATCCTAATGAGCACATTAATACAAGCGAAATGTCTCGTGCGTTCACAAGATCTTTTTTTTGTTCAGTTGTTACCACTGAATCAACTTCGTCACTGAAATTCACCAACTGTTGTGCTAATTGAGAACTGTGAGATGAAACATGTTCTCCATCTACAATCATTGATTGAATAGTTGAAAAGATTGAAACAAGTGCTGGTTTAAATTGTTTCACGTTTTTGTTGGTATTAACCAATTTCCACAACTGTGCTAAATGAGGAACTTCTTTAACTGGTGAAAGCGCATATTCAGCCAAATCAAAACTCCACATTTCTTCGACAAAGTTTTTTTCAAGTTTATTCATTTCTTGCGAGATAATTTTAAAGATTGCCATTAATGTTTCGGCATCTTTTGATTCTTTTTCAGTTTCCCACCAATATTTGTTTGAAGTTGACTCAAACATACTTTTAATTGGTTGTTGTTTTACTGATTCTTCTTTTATTGAAACAGGTTGAGGAGCAGCTGTAACCGTTTGTTTTCCAGGAATACGCAATCCCAAACTTTCTGCTTCTTCGCGGTCCCACACCATACGATCTTCTTCAAAAACAAGCGCGCTTGATTGTTGCACAGCTAATAAAGATACCGCTAACAGCACTAATTTAGTGTTCATAAAAATCCTTCTGTTTTGTATAAATATAAAAGAGAGACCCATACCCCTATAATACCATAATTAAATAAAATTGTTTTTTTGCGCCAAAATGGAGATTTTTCATTGGAATAATTTCTATCTGAAACGATTAAATAGCGGCGCGCAATTATGCCTGGTTTTGGGTGTTTTAAGACTCCACTTTTTTGTGTAACGGCGTACACTAATACAATAGTTTTTTTAACCACCACACAAAGTAGAAACAGTTTCAATGTCACAGCATTTTACTCATTTGCACCTACACACCGATTATTCATTGCTTGATGGTGCTATAACACTTGAACGTTTAGTTGCGTTTGGAAAACAGCATCAATTTAAAGCGCTCGCAATTACCGATCATGGCAACGTTTTTGGTGCCGTCAAATTTTTTCAGCTGTGTAAAAAAGCACAGATAAAACCAGTTTTAGGAATTGAAGCCTATTTTACCGATGATGTCACCATAAAACAGGTTGATAAAAAATATCATCATCTCATATTGCTTGTTGAAAACAAAATAGGTTACCGCAACCTCTGCAAACTGCTTTCATTTGCCTATCAAGAAGGGTTTTATTTTAAGCCTCGTATTGATTATGCAATTTTGGAAAAATATTCTGAAGGGCTAATCGCAACAACAGCGTGTTTAGGTGGCCACATTCCCAATTTACTCATGAGTGGCAATGAGGAAGAAGCAACTAAAAGAATCGATTGGTTTTCATCAGTTTTTGGTGATCGATTTTATTTTGAAATTCAACCAGAAGATCAAAACGATCAAAAATTATTAAATCAAAAATTATATGAATGGAGTGCGCGCAAAAACATTCCGCTGCTTGCAACAGCAGATTGCCACTATGTTCTACCAGAAGATCGCGAAGCACATGAAGTCATGCTCGCTGTTCAAACACAAGCAAAAATGACCGATCCTGATCGTTTCACGTTTGGTGATTGTCGGCCATACATGCGCACACAAGAAGAAATGCTTGAACTGTTTCAAGAACATCCGCAAGCGGTGTGGAACAGTGGTTTGATTGCTGATCGGTGCGAATTTGATTTTGAAACAGGAAAACTATTTTTTCCACAATTTGAAATTCCAAAAGAACATACTCCTGAAAGTTTTTTTCGTTATTTGTGCGAACGTGGTTTTGAAACACTCGTTTTCAATGAGCGCATTGATCGCGCACACTATGAACAATACAAAACTCGTCTTGATCTCGAAATTGATCTTATTACCAAAATGGGATTTGTTGGTTATTTTTTGGTGGTGAGTGATTTTATTCAATGGGCAAAACGAAATGCCATTCCTGTTGGCCCGGGGCGCGGTTCAGCTGCCGGTTCATTAGTTGCATGGGCGCTTGAAATTACCAATATTGATCCAATCAAATATAATTTATTGTTTGAACGATTTTTAAATCCTGAACGAATCACCATGCCCGATATTGATATCGATTTTTGCATTGAAGGACGCGATCGCGTTATCAATTATGTGCGTGAACGGTACGGCCATGAAAAAGTGGGGCAAATTATTACGTTTGGTACCATGTTGGCAAAAGGGGTGGTAAAAGATGTTGCCCGTGCACTGGGTATTCCGTTTGAAGATGCAAACGCAATTACTAATTTAATACCTGATCAACTAAAAATTACGCTCAAAGAAGCATTTGAACAAGAACCTCGCCTGAAAGAAATGAGTGAACATAATCCCACCGCTGCAAAATTGTTTGAACTTGCATTTAAACTTGAAGGACTTACCAGACACGCATCAAAACATGCAGCCGGTATTGTAATTTCTCCTGAGCCGATTGATGAAGTTCTTCCGGTATATGTTCCATCAAAAAGCACCGAATTAGTAACACAATTTGCAATGACCGAACTCGAATCGATCGGATTTTTAAAAATTGATTTCTTGGGGCTAAAAAACTTAACACTCATCGATCGCGCAATTAAATTAATTCATAAAAATCATGGCATTTTGCTTGATGTTGATAAATTACCGCTTGATGATCCAAAAACATTTCAATTACTTGGGCACGGTAAAACGTCGGGTGTATTCCAATTAGAATCTGATGGCTTGAAAGATGTTTTGGTTAAACTGCAGCCAGATAAATTTGAAGATATTATTGCGGTAAACGCACTCTACCGCCCCGGACCACTTGGTTCTGGTATGGTTGACGATTTTATTGCGCGAAGACACGGCAAACAAAAAATTACGTATCTTTTTGATGCACTCGCACCAATTTTGCAAGAAACGTACGGTGTCATTGTGTATCAAGAACAAGTAATGAAAATTGCTTCAACTATTGCTTCCTACACACTTGGTGAAGCGGATATTTTACGCAGAGCAATGGGAAAAAAGAAACCGGAAGAGATGGCAAAACAACGGCAACTCTTTTTAGAACGCGCAATAACCAACGGTTTTGATGGCACAAAAGCGGGAGAATTGTTTGATTTGATGGCCTATTTTGCTGGCTATGGATTTAATAAATCACATTCAGCTGCCTATGCACTCATTGCCTACCAAACTGCTTATTTAAAAGCGCATTACGCTCCCGAGTTTATGGCCTGCTTGATTTCGCTTGAAGCTGACAATCCAGAAAAAATGTCATTTTATTTGCAAGAATCTAAAGAGCTAGGCTTACCCCTTAGCCAACCCAACATCAATCAATCTCAGATCGATTTTGATGTTGTTACGGGGTCAATTTTGTTTGGCTTACGCGGCATTAAAAACGTCGGCACTGCTGCACTTGAAACTATACTTGCCGAACGAACGAAAAAACCGTTCGTTGATCTTCTTGATTTTTGTTCGCGCGTTGATTTGCGCACCGTTAATAAACGAGTAATTGAAAATTTAATTGCAGCAGGTGCATTTGATGCACTGCCCGGAAATCGCGCACAAAAAACACATGAATTAGAAACAATTATTGAACAAGCAGTTGAACTTAAAAAAACACGCACAACGGGACAACTTGGTTTATTTGCACAAGCACCTACTTCCCCCGACAGCATTCCTGAACTGTATCAATTCTCACCGCGAGATGATTGGGAAACTAAAGAAAAACTTGAAAAAGAACGTGAAGTTATTGGGTTTTATTTAAGTTCACATCCACTTGATAGTTACAAAAAAATTACGCGTCTTTTTAGTTGCAGTACCTTTGAACAGATTCGCACTACGGCAACTTCACTTGCTCCAGCTGACAACGTTACCGCTGCAGGATGCGGACTTGTTGTGAGTTCTAAACAAATTGTCACCAAAAAAGGTGATCGCATGGCATTTTTACAACTTGAAGATGCGACCGGAAAAGCGGAAATCGTTATTTTTCCCAGTGTGTTTAAAAAAGTTGAACCATGGCTTTCACAATATCATGTTTTTTTAGTCAAAGGGACCATTGACCCTACAAGCACACAACTGTGCAAAATAAAAGCGCAAGAACTGATTCCGGTTGATCTTTTTTTTGAGCAATGGCCAATTGAACGAGCGACGATTCAAATGCCAACAACGTTTAAACCAACGTTATTGGAGCAAATAAAAGCAAAACTTTTAGTAGGAAAAATCCCCTTGTTTATTGAGTTTGAAGAACAAGGCACTCGGTTACAATTGAAAACAAACCATGCAATCAATCTTGATTTATCGATCATTCAAGATCTTGAGCAATTGGCACTGAACGTTAAATTAACGGTTTAAAATTGAATGTACTCTTTTTCTTTTGTATTTTTATTGCTTCTGCTTTAAATGGGATGGAAAATACGAGCCCGCAAAAGAAAACTATTACCTTGAGTCCCGAGGAAAAAAGTGCATATCTTGCTTATTTTAAATACATCCATGATAAGTATAAGTCTTATGAACACTATTTGGCAGAGAATAGAGTGCTTCAGCAAGAAAATATCCCGCAACTTTCTGAACACCTATCTGCTGCTCATTTGGTTGATGTGTTCAACTTCCTTCATGATGAACAAAAGGAAAATAGTTTCCAGATTAAATGCGCGGATAATCGAACAATTTACTTTACACCAAGAGAAAAAGAATTGTTGATTAAAAAATCGCAAACCATCAAAATTCTACTTGCCGATCTTGAAGAATCAGATGAAAATAATAAACTTCTACTGCCACATATATCCTCTGTTCATTTGGAAGAACTTATATCCAAGACCCATAAAGAGCTATTTAGTTACAGACCACTTGAAGAATGTCTTACTTTATTAAATGAAGCAGATTTTCTAGATATACCAGATGCAATTAAAACAATGAGCAAAGTTGTTACCGCCAAATTGTCTCATAAAGAACCCATTGATGATTTCATGCACGGAAAAAATTTAATTTCTGCATTAAACTCAAACATGAACAAATTAGTTGCACAACAATTAATGGGCAATTCCCCGAATCTGCAAGCATCATTAAGAAATATTATTAATGCAGAAAATATCTATGCCAATCCATTTCCACGCACTTTCAAAGATTCGTGCCCACTCCTTGCATTCAATCCTGATAATTCAATACTCGCTATCACCGCTTTTAGAACCGTAATGTTATACAACTTAAAAGATCGACAATTTATGAAACAATTAACGCACGAGCAATTGGTATCTTCGGTTGCATTTGGTCCAGACAGTAAAACAGTTGCCGTTGGGTGTAGTAATGGGGCTCTCTATGTATGGAATCGACTTACCAACAATGACCTATTTATTATACACTGGGGCCATACTAACAAAATAACTTCCGTTGCATTCAGTCCTGATAATACTATGCTTGCAAGTAGTTCTCTCGATAATACAATACGTTTATGGAACCTTCAGAGTGGCGAACCATTGCGCGTATTTCAGACCCCCGATTTTGCAAAATCACTTACCTTCAGCTCTGATAATAATGGACTTGCTGCTTGTATTCGCCGAGATTCGGGTAACTTCTTTTCCTGCTTATGGAATCTTTCTACAGAACAACAACTTTCATCAAATAATAACTCTTTTGGTGCAAAAGCTACTATCTTCAATCGTAATAATAAATTCATAACTGTTTCGAGTGTGGGCAACACAATATATGTAAATAATAACTTCATGGGTCAGTGCGAGATGGAAGATCACCCTGCTTCGTGGGTTAACTCATTTGCATTAAGTGCTGATGGCCATACACTTGCGAGTGGCTCTAGTCATCAAACCAAGTTGTGGAATGTTCAAGCTGCTCACCCGGTGCTTACCCTTATTGAAGATTCTGAAGTAGAAAGTGTTGCATTGAGTCCTGATAACACTATGCTGGCCGCACAAGATTATTATGGAAAGGTTTGTTTATTCAATATTGCATTATTCAATAAGCTGAGAAATAATCTTACCGTAGAACAGACACTTGGTTTGATCTATTTAACGCAACCGCGAGAACAAATTCTTGATATTTATGACAATCATTTATTACAACGCGTCATAACAACAATTGATCCAACCATACAAGATACGATCATGAAAAATCATAAAATCTCGACGACGCCACATATCAAATTGAGGCGTACAATTAAAAGTTGGGATAAACCGCAAAAAATTTCTACCATGGTCTCGGGAGCACGTCCATCGTTTTCATATCCGGGATATACCAATTGGCTGCTTTGGAACAGAACAGCTCTTAGTCCGATCACACAATCGAATAATGACACAACTTCAGTTGATTAACCGATTATTTTTTAAGTAATCCGCACGCAATTTGATAATATTCTTTGCTGATCATTTCAACGGTGGTTAAAAACTGTTGTAATACTGCTGTTTGTGTATCTTCAATTGCTCGATCAAGAAAAGATTGAATCGCTTTTTTTACTTCATGTTGCGGTGATTGTGCATCTTTGATCAGCGCAAGTGCATATTTTTGATACAGTGGAACACATTGTTCCCGTGAAGTAATTTTTTCACATCGAACAATAAATTGATGGGCGCTTACCCAATCAGATCGCTCGAGCATGAGATCACACAAATTTTCAGTTGTTGCTACCAAACGCTGTGTATTCTTTACCGTTTGATACAGTTCAATCAATTGATGAATATACTGTTCATGATTTGGACGAAGGGACACAAGAAGTTCATAAATCGCAATCGCTTCGTTAAAACGGTTTTCTTTAAAATAAAGTTGAGCAGCAGCCAGATATTTATCAATAGCCTGCTCATCGCTAAATGACCACAGCAAATCACCTTCCAATTGATAGGAAAATGCACGATCATTAAACGAATGGAGCAAGAGACGATAAATCCCTAATGCTCGCTCTTTTTCGCCGCGAGCGACGAACTCAGCTAACTTGAACCACGCAATATTATATTTATCAGCAGGAACTTGCCTCATTGCACTTTCCTTCGTTTCGATTTTTAGAATGCTTTCAAAACCTACTCTTAGAATAACAGTTTGTACTCTCTCCACAACTGTTTTCACATGCATATCAAACATATGCACCTTAACAAGTAGTACGAACCTAACAAAATAAACCTAAAATACGCAATGAGAATCAGACAAATAATAAAAAAAAGGAAATAAAATCATTTGATGGCAATAGCTAGGCAAAGAACTTTTGGATTTTCGATTTTATGGTCCGCCTACGGTAAAGCTACTTGGGCAGTCTTCATATTTTCAAAATAAAATTTATTTATTGTAAATTTTGGACATTTAAAAAAGATGGCCTGCCAGGGGTTCGTCATTTGTGCAAGACGCACGAATGACTGGTGCCGAGAAGTGGAATCGAACCACCGACACTGCGCTCTTCAGGCGCATGCTCTACCACTGAGCTACCTCGGCTTATTTGAAAAAAAAATCAGATAATTGCTATGGTACCGATATCATTTTTTTTGTCAACACTAAAAAATTGCCAAGAAATAAACCCTTTGCTAGTCTTTAAGAACGTATAGATAAACTAAAACATTACCTATGAGTATGTATGAAATCACTTCAGGCCGCTCTCAATGAGTTTAAAAGCACGTTTTCAACCGCACTACAATCGGCTAGCGATGAGCAAGCATTAGAACACGTAAGAACCACGTTCTTATCACGCAAGGGCCATTTGAGTGCACTCATGGAACAACTCAAAAATCTTTCCATAGAAGAAAAACGTACCTTTGGGCCACTTCTTAACGAATTAAAACAATGGTCAGAAGAAACATTTACTATTCATAAAGAACAATTGATTAAGTCACAACAAAATGCCGAACTTGCAAAACAACAACATTTTGATGTCACTGCAACTATGCCAGGCACCCTGCGCGGGTCATTGCATCCATTAACCCATATTAAGCAACAAGTTGAAAATATTTTCATCTCAATGGGTTATCAAATTGCTGATGGACCTGAAGTAGAAACCGACTATTATAACTTTGAATCACTCAATATTCCGGCAGATCATCCAGCTCGCGATATGTGGGACACCTTTTGGCTTGATATTCCATCGCTCCTTTTGCGTACTCACACATCACCAGTTCAAGTTCATGCAATGGAAAAAAAACAACTTCCATTAGCCGTTATTGCACCCGGTCGATGTTATCGACATGAAGCAACTGATGCAACACATGATTTTTTATTCATGCAACTTGAGGGATTGGTAATCGACACCAATATTTCAATGAGCAACCTTTTGGCAACGTGCAAAGCATTTTTACAAGCAATTTTTAAAAAAGATCTTAAAATGCGCGTTCGTCCCAGCTATTTTCCTTTCACCGAGCCCAGCATAGAAATTGATATCACCTGCCCATTTTGTACAAGCGGGTGCTCAGTATGCAAATTTTCACGGTGGATTGAAATATGCGGCGCTGGGCTTGTGCATCCACGCGTATTGCAAGCGGCTGGCATTGACACTGAAAAATATAGTGGGTTTGCTTTTGGTTTTGGTTTAACACGCCTTGCAATGTTGACCTACTCAATTAACGATATTCGATTATTGCATTCGGGGAAAATCGAATTTCTTGAACAATTTTCATAACCCGTTTTGAAAGCTAACAATGACACTTGTCTTGTTTAATAATGAGGAGCTGATATGGCAGATGTGGTAAAAGCAATTATTCCCGCAGGTGGTTTAGGAACACGTTTTTTGCCTTTTACCAAAGCAGTTCCCAAAGAACTTCTGCCCATTCTTAACAAACCAGCAATTCAATATATTGTCGAAGAAGGACTTGCAAGCGATATTTCGCAATTTTTTGTAATAACAAGTAAAGGAAAATCGGCAATTGAAGATCATTTTGATCCCAATGTCGAACTTGAACTTTTGCTCAAAGAACGTAATCAACTTGATCTTATTTCTTCACTGGAACGCATTGCGCGTGCCGCACAATTTTGTTACATTCGTCAGTCTGAACCGTTGGGACTGGGACATGCAATCTGGTCAGCGCGCCACACTATTGGCAAAGAATATTTCGGTGTTTTTTTACCCGATGATATTATTATTTCAAAAGTGCCTGCTATGCTGCAATTGTTAAAAATTGCACGTCAAGAAAAAGCGAGTGTCATTGCGGTGCAAGAAGTGCCAATTGAACAAGTTTCTTCTTACGGGGTTATTAGCATCAAAAAACAGTTAACGCCCAATTTATTTCAAGTTTCACATGTAGTTGAAAAGCCTGATCAAAAAGAAAGCCCATCAAATTTAGCAATTGTAGGCCGCTATGTGCTTTCCAACAAAATTTTTGCGTCACTTGAACAAATTGAAGCAGACAAAAAAGGTGAATTACAGTTAACCGATGCAATCAGTCACATGATGCACAATAATGAAAAAGTATTTGCGTTTAAAATTCAAGGAATGCGCTACGATGTTGGTAATCCGATTGGATGGATAAAAGCAATTATTGGATGCGCACTACAAGATCCACAATGCGCACCTCATATTACCAAATTACTTGAAGATCGTGATCTCATTGAATCGTTTACGCTCAACCGTTCAAAAATTGTTGAACATTCGCTTTGAGTTATTTCGTTTCTTCAATTAATTGAGCTAATTTATCCTTTTGGGCTTTGTTTGAGATATCAAAAAACTGCCCTACTAATTTTGAGTTAACCGATTTAAACAGTGCATGATAATGTGGCTTAAATGAACTGAATTGTTCATTTTGCATTAACTCTACTGCTGCTTGGCCATTGACCAGAATTCGCGCAACTAACACCAAAGCAGTATCTTTCGTTAGTTTTTTTCTCGCGTCATCAATTGTTTTAAGTGAGTTTATCAGTTTCTGCAACGTACCAAATCTTGCTAAGTTTTCATTTCGCGTCACTCGATTTGCCATTAACCCAACGTGCTCAGATACTTTTGTGCCAATAGTCATAATTCCATCAAGATTTGAAGTTTGAGCAATTAGTGGCAACTGACGGTTATAAATTTCTATCGCTAAATCATTAACGGCTACAGAATCAACAAATTGTTTTGCTATCGCTAACGCATTTTGATACAAAGCAATACTTTCAGCATTTTTGTCCGCAGCTTGTGCAAGTCTTGCTCGGTCAATCAAATCTTCAATATCACTAACTGCTTTTGCAATTTTATTTTCTTCCGGAGTCCGCGTTATATGAGTGATTACATTCTGAAATTCAGCAAGCAGCGCTCGTAGATCATCAAGATTATTTATCAATGCATCATTTTGCATTGAGCACAATTGAGTGCTCAAGAAGAGAGTTATGCAACTCACTATTTTTTTTGTTTTCATACCAAACTCCTTATTTTTTTTAATCGTACTCTTTGTAAATTAAATTAAACAACAATAAAAAATAAGTTTCGATTTGTTGCAAATTGCAAATAATATTTTTTACACTTATTAATAGAAAATGAAAGGGAAAATGTGAAGCAATTCTATTTTTCAATTTTAATCATATCGTTTTTCATAGGGTCTAGTTATAGCGATGAAAATTGCATGGATAACAGTCAACATACTGATATTTGTGACGGTTTTGATTACAAAAAATATTATTATGTAAACGATTGTGATTGTCCTTGTGAACGGTATGAACGATCATACAAACGATTACGTTGCGAGCGTTGTTTACATTTTAATGTACCGCGTGAGCGCGTAATGGGTTGTTATGCTAACTTGGAACGGTAACGAAGTAAAAATGGAATTACTTGATCAGGATTTAATGAGATTGAATCGATACCGATCTTAATCAAAAAATCACCAATTTCAGGATAATCTGATGGTGCTTGTCCACAAATACCACTATGTTTCCCATTCTTGGTCGCACCTTCAACAGCCATTTGCATCATTTTCATCACTGCAGGGTCCCGCTCATCAAACAATTGAGCGAGAAGTGCCGAATCACGATCAACCGCTAACGTTGTTTGTGTTAAATCATTTGATCCAATAGAAAATCCGTCAAAAAAGGCGCTAAACTCGTTAATCAAAATTACATTCGATGGTATTTCACACATCATGTACAGTTGCAAATTATCTTTTTTTCGTTCCAAACCGTTTTTTTTGAGAAGATCAATTACTTTTTGTGCTTCGATAAGGGTTCGCACAAACGGTATCATTAAAATAATATTTGAAAAACCCATTTCATCACGCGCTTTTTTCATTGCGCGACATTCAAGTGCAAACGCTTTTTCGTACCACGAACTGTAATAGCGAGAAGCGCCGCGCAATCCAAGCATCGGATTTTCCTCTTGTGGTTCAAACAATTGGCCACCAATTAAATTACGATATTCGTTACTTTTAAAATCTGAAAAACGAACAACTACCGGTTTTGGATACAATGCTGCCGCAATTGAGCCAACTCCTTGCGCAAGACAATCAACAAAAAACGATTGTGGATCTTTATAACCCTCGATCAAATCAGCAATTGCTTTTTTAATTTTTTTATTATTAATTTTATTCGGTTCAACTGCCACCATAGGATGCATTTTAATGCGATTGCTGATAATAAATTCTGTTCGGGCGAGCCCAACACCATCGATTGGTAAAAAGGAAAGATGAAATGCACGATCCGGTTCTGCAATATTGATTAGCACATCAACCGGCAGTTCGGGCAAGGAACTTATATCAACTTCTTGCTTGTGAAACTGAATAATTCCTTTATACACATATCCTTGCGATCCTTGCGTACAATCAACTGTAATTTCATTACCATTTTTTATTAACTTCATTGCATCGAACGCACCAACAACCGCCGGAATTCCCAACTCACGACTTACAATTGCAGCATGACTTGTTCGCCCACCACGCTCGGTGACAAGTGCAGCTGCTTTTTTCATAAGTGGTACCCAATCAGGGTCGGTCATGGGAGCGATGAGGATGTCACCTTCATTGAATGAATCAATGTCCTTAATGTTATTTGCTACGCGCGCTCTGCCTGATGCAATTGATTGTCCAATACTTTGCCCGGTCACTATGCACAATTGTTCCTTTTGCGCATCTGACAGTTTAATTTTATAGGTCAATGCAAAAGCACTCTTTTTTTCCATAGCATGAACTGTTTCAGGGCGTGCTTGCACAATATACAACTGTCCATCCACACCATCTTTTGCCCATTCAACATCCATGGGCATCCATTTGTCATTGAGCTGACTGTAATGTTGCTCAATTATTAACCCGGCTTGTGTCAATTGGAAAATTTCATCATCAGTAATACAAAACTGTTCTCGCTCTTTGACAGTTGTAGCAATTTGCTTAACCGTAGTTTTTGCATTTTTTTTGTTGTAGACAAGCTTGATTTGTTTTGATCCGCGATTTTTTTTAATCAGTGAACGAAAACCTTGTTCAAAGGTGGGTTTGTGTACCCAAAACTCATCTGGGGTGACTAATCCTTTTACAATTGTTTCGCCAAGTCCCCACGATCCATTAATTATCACAACATCTTTAAAACCTGATTCAGTGTCTAACGTAAATAAAACGCCTGAACACCCCTTATCTGATCGCACCATTTTTTGCACACCAATAGAGAGCGCAATTTTCATGTGTTGGAATTTTTTTTCTACACGATACATGATCGAACGATCGGTAAAAAGTGAAGCGAAACTTGAAAGACAATTTTTAAGCAGTTCTTCTTCACCAGTAATATTTAAAAATGTTTCTTGTTGACCGGCGAATGAAGCACCTGGCAAATCCTCAGCTGTTGCAGAAGAACGCACCGCTACCGCGCATTTTTTTTGGTTATACATTTCACCTAATTGTTTGTATGCTTGCCTAATTTCGCTTGCAAGATCTGCCGGAAGCGTACCGTGTTCAATAAGTGATCTAATTTCTGCACCAACCCTTTTTAATACTTCTAAGTCGGTTTTTTCGTTTATTTGTACAAGTAATTGTGAAATAGTTTCAGTCAACTTATTATAGTTCAAAAAATACCAGTAAGCATCTGCAACAATCGCAAATCCATTGGGAACACGTATATTTTTTTTGCTCAATGAATTTAACATTTCGCCCAGTGAGGCAGTTTTTCCACCGACAGCGGCCACATCTCGCATTCTAATTTCAGAAAAAAAGCGAATATATTGCATGCAATCCTTTACCCTTCAATCATAATTATTCTTTGTCTTGAAAAAAAATCTATTTTTCATACACTATGCACTAATTGTAGTACAATTATTTTTAACAACACTATACCATGAGAATTAATATGAAAAAATTATTTGTTATTGCGCTTGCACTAACTGCACTCACACTGCTCCCTGAATGTGGCAGAAAAAAATGTTGCAAGCAAGAATGCTCAACCGTAGTTGCACAAAATGAAAAACGTGTTTCTGGTCCATTAGCTGAAAAAGAAGCTGGTTGGTCAAAAGAAGATTACGCATAAAAATGGGGAAGTTTTCCTTCCCCATTTTTTTTACTTTGTTCGTTTATAAGTTCCCATCAATTCTGCTTTTTCAAGAATATGTCCTTTCATCGCTTTCATCAATTGATCCACTGTTGGTCGCGAAGGAAATGTCAGCATTGAATCTAATGCAAAAAGCTTAAAAAAATAACGATGTTCGCCTTTGGGAGGACATGGTCCATAAAATTGTGGTTTCCCCGAATCAGAAATACCTTCTTGTGCACTGGGCATAGATGAAACACGAACATTTTCTTCAAGTCGCCGCACCGTTGCTGGAATATTGTACACTAACCAATGCACCCATGTTTTTTTTGGGGCATCGGGGTCATCAACAATAAGCACAAAGCTTTTTGTTTCTTTTGGCACCCCTTCCCACACCAATTCAGGCGAAGCATCTTCACCATCACAGGTGAATTTACTGTTAATTGATTGACCATTCTTAAAAGCAGGACTCATTAATTTCATGGCATAACCTCCATTCATGAAAAAAAAACACATTGCCAAAATAAGTTTTGAAAAACAATAATTATTTTGATTCAACGCAACACCTCACATTTTTTCCAACCATTATTTAAGTCACTGTAACACAACAATTTCATTAATTTCCATAATCTGCACCTACAGATGAGTTTTCTAGATTTTTATTACGTTGATTGCTACGCTACATTCATTAATTATTAAAAAAATAAGGAGAGAGTTCATGCTAAAAAAATTTGGTTGGGCCATTGCAGCACTTGTTGTCATAGTGGCTGTTATTTTATTTTATTCCTCAGGCCGTTTTAATCTTCAACAAGAAGTTGCTGAACAACAAAGTTGTCCCGTATTTCCTTCACGCACTGTAGAGCGCACACCGTTCCCCATAGCACCTTTATATGCAAAAAAAAACTTTAATTTAGCCCAAAAAATAAAAGGATTAAGCGAAAAGCAACTTGATGAACACAATACGTTGTATGAAGGTTACGTACAAAAAAGAAATGAAATTGCACAAAAATTGACCGAAGTTGATTTAAGCAATCAAAATAAAACCTATTCAGCGTACCGCGCACTTAAAATAGCCGAAACCTATGCCCTGAACGGTTCTTTACTCCATGAACTTTATTTTGAAAACATGAGCAATAGTGGTTCAGCAGTGGGCCCACAAATGCTACAACTCATTGAAAAATCGTTCGGTTCATTTGAGCAATTTAAAAATGATCTCATGGCAGCAGCACTGTGCTCTCACGGATGGGTATTAACCGCTTACAGCATCGATGATCATTTAATTCACAATTATGTTCTTGAAGCACACAACCAAACAGTACCAGTACTTGCACTGCCATTATTGGTTTTGGATGTTTATGAACATGCGTACATGATCGATTTTGGCATCAAACGAGCTGCATACCTTGATGTGTTTTTCACACAAATTGATTGGAATGTGGTAGAAGAACGTATCAACCGTTGGGTCAATCCTCTTAATAAATAGCTGGGCACATGCAACAAACTAATATTCCACATGTATTTGTGCTCTATGATGGTGTTGAAAATTCAGTTTTTGAAAGTCAGGTCGTTGAGCCGTTAAAGGCGGAAAGCCGCACTTTTCCGCATAAAAAAATATATTTAATAAGTTTTGAACATAGACCGCAACAAATTCAATTAATTTTACCGTTCTGCACCGTACTACTATTGAAAAAATATCCTTTTCTTGGTCGATTGAGTTTGATTCTTGCAATTCGTGCACTGAGGAAAATAGTAAAACAATTACCCCCATTTTCTTTAACCGCTCGAGGCCCCATCGCGGGTTATATTAGTGTTGAAGCCGCAAAAAAAACTGTGTGCGCCAACATGATAATTCAAGCACGTGGTTTATTAACAGAAGAATATCGCTATACGCATGTTGAAAAAAAAGGAATCAAAAAATTAATTCATACGATTCGTGCGCGTTGGTATCAACAACTTGAACACTCTGCTTACAAACCAATTTCAGATAATTATCACATCACGATCCAAGCAGTGAGTAGTGCACTCAGAAATTATTTGATCGCTGTTTTTCATGTGAATCCAAAAAGAATTACGGTCGCACATCACGATGTGCCTCAATCAATTACACAAGAGCAAAAAAAAATATGGCGCACTGCAACTCGCGCTCTGCTAAATATTAATGAAAATGCATTTGTTTATTGCTACAACGGTTCTGCTAAAAAATGGCAGTGCCCCGAACAAACAATTACCTTTTTTAAAAAAAAATCTACCATTCACAAAGATGCAATTTTACTGATTATCACCCATGAGCGCACACTATTCGAGCAACTAATAAAAAAACATGTTATAAATAGCTCTTCTTATCGAATTGTTTCTGTACCGCACGAAGAAATATTTAGTGTGCTAGCAGCAGCAGATTGTGGCATAATTTTGCGCGAACCGCACATTCTTAATTGGATCTCACGGCCAACAAAAGTGCTCGAATATCAAGCCCTCGATCTTGAAATTATTCACAACAATACTATTGCGTTGCTTTCACCTAATTATCAAAGCAACAATCCAGCAATTAACGCAGAAAGTAAATTTGAGAGCGAACCACCAAGAACTGCATAAAGTCCAAGTTGGCACAACCACGTTCGTTTTGCGGGCACGAGCGCTCCAATACCACCAATTTGAATACCAATGCATGAAAAATTAGAAAATCCACATAATGCATAGGTCATAATTGAAGTTACACGCGCAGAAAGATCCATTTTTACCATTTCACTGTACGCAATCAGCTCATTAATAGTAACTTTAGTTCCTAACAATTCACCTGCCCTGAGTGCATCATTTCCCGTAAATCCAAGCAGATAACCAAATGGTGCAAATAAACGAGAAAAAATATAGTTCAAACTTAATTGCGGTAGTTGTACTTTAATATCCGCTAAATAATAGTTGAGTGTTTGTGAAGTTGCACCAAGCAAATAGTTAACCAACGCGATCAATGAAAGAAATGAGATCAACATCGCACCAACATTTAATGCAAGTTGCAGTCCATCGCTGGTTCCTACAGAAATTGCATCAAAAATAGTACCCGATGTTTGTTCACAAACAAGCGTTGTACTGCCACCAGTTTTTGTTTTTTCTTCTTCAGGTACTAATATTTTTGCAATTAAAATTGAACCTGGAATTGCCATAACACTTGCAGTAAGTAAATGCACCATTGGCACGCCTATTTCACCAAATACTGCCAAAATAGCACCACTCACCGTGCCCATGCCACTTACCATCACCACAAACAGTTCAGATTTTGTCATTGTGCTTAAATAATTACGGATCAATAATGGCGCTTCTGTCTGACCCAAAAAACTATTAGCAACCGCGCATAAGGTTTCCGCACCGGAAGTACCTAACAACGGCTGCACACCATACCCAATAACTGCCACAATGCGCTGTATGATTCCGTAATGAAATAAAATTGCCATAAGCGCACCAAAAAATATGATGATCGGTAATACTTTAATAGCAAAAATAAATCCCCATGGCAGGGTCGGGTTATTTAAATTACCAAATACGAAGGATGCGCCTGCATCAGCACAGTTATAAATCACAGTGACACCATCGGCGATTGATTGCACAATCCGTTGACCGACAGAAGTTCGCAACGTTATCCACCCAACTACCATTTGCAACAACAATGCATTGATCACCAATTTATAATTAATTGCACGACGATTTTTTGAAAATAAAAAAGCAATTGCAAGTACCACAAAAATACCAATAATATTCATGTAACGATTGTATTCAAGTAAATAGGCAAAAACCATCGTGAACTCCAAGATGCAAACAAAGATTTAAAAATTGTTGTTTAAGTATAGCGAAAAAATTGAGGAGCTCAATTACTAAATAAGCGCTTTTTTTCGGCGATCTTCATGCTCTTTAACCATCAGAGCCTGAATAATATCGTCAAGATCACCTTCCATTACCATATCTAATTTTTTGAGTGTAACGTCGACTTGATGATCAGTGACGCGATTTTGAGGAAAATTATAGGTGCGGACTTTTTCTGCACGCATGCCAGTGCCAACCATTTCTTTTCGTTTTTGACTTTCTTCCAATTCTTGTTTTTCTTTTTGCGCAGCAAGCAATCGCGATTGCAACATTTTCATCGCTTTAGCACGATTTTTATGTTGCGAACGTTCTTCTTGGCAGGCAACGACAATATTGGTTGGTAAATGAGTAATGCGCACCGCAGAATCAGTTTTATTAACATGCTGACCACCTGCACCGCCTGCGCGATAGGTATCAATACGTAAATCTGAAGGAGAAATAGCCAGATCAACTTCATCAGCCTCAGGAAGCACTGCAACCGTAGCGGTTGAAGTATGCACACGGCCTGAAGTTTCTGTCTTTGGTACACGTTGTACGCGATGCACACCAGCTTCACGTTTTAAATGCCCGTAAACCCGTGGTCCTTGAATATGCAACGTGGCTTCACGAATACCACCAAGATCGGTTTCGCTCATATCAACCAATGAAACTTGCCACCCTTTTTTGAGTGCATAGTTTGTGTACATTTTCAGCAAATCGGCTGCAAAAAGAGCCGCTTCTTGTCCGCCAGTACCACCCCGTATTTCCAAAAACACAGAGCGATCATCAAGTTTGTCGGCTGGATAAAGCATTTCATCGAGTGCTGCCTGTTCAATTTTTAGTTTATTTTCAAGTTCATGTACTTCTTCTTGAAAAAGAACCTTCATCTCAGGATCAGCGTTTGTGTTTGCTTCTTTTTGAGCTTGAGTCATCTCATTAGTAAGTTTTTCAATTGCAGTATGTTTATCAAGCAAGGTTGATAAGCGAGAATGCTCCCGCTGCAATTCTTGACGTTTTGCATAATCGAGAGAAACAGAAAGGAGCTGATTATTCAGCTCCTCAAATCTAGTTCTTAATGCTTGCCAGGGTATTTCCATAGCTGCTTATTTTTTTTTATCTTGTTTATTGTAACGTTTTGCGAATTTTTCGATTCGCCCTGCAGTATCAATAACTCGTTGCGAGCCGGTATAAAACGGATGGCAATTTGAACAAATCGATACAGTAAGATCCGAATCGGTTGATGACGTTCTCAATGCATAACCACACGCACAACGGGCGGTTACTTCATGTAATTCTGGATGAATATCTTTTTTCATAGCTCTACCTGATACTGACACGGTTATAATTTTACTCTTTTTAGTATTGACCAAAAGTACTTTTTTGTAAAGTCTGGTCTCAAGGAGAAATTAAGCATTTCTCATTTTATTTACAATATCTTTAAGAGCCTCATCGTTAGGCTGAGCATTAACGAGACTTTCTGCATATCTGCGCGGTGAATAATTCAATAATGGATTTATCATATGCTGATCTGCACCATTGTTCAGTAACCAATCCACGACGATCGGATTTCTATTATTAATCGCGGCCAAAAACGGTGAATTTAAACCACGTTGTTCATTCATATTAGCATTATTTTTTTTCAAAATTTCAGCCAACGGAATATTATTTTTCTTAATTGCCTCAATGATTGGCGAAAAAAAGCTATTTTGTGCGTGCACATCGGCACCGAGTTTTAAGACAGTTTGTGTCATACTGATATTTTGCTGACGCACAGTCATAACAAGCGGAGTTTGATTATCTTTTAATGCATTAATGTGTGCATTAGAAAATCCAACTTCAAGAATCACATCTTTAGCTTTGTTCTTCTCTAAAGCCTCAAACATTCTTGCAGTGGCTTCAGTTTCTTCTTCTCTGCTTGTTTTGAATTTTATTTGTTTAGCTTCTTCCTGAAGCGCTTCTCGTTTTCTTTTTAAGCGATTAATTTCATGGCGCTCAACGGACTCCATTGAAAAAAGAGTCGATCCGCATGTTACCAACATAATAACAGGTATAATAAATTTCATAAAAACCTCCAAATACATTAATAATCCTTATAAGTAGCTCTATTGTAACAAAATAGTGACAAATGGTCAAAAGCAATTAAACACAATCCAGCCTTTTTTTAAATAAATAAAGCGCCCCGAGTACAAATAGTGTTATTGAAATCCACAAAGCACCCATACAAATGCCAAAATGTATAAAACCTGGCTGGCCCAAAGTCGCTGCCCGCATCCCTTCAAAAGCGTAAACAAGTGGGTTCAAAAGATTGAGAACAGCGATTTTAGGCATTGCTTGGTACATAATAATCCATGAAAATTGGTAGCCGCCAATGAAAAATAGCAGCCACCCCCAACGAATCCAAAAGCGTCCATACCCAAGAGAATCTTTCACGTACAATGCAACACATAAGGCCAAAAAGCCAAACAAAATATTAGCACTGATGTAGACCGCTAAAAACTTTAGCAGTGAAAACTGCTCATATTTAAAACTTGGCAACAACATAAAACCAATAGGAAAGATGAACAAATTCAAAATAATAGATTTTATTGCGTACACCAATCCTGTTTTTATACACACCAATTGATACGTTGTGGGTAATGAAAGCTCATAGCAAATTGATTTATTTGACTCTAGATCGGTTACCAAGTCACCGGCATCGGTTCCGGTACAATTAAAACACATACCAATTGCAGAACTTGCAAGAACAAATGAACCAAAGCTTCCAGGAACGCCAACAAACGGCATTACATATTCACTTACAAAAATAATGCCGAAGGGCAATATGGTCGCGTCGATTAAATTATTCCAAAAGTGCGCAAAAAGTGACCGCACATCACGCCAAATAAGCCACATCATTACTTTTAATGCGGTAAAAAATGAAACTGATGACATCATTCAATTCCCTCTCTTTGTTGATCAATCAAGTGAATAAACACTTCTTCCAAATTAGCTTTTTGATACAATTGCTTCAGATTGTGCGGTGTGTCAACTAGCACAATTTTGCCTTTATCCAAAACGCATACCCGATCAGAAAGCACTTCCGCTTCATCAAGATAGTGGGTTGTTAAAATAATCGTCATGCCCCGATTTTTTAATGAAGCAATGAGGTGCCACAAATTTCGCCGCACCTGCGGGTCAAGCGCAACGGTTGGTTCATCGAGAATTAAGATTTTCGGTTGATGCACCAGCGCACGCGCAATCAATAAACGTTGTTTATAACCCCCCGATAAAATATCAGGCAAAGAATGCGCATACGGTGTAAGTTCAAATTCTTCTAAGAGTTGTTTGACTCGATTTTTAAGCATCGTTGATTCGATACCAAAGTAACGACCGCTAAAAATTAAATTTTCTTCAACCGTTAATCGCCGCTCAAAATTAGGTTTCTGAGGGCAAAAACCCAACACGCGACGAAATTGAACTAAATTTTCATAAATTGATTTGCCCTTATACAACACATCACCACTTGATGCCGGCTTGAGTGTCGCGATAATTGATGAAAGCGTCGTCTTACCTGCGCCGTTAACACCCAAAAGTGTCATAATTTCGCCTTCGAATAAATCAAGCGAAACATCGTTGAGCGCATATACTTCTTTTCGGTCAATTATATATTTTTTATTAACATGAAAAAGCTGCAGTACTTTTTGCATACGTACCCTTAGAAAAAATCAACGAAATTCATTTAAAAATTAAAAATAAGAAATAAGAGAAAAATAACAGAAAAAGATCATTGACACAGAGTCAATATATCTATTTTTCAGCGGGACAAATAATTGCGGCTTTCACGATACCGAAACCTTCAGATAATTGGGAATTGTATTTTTATTATTTTAAATGAAATAATATTATTCGTCAAAACTTTCTTTCGCCATTTTTTTTGCCAATTTTTGTATTGCATTTATTAAAGTACTATGTTGATTGTCAACGTGTTTTTTGCGATCATCAGCGCGCACAAACCCTTCATTACAATATTTACAAATATAATGTTTCTCTTTGGTGTGTACGCGCCTAATATGTTCAATTCCATTATGCTTACGCTTGAATCTTTTTCCGCACCCTCCCCAAGTACATTTCCATGGGCGCTCATGTAATTGTTGATTCATAGCAGGTACTGTTGCCTGATTATTGTATAGCGATGATATATTTTCATCGGCAAAAACATTCAAAATAAAATGTTCGACGTTACTATCTACCGATGTCTCATAGTGTTGTTCAAATGCTTCTTCAGGATTGTTTTCTTCCATAGCTAAACAAAGAGTACATAATACCATGAACATTAATAATAATTTCTTCATTACCTTGTCCCCCAGCAAAATCCCTCTTTCATAATAACAAGAAGTCATGCTCGCTTGATATAGAGAGACGATAAAACATGCTCCATTGTTTTAAATTTAAAATTGCTTGCATCAGATAAATGGACACATTATCTTTTAAAATAGATTCACTCAGAAGATCGCTCAAAAAGGATTGTTATGAATAAATACATCTATGCTTTATCGCTGTATTTATTGACACAATCATTAGTAATGTTTTCATTTTTTGACGATCCAACTGCTCACTCACAAAGAGATTTTGTGATTGTTTCTCTTGGATGCGATTGTCATCCTGCCGCGTACGCACGAAAACATGCATTACGTGATTTTGCTTTTCCCTTTGATTGGTGTCTCACGCCGTTTGAAACTATTTACCGTTTTATAAAAAAAGATTTCGATGGCTTCATAAAAAAGAAACATTTGGTTCCTTCAGCGGAACGATATTTTAGTCGAAATTTAAAAAAATTTCTCACTCAACTATCATTAATTGGCGTAAGCACGTATAAAAGCTGGGTGGTTGATAAAAAAAATGACATAATTTTTGTGCATGATTTCCCTGATAACCAAATTCCTATCATTGCAAAATTGTACAAAGATATTGCCCAAAAGTACGAGCGACGCATCAAGCGATTTATGACATTGATGAATGGATCAAAACATGTTTATTTTATTCGCTATTTAGATGTATCAAAAAATCAAGCATTTGATTTACATGCATTGCTGAAAACCAAATTTCCAAAATTATCTTACACCCTCATTGTAATAGGCAATACAGCGGAATTTAATACCTATTGGGGCATCAAATCAATTAAAAATTATTTTTTACCCATTCACAATGAAGAATTTTGGGAACAATTGTTTAACGATATTATTCAAGGAAATCTAAATAGAATTTCTATATCATGAAAAATATTCTTGCGCTTTTCACCTGTTTATTTTGTACCCAACAAGATCAAGTAGCACCCACAGCACCTTCAGTTGTTTTTTCTTCAACTGACCTGGCACCATTAATTGCACAAGCGATAGTTCAAACAAAAAGCAGCCCACATTCTCCGTTAGAATTTTTAACAAACTTGAAAACATATTCATTAATTAACAAACATTGCCATGCAACCATGTGTGATTTATTGTATGGAAATTCAAAACAATCGCTCGAATTCAACGAATTATTAATAACAAAAATCAGTAATCGATTTCCTCTGAGTCCACATCCACGCTTTCTTGCAACAGCTTATATCATAACTCCTCACGCACGCAAACAGTTTGAAGGCATCTGCTTGCAACTTTCTTTTACTCAAACTTTACATTCGCTTGCAGTTGAAATTGAATCTCGTTCATATATTCATGGATTACAAACGCTCTATGGCGGAGCAAATTTTCCAATCACTTTTACAAAAAAACAACTTCGATTTAGCGATAAACTACCGCGATTTCCACGACAGACATGCGCATTCTTAATAGAGTTATATAAAGATGCTGCTGGAGAAAAATAAATTTTATCACCATCCAAAACGCCACCTTGATTTTTTTTGATACGGATCAACAACCTTATGTTGATCGATCAACACCTTTTGCAACTCAATCGGTAATTGCTTAAATAGTTCTAACTCAGAAGTTAATTTCACTTTATTTTGGTTAAAAAGATGGTGAATGAACAATCCCCTTCGCACACCAATATACTTTGTAAGATATTCATCATCCATTAATTGCCAAAATCCCACCTTTTTATCAAATCCAACTGAAACTAATGAGTGATCATTAATAAATGAAACTGCCACTACTTTATCTGAATGACCCAAACAACTCAGTAATAATTCACCAGTCCCACTATTCCAAAGGCCAATCTTATAATCTGCACCCGCCGTTGCAACTAAATCTCCCGATTCATTAAATTTGGCATCCAATACGCCAGCCTTATGCGCCTTTAATTGATGAATGATTTTTCCACTATGCGCATCCCAAATACCTGCTGTTCTATCATCACTTGCTGATACAATCCTATTACCAAACCGATCATAATTCAATGCGCGTATCCAATCGGTATGTTTTATTAATTGATGAACCAATTTTCCGTCAATGGTATTCCAGAGCAAAATCTTTCCGTCATCAGAACCAGAAATCAATCGGTTTCCATCAGGTGAATAATTCACAACACGGACCATATCTTCGTGTCCAAAAAGTTGGAATTTCAAAGCATTGTTTTTCCATAGTTTTACCATTCCATCAGCAGAACAGGTTGCATCGCCATCATGAGCAGGATGTGTTTGTACTGCAAAAATTACGTTGTCGTGTGCTTGAACATTTTCGGCAACAAGAGCGTTGTTTACAACATCAAATTGCGCACGTCTTCCTTCTTCAGTTACATAAATGATTTTTGATCCATCGGTAGTAAATTTTGCTGATCGTACTTGACAACGCGAAGGAAAATATTGAATAATTTTTTTTACACTATCATAATAGCCGCTATTATCGAGTGTTATAAAAATAATTTTGTCACCATCATTATTATAATGCAGCGCATTGATCGGACTATTTAACTGAATTTTGTTAATGGCATTCATTGATTGTGTATCAAAAAAAATTAAATCACCATTGTCATCACCGGTTACAATATTCGTTTTATTTGGATGTACTGCAAGCGCATTTATTTCATCGGCATTACTATTGCAAACAGTAATTTTTTTTGGCAAACCAACTAATTTATCTTTAAGCAACAATGGCGCAAGCATTGGTGGTAAATCAGGATGATCCGTAATAAATCCTATTTTTTCATTTGAGAGTACCTGATCGAAAATATAGTTATATTCTCTTGCACACGCTTTTGCTGACAATTTCAATAATGATGGAATATCATTTTCTTTTTGGTTATTAATTGTCACTTCATTTATCGGAGGTACCACTAATTCTTTTTGTTCCATGCTTTGCAACGATCCAAAAAAAGTGACCAAAAAAAGCAAAAGTTTTTTCATAGCTGTCCCCAAAGAAATAATATATGAATTAATAAATCTCTATACTAGAGAATGATATCCGCATTAATTTGTCAATTAGAAATGCACTATCTTAATAATAAATAAGATAGAGTTATTTATAACGATGTGCGATTATTAATCCTGCAATGTCTTTGTTAAAGCCACATCTGATTAATAATTTCGTCATTGTTATGAGTAATTCAGACCGTTTACTGATTAAAAAAGTACGCACTTTTTCTGTACCAATAGAAAGTGCGGTTTTTTTTGTTGTATTTTCAAGATCATACCGTGCGCCACAATACAACAACCATTTTACCATTTTATTAAATGACGTTTCTAGATGAGCTTGCTGATCCTTCTTAACTCGCGTCTTGAAATTAATATACCCATGTATAAGCTCATGGAGCGGCGTATTACCTTCACAATCCTGCATATTTGGGCCTGCACCTTTTCTGAGTACATTTTTAAATAGCGCAAATTGAATTGGGCTGCAAAATATTTCTTCATCTGCCGATACTATTGAATGCAAAGCAGTTCTGCCAAACGCATCGACACCATTAATATCCGCACCTCTGCTCAACAGTTCATTCACCAGAGATGGTTGTAGATAATAACAAGCTTTACAAAGTGGCAAATTTCCCTTGGTCGAAAGAAGATTGGGATCAATTTGCTGTTTGAGAAAAAAAGAAACAACGTTCCATTTACCTTTTTCTGTAGCATACGAAAGTGGCGTCATACCCTTTTCTTGAAGAAATTGTTCATATAAATGATGCGCATTTGGTTGGTTGGCTCTGATTAATTGTTGAATATTTTTGTTCAGTGGATGTTTGTTTTTTATAGCCAAAACTAATTCTTGCGAACTTGACATCGCACTGGTTACTTGAACAATAAAAACACACGATGCAATAATCGAAATAATTATGTTCATTCTTATTTCCTCAATGAATAATTGAGAGGTTTCATTATTTGCATTATTCTATACTGAAAAAATTATTTTTAGGCAAAGGATTAACAATGAAATCAAAAATTATTTTTTCATCTTAGTGGGAATTTTAATTAATTTACCATCAACAATAAAGACGCCTCTGCCGCAATGGTGCAGAGTACGCGGTCTCTTTTTGAGCGGCGCCATCCACGCTTTCACCACTTGCAAAATAAATACATTGTAGTTATGCGCTAATTGCGTATCAATCACTTTACATTCCAAATTGGCAAAACATTCTGCAATCATGGGCACGTGCACCTTGCTTGCAGGTTGTTGCGTCAAATGAAACTTTTTGAATTTATCAACATGCGCACCTGAACAATTACCCACGCCGATTACGGTACGTGCAAGTTCTTGTGATGGAATATTAATCACGCATTCTTTTGAATCACTGATATTTTTAAATGAATAATTTCGATTGCTAATCACGCATGCAAATGTTGGTGGTTCAAAATCGAGCATCGTGTGCCAGGTCATCGTCATAATATTTGGTTTGCCGTTGCGCTCTGTTGTCACCATCACTACTGGTCCAGGTTCAAGAAGTTGATACACTTTTGACAGCGGAAATATCTTTTTTTTCATACTCATCCTTCTTATTTCTTTAGGAAAAACTAGGCATTTTTTTTTAATTCATATACCTTATCTGCATCATAAAAAAAGTTATGATTCAACAACAGGGAAGTACAATGAAGCGTCATCATTTTTTTTATTTTTTTTGTATCATTTCTTTTCAATTTTCTTTTATCACCGCACAAGAAATCAAGCATGAATGTGGACTTGCGTTAGTTCGTCTTCTCAAACCCCTCGAATTTTATCAAGAAAAGTACGGCGACATGATGTGGGGATTAAACAAAACTTGTTTATTGCTTGAAAAACAGCGAAACCGTGGCCAAGATGGTGCGGGAATCGCTGTTATAAAATTTGAAATGCCGTTCGGCAAACATTACCTTAAACGTTTACGCTTTGCGCAAGATTATGCGCTTGAACATCTGCTCGCATTTATTTCACAAAAAATAAAAGAATTTCCTACACGCACAATAATCGATTCATCCGCGTTGAAAGAGCAATTTGACTATGCAGGTGAAGTTTATCTTGGTCATGTACGGTACGGCACCTATGCAGGTCGCGGGATTGAATTTTGTCAGCCATGTGTTCATAAAAATAGCATTCCGGCAAAATGTTTAACCATTGCAGGCAATTTCAATATGACCAACAGTGACGAGTTGAAAAATGAAATCACCCAATGGGGGGTCGCACCAACGAGCGTTTCTGATACACAACTTATTTTACATCAACTCAGTTATCTTCTAGATCAAGAAGATGAAAAAAAATCACACGACAATGAATCATGTACTATTGCATCTATTATTTCACAAGCAGCACACAATTGGGATGGCGGCTATGTATTTGCAGGGATGTTAGGTAATGGTGATGCATTTGTTTGTCGCGATCCGTCGGCAATCAGACCTGGTTTTTATTTTTTGAATGACGAAGTTTTTGCAGTGGCTTCAGAACGCGCAGCATTGGCCAGCGTTTTTAATATTTCGTATGAAGATATTAAAGAAATTCCCGCCGCTCATGTTATTTCGGTAAAAAAAGATGGAACTATTTCAATAACACCGTTTATGAATCCATTTGTCGCACGCCAATGTGTGTTCGAACGAATTTATTTTAGTCGCGGTCATGATCCTGCAATTTGTCAAGAACGAAAAAACTTAGGTAAACAACTTGCCGTGCGCATATTTGAGGAATTGAATCAGGACATTTCTCATACTCTCTTTTCATTTATTCCAAACACCGCAGAAATTTCCTTTTTGGGATTGACCGAAGAGCTTTCGCAACTATCATTTTTTCATCATCGCCAATTACTCTTCACCAAATTTCATGATCAGATTTCTGCTCAAGAAATTGATCAGCTTATGAACAAAAAAATACGCGCAGCAAAAGTAATTTATAAAGATCAAATGCTCCGCACATTTATTAGTCATGAATCAACTCGTTCTGACCTTGCTTGCAACGTCTATGATATTTCAAAAGGTATCGTAAATGACGATGATACACTTGTTGTTATTGATGATTCGATTGTACGCGGTACAACACTTAAAAATTCAATCATGAAACAATTAATTCAATTGCAACCGGCGCACATTATCGTTCTCAGTGCTGCACCTATGATTTTATATCCTGACTGTTATGGCATAGATATGAGTCAAATTGGTCATCTTATTGCGTTCAAAGCTGCGGTAGAATTAACGCACGAGCGCGGTAATGCAAAATTATTTGATGAAATTTATCAAGAATGCATTGCACTACAAAAAGAAAAACATATTCAACACAATCCACTCAAAAAAATATATGAACAATTTTCTCAAACAGAACTTGAACAAAAAATTGCGCACCTTGTTACTCCCAATGTAAAAAACTGGAACGGATCAATTCGTGTTTTGTTTCAAACAATCAATGGACTTCATGCAGCAATACCAGATTTTACCGGAGATTGGTATTTTACCGGCAATTACCCGACACCAGGCGGTTATAGAGTGTTAATAAACAGTTACATTAATTGGTACAACGGCATCGAAAAAAGATCCTATTAAAGCGAGAGGCTTTTTGTGATTCTATTTATTATTTTATTTTCTTTAATGAGCACACTCAACGCAGAATCTGTCACGTATGAAGAAGCTGGAGTTAATATTACTGCGGGAAATCAGCTTATTAAAAATATCGCACCGGCAGTTCGCGCTACCGCGCGCGCGGGCACACAAGCACATCTTGGCGATTTCGCCGCTTTTTTTGATTTAAAAGAAACTGCTTATGAGGATCCACTGATTGTAAGCACTACTGATGGTGTTGGCACCAAATTAAAAATCGCACAACAAGTAAACAATCACGAATCAATTGGTTTTGATTTGGTTGCCATGAACGTGAATGATTTGATTGTTCATGGAGCAGAACCTGTTTTTTTTCTTGATTATTTTGCGTGCGGAAAATTAGATGTTTCTCAAGCAACCGATGTTATCACTTCGATTGCGCGCGCATGCAAAGCGTGCAATTGCGCGCTCATTGGCGGCGAAACTGCTGAAATGCCCAGCATGTATGATAATGATGAATATGATCTTGCTGGATTTGCAGTCGGACTCGTTGAACGAGCAAATCGGTTACCAAAAAAAGATGAAATTAAAGCTGGCGATGTGGTTATCGGCATTGCTTCATCAGGATTACATTCAAATGGCTATTCATTGGTGCGTTATCTCATTGAAAAAAACAATGTTAATCTTTGCGCACAACCACCATTTGAATCATCGTACGATCATTTATACCAAGAATTATTACGACCGACAAAATTGTACATTAATTGTTTACTTCCATTAATTAAAGAACAAAAAATAAAAGCACTCGCGCACATTACCGGCGGCGGATTGCTTGAAAACATCCCGCGCGTTTTACCTGACGATTGCTCCGTACAATTGGATATGAGCTGTTGGGAAATTAAACCAATTTTTTCATGGATTGCACGTTTAGGATCGATTCAAGAAAATGAAATGTTACGTACGTTTAATTGTGGTATTGGCATGATGATTATTGCTGAGTATGAACATGCTGATGAAATTCTCAACCATCTGAAAACATATAACGAACAAGCTTGGATCATTGGAAGCGTCAAAAAAAGAAATGCACAACAGGCACAAGTAGTACTTGCGAATGCACATGAATTGTACCGCGAACATAACAACATGAACATTATGGTAATTGGCAGTGGTGCACGTGAACATGCAATCATTCACAAACTATTGCAGTCACCGTATATTAAAACAGTTTTTGCAGTTCCTGGAAATGGCGGCACTGCTATGCTTAATCAGGTAAAAAATGTTCCGCTTACACCTACTGATTTTGAACAATTAATCGCCTATGCACAACAACATAAAATCGATCTCACAATAGTTGGACCTGAAACACCACTTGCGTTAGGAATCGTTGATGCATTCAACCGCGCAGGATTGAACTGTTTAGGACCAACAGCGCAAGCAGCGCAGATTGAATCGTCAAAAATATTTGCAAAAGATTTTATGACGCGACACGCAATACCTACTGCGCATTATGCAATTTGCACTAACATTGAACAAGCTGAAAGTTACCTTGCACAACAAAACAAATTTCCAATCGTGATAAAAGCCGATGGTTTAGCGCAAGGTAAAGGGGTCATTATTACTTTTACGCAGGAAGAAGCACTCCAAGCAGCACACGAAATGTTAAGCGGCAATGCCTTTGGCAATGCAGGAAAAAAAATTGTGATTGAAGAATTTTTGGAAGGACAAGAAGTAAGTTTTATCGTGCTTTCTGATGGAACACACTGCATCCCACTTGCAAGCGCACAAGATTACAAACGCAGAAATAATTATAATATGGGTCCCAATACGGGCGGCATGGGAGCGCATTCACCCGCACCAATTGTAACTCCTGCATTGCATGAACGCATCATGAATGAAATTATTCGTCCAACTTTGCAAGGAATGGCACACGAAGGAAAACCGTTTGTTGGTTTTTTATATGCAGGATTGATGATAACACCAGCAGGTGATCCGTATGTATTGGAATTTAATTGTCGATTAGGTGACCCTGAAACACAAGTTATTTTAGCGCGTATGCAAACCGATTTGGCTACACTCAGCTTGGCAACGTTGCAAAAACGATTAGGAGAAATGAGCATTCACTGGAATGAGCAAAAAGCAATTAACGTTGTTGTTGCAGATGGCGATTATCCGTACACAACACAGTTGGGTCAACCGATTATTATTAATGCGCAACTTGTTTCTCCATGCACACATATTTTTCATGCGGGTACAAAACTTAACAATCAACAATTAGAAACTGCAGGTGGAAGAATTTTATCAATAACTGCACTTGGAAATTCATTCAAACAAGCTCAAGAGAGAGCCTATAAACAGCTGCAAGCAATTGCAATTAATCATATGCATTACCGAACTGATATAGGCTCTCATGTTTCAATTAATGAGTGAATAAACGTGTATTGGTGTGTAACATCACCATATTGTTTTTATCACACGCTTCAATAATTTGTTGATCACGAACACTGCCACCTGGTTGTGCAATATAGCGCGCACCAAATTGTGCTGCCTTTTCAACATTATCTTCAAACGGGAAAAAGCCATCTGAAGAAACTGCAATGTTGCTCAGGTGTGCATAGGTTTTCAAAAATTCATTTTTTTCATTTTCAGTTAATGGTAAAACATGTAAAGGCGCAAACTGCGATCCTTTGACTAAAAGATGGTCAATATTTGTTCCATTAATAAAGTCGTTAATTGCATTGTTTCGATCTGGACGTTTGAGCGTTGCGTTAAAACATAATTGTTGGACTTTTGGATGATGACGCAAAATAAATTGCGCAGCCTTTTTTCCTGCAAGTTCCACACAATCAACTCTATTTTGCTGCCCTGCGCCAACACCGATTACTTGTAATGGTGTAGCATAGACCACAGAATTAGATTGCGTATATTTGGCGGCAATGCTCGCGAGTAATAATGCTTGTTTGGCTTCTTTTGGTAGGTATCGGTTTTTGGTAGTAACAACGTTTTTTTCACTTACTAAATCATGCGTGAGTTCACCTGAATTTGGTTGTTGTGTGAGTGCAACGCCAAATAGTTCACGAATTTCAAGATTATTATTGTTGCAATATGCTGGATCGACCTCAATAATTGAATAATTCCCTTCTTTTTTTGATTTGAGAATTTCTAACGCTTCTGGTTCATAACCTGGCGCGATTATGCCATCACTCACTTCACGTTTGATCAATTGCGCAGTTTCCTGATCAACTTTATGACTGCATGCAATAAAATCACCGAAAGAAGATTTTGGGTCTCCGTTGCGTGCTCGCAAAAAAGCGGTTGCTACAGCGGTCACTTCTCCGTCACTTTTCACATCGTATGCCGCCATTTCAGGATATGAAAGTGATGGCTCACCAATTCCAACACCAGCAGGTGATACGTGTTTATACGACGCGCAACACACAGTATTAAGATTTTCGCGTACTTCTTTTACTAACTGCCAACCAGTGATTGCATCAAGTAAATTAACATACCCAGGATTACCATTGAGAATCTTGAATGGATTGGTGCCACCATTAATTGCGTATAATCCCGCATTTTTTTGATATGGGTTAAGACCATATTTTAAATTTTGTCCCAGATTATATTCTCTATAAAGAGTTTTGCCCGCTGAAAAAAAGTTTGCAATTGCAGCGTCGTAACGAGCGGTATGCTTAAAAGCTTTTAATGCAAAAAGTTGTTTTTGTTTTAAATCAAAAGATTCATTTTTTTCGAGAATTTGTTGGAATTTTTCATAATCTGCAGGATCTGAAATTACGATCACGTGTTGAAAATTTTTTGCAGCTGCCCGCAGTAATGTGACACCGCCAATATCAATATTCTCAACTGCGATATCCATCGATGCATTTTCTTTTTTTATTGCTTCCTCAAATGGATATAAATTGACAACCACAACATCGATCGCCGGAATGTCAAGTTGATCTAATTCTTGTTGATGTGTCGGCAAATTGCGATTAGCAAGAATTGCACCATGAATTTTTGGATGCAATGTTTTAACGCGCCCATCTAAAATTTCTGGAAATCCGGTTAAATCAGAAATTTTCAACAATTTTCGTTTTTCCCATTGAGATAAATTTTCTTCTAGAGAGCTGTAGGTACCTCCGGTAGAAATTATCGTATAGTTATTTTTAATGAGAGATTGAGCCAAAGGTAAAATGCCGTTCTTTTGAGAAACACTCAGTAATGCATATTTTTCTCTTTGCGTCTCTGATTCCATACAAAAACCATTGAGAGAAAAAAAAGAAATTAATAGCAGAAGTCTTTTCTTCATATCTGCTCCTTTATTGTGGTTAAAAAAAAATTAAATATTACGCGCGTTTTACTAATTGTGTCATCCATTGTGGGAAAAAACCTGAAAATATTTTTTTATTTTCAGTCGAAGTGTTAAATAGTTCATCTTGATAAAAAAGAAATAACCCAACCATAACGGCAATTCCCGAAACGTAATAATGCCACGTAATGAGTTCATTAAAAAATAACCAACCATACACGGCAGTAAAAAGTGGACTTAAAAAATCGGTAAATGAAAGAAATGTCGCCGAATAGTGTTTGAGTAAATGAATGTAAAAATTATGGCACATAATATTACTCACGATAATTAGAATCGCCAACCACCAGCAAAACGTCACTGGTGATTGCACGATCAATGACCCTTCAACCATAAAAGCGGTAACCAGTGCAAGCAAACCACCACCAAACATGCGAATTCCATTGGTCATGCCCGCAGAATAATTATTATCGCGCACTAATTTTCTCATCACAATAATACTGTAAGTGTGACTCGCAACGGCAAATAAAATTGCACACTCGGGCCACGAAAGAACCAATAATTCTCCCATCAGTTTTTCTGCTGGTGAAGAAAGTAACAGCAAGGGAACAATGCCAAGAAAACCAAGAATCAATCCGCCCCATTGTTTTTTTGATAAGAGTTCATTAAATGCAAAATACGAAAATAATGCGGCAAAAAAAGGAGAGATATTAAGTAAAAATGACATTTTGGCAGCAGACATGTGCATCAACCCCCAATTGCGCAACACATATTTTAAATAGACGCCAAAAAAAATAATTTGCACATAATACCACCAATGTTTTTTATCTAAAGTAAAATGAGTTTTTTGAATGCGATTATATGCAAGCAAGATCACTCCTGCCAAACTCATGCGGATCCCCGTAAGCCAAATAGGGCTAACCATTGAAAGCAAAAATTTACTCATCGGAATAGATGAACCAAATAATGCATGCAACAAAATAATTTGTAACACGTTTCTCCTTTTTTACTCGTTAGCTCATATATGAAATTGCATTTGAAAAAATGGTAATGCCTGCTGGTTCTTGTTCTTGAAATGGCGATTGATACTCATAAATAAATCGTTCCGGATGTGGCATAAGACCAAATATGCGACCAGTTGAATCACATACTCCCGCAATTGCATGTAATGAACCATTTGGATTATCGGGATAGTGATCGGTTGCAACACCTTCCGGGCTTGCATACCGTGCAACTACTAACTGATCGCTTTCGAGTTGATCCATAACTGATTGCGTGGCAAAAAATTTTCCTTCGCCGTGTGCGACGGGAATTTTAATTTGTTTTCCCACAAGTCCACGCATAAAAATACATTCGCTTGGTTCAATAATAAGTGAAATCCAACGACATTCAAATTTTCCCGAATTGTTATGCAGCAATGTTGCATGCTGTTCTTTCTTTTGTGGATACGGCAAGAGACCTGCGCGAACTAACACTTGAAATCCGTTACAAATACCAATAATTAATTTTGACTGCGCAATAAAATCATGCAGTTGATCAGACAAAAAGTTCATGAGTTCGAGTGCAAATAGTTTACCGCTTGCGATATCATCGCCATACGAAAAACCGCCGGGAATAACTAATATTTCAAATGAACTGAGTTTTTTTTCACCCGAGCGCAATTGATTAAGTAACACTATTTGTGCATCTGCTCCTACTTTTTCAAATGAATGAACCGTTTCATTATCACAATTAGTTCCATCAGTTTTTAAAATGCACACACGTGGCTTCATACACAAAAAACCTCCTTCATTGGTTTTTGCCATGCATCAAATAATTCTTGTATTTCAACATCAAAAAGCAGCGCGTCATTTCGTTGAACCACTATTCTTTTCTCCGCTTGCGTTCGACCAAGTACTTTGTGATCGATCGTGTTAAAAAAATTATTTTTGTAATTTTCTTGTGTTACTTCAATAATAAAACATCCTGCTGTTTCGTTAAAAAGCAACCAATCGGAACGTGCACCAGCAATTGCACCAATATCAATCACCGCACCTCGCTGACCGCCAAAACACATTTCTGCTAACGTAACTGCAATACCACCCTCACTTACATCGTGGCACGCAAGAATTTTTTGTTGTTGGCATAACGCATACAGTTGTTCAAATAATTGTTTCTTTTGTCGCAAATCAATAGTGGGAACTCGATCAGTGTTAATCTTGAGAATTTGTTCGTACACAGATCCACCCATTGCTTCAACATCCAAATTACCAATGAGCAAAAGTAATGAATCATTTTTTTTCAATTGTGTTGTCATTCGTTTTGAAACATCAGGAATTTTACCAAAAACAGAAATACACAATACTGGTGGGATTTCCAAAATTTCGCCATGTGGATAGTTATAGGTGCTTGAAAGACTGTCTTTGCCTGAAATAAATGGCAATCCAAACGCGTTCATCGCGTCAATGCACGCTTGCATTGAGCGATCGAGCGCCCATAATTTTTCAGGGGTCGGTTTTGGCCAAATAAAATTATCGATCAACGCCGCATCATGTACATTTCCACCAACGGCAACTAAATTTGCAAGCGCTTCAGTAATGGCCCATACACTTCCAGCATAAGGATCAATGGTATTAAGAATTGGATTTAATCCATGACTAATTATTAATCCATACGGCTTTCCATACAACGGTACTAAAAGCGCTGCATTTTGCGGTGCTGACTGATTGTTACCGCTATACGGTGGTAAAGCATTCATCGCTTGCACTGAGTGATCATACTGACGAGCGATTGGTTCTTTTGAACAAATATTTCCATGCTGCAAAATTGCACAAAAAATTGATCGCCATTCATCAAGGGTTGCTGGTGCATTATATATTTGTTGTTCTCTTATTTTTTGTACGGGCGAACGCGCAGCAAGTGGCAATAACGGTTGTTCTTCAAACAAAAAATGTGTTTCTAGATCAACCACGCATTCATTTTCATGCATCACCGTAATTCGTTTATTGTTAGTAAAGTAGCCAATATCGGCTGCAAGAACATTATAAAGTTGGCAAATCTCGTTAAACGTTTGAACATGTTCAGGCGCAATTGCACAAATCATTCGTTCTTGTGATTCCGATATCCAAATTTCCCACGGCGAAAGACCCAGATATTTAAGCGGCACTTTTTCTAATTGAACGAGTACGCCCAAATCAGCGCCCATTTCACCAATCGCTGATGAAAAGCCACCCGCACCACAATCGGTGATTGCTTGAATTACATCTGCATTTCTTGCAGCAAGTAATGCATCTGCCATTCGTTTTTGTTCGATTGCATTTCCAATTTGCACGGCAGTTGCGTTAACACTGATCGTTTCATGCGTCATCGCGTCACTTGAAAAGGTGGCACCGTGAATGCCATCTCTTCCCGTTTTGCCCCCAAGAACAAAAATACGATCATACTCTCGCGGTTTACCTTTTTTACATTGTGCTTCGGGGATTAAACCATAGGCACCCACAATCACCGTTGGCTTTGCACGAAAATCAGGATGAAAATGAAACGAACCATTATTAGTAGGAATGCCCATTCGGTTACCATAATCACGCACACCCGCAACAACATTTCTCATTAAATAGTCAGGGTGCAAACAACCAAGTGGTATTTCGCTCTGTTTCATGGTTGGTTGAGCAAAACAAAAAATATCGGTTGATGCAATTACTTGTGCACCAAGTCCAGTGCCCATGATATCGCGAAAAACACCGCCGCTGCCGGTTGCAGCGCCACCATATGGTTCGATTGCGCTGGGACTATTATGAGTTTCAACTTTTCCCGCAATTGCCCAGCCATCGTAGAAACTAAACACGCCGCCATTATCTACAAATGCTGATAATACGTTTTTTTGGTAGTTGAGTGCTGTATTTTTAAGACGTGAAAATAATGAAGATTTTTTTTGTCCATCAACAATGATCGGTGACCGAAATGTTTTGTGACTACAATGTTCAGACCATGTTTGTGCGATCGTTTCTAATTCTGCATCACGCGGGTCGCGCAGTTGTTTTTTGAAATAATCACGAATTACTGTTAATTCAGAATCATTTAAATACAGCTGATTGTTGCGCGCATATTCTTTAAGTTCAACATCGCTCATTGTACTTACTGCAATTGTTGCGCTTGCGGTCGGGGTACCTTCAATCATCAGATTGAGCGGCTTTTCAATTACTAATTGATTCACCGTTTTATTAATAAGTAATTTATCAAGCACAAGTGACAATTCTTGTTGATCGAAATCACCAAAAAAGTAATATTCTCGACTGACATCAACAGCTCGTATCGCATTAATCCCAAACGTATGAACTGTTTTGAATAACGATTCAACTTCCGGATTCATCACACCCGGTTTATTGCCAATTTCAATAACTTTTTGTGCATTCAATGCTAATGATTGATTATTAATTGAGACTTCATCAAGCGGATCAACAAGAATTTTTGCTGCAATATAGGTTGCCGTTGATTCATCAATTCCTTGGAAACGATAAATTTTTGCCGTACGAATTGCATTAATTGAATGTATACCAAGTGTACGTTTAATTTCAGACAATAATGCGTTGGCATGAATATCAGTTGATTTCGTTGCAACTCGTATTTCTTGAATCATCACTCTGCTCCTTCAATTTTGACAAAGATCAGAAATGTATTAAGATTTCTGACTTCAAAGCCAAGGTTACTCAAAAAAATAAAGAGATCAATAAACTTTGAAAGGAGAATATAGTGAAGTTACTGTTCATAAGTTGTATTTTCTCATTTTGTTTATCACTGAATGCAAACGTATCAATTGGTTCGCCTCTCACGCCATCAGCAACGAAAGTATTGCTCTGCGGCGGTGGCGAATTAGGCAAAGAACTAGTTATTGAATTGCAGCGATTTGGTGTGGAAGTTATTGTTCTTGATCGATATGATAATGCACCGGCAATGCAAGTTGCACACCGCAGCCATACACTTTCAATGCTCGATGGAAATGCATTACGCACCATTATTGAATTGGAACAACCAAACATTATTGTTCCTGAAATTGAAGCGATCGATACACAAACATTGTTAGAACTTGAAAGCGAAGGATACACGGTCATTCCAACTGCTCGCGCTGTGCATATTACTATGAACCGTGAACGCATTCGCCAACTTGCACACGATCTTCAATTAAAAACATCAGCATTTAAATTTGCACATTCGTATGATGAATACCTATCTGCAGTCGACAAACTTGGTTTTCCTTGCGTTGTAAAACCAACGATGAGTTCTTCAGGAAAAGGCCAATCAATTATTCACAACAAACATGAAATTGATCCTGCATGGAACTTTGCACAAACTGGCGGTCGCGCGCAAACAAACAGCGTCATTGTTGAAGAATTTATTCCGTTTGATTACGAAATTACGCTGCTCACCGTGCGTGATGCGCAGGGAAACACTCATTTTTGTGAACCGATTGGCCACAAACAAATCGACGGCGATTATCGCTCTTCATGGCAACCACAACCAATGAGCAACAATTTATTAGATCAGGCAAAGAATTATGCAAAAACAATTACTGACGCTCTGGGTGGCCGCGGCATTTTCGGCGTTGAATTATTTGTAAAGGGTGATGAAATTTATTTCAATGAAGTTTCTCCACGCCCGCATGATACCGGGATGGTTACGCTTATTTCACAAAATAGTTCTGAGTTTGGATTGCACGCACGCGCATTACTTGGTTTACCAATTGGTACCATTAAACACTATGGACCGAGCGCATCATGCGCAGTTCTTGTACACGGTAATTCAGAAAATGTTCAATTTTCAAATCTTGATACTGCACTATCTATTCCAGATTCGCAGCTGCGCTTATTTGGAAAACCAAATGTTCATGGGCAACGCCGCATGGGTGTTGTTCTTGCACAAGGTGAAACCATCGAACAAGCGTTAGAACGAGCGCAAATAGTGGCGAGCAGATTATCAATTTCACTTTAAAAAAGGGAAAAATATGTTGATTACGTTTATTTTAGCTTCATTGTGCAATTTTTTATGCATTAATGCCGATCAAATTGCAGAAGGCAAAACGAAAATAATTCGTCGGTATGCAGCTGACCAAACAAAAGTAATTATTGAATCAAAAGATGACATTACCTCAGGCGATGGGTACAAAAAACATGATATAATGCGCGGTAAAAGTGCACTTGCAAATCAAACAACATGCAATGTGTTTCGTTTACTTAAACAATGCAATATACCAGTTGCATTTGATGAGCAAATTGATCACAATAAATTTTTAGCACCCCAGTGCACTATGATTCAGTTGGAAGTTGTCGTGCGGCGCGCTGCACACGGCTCATGCTTAAAACGTTATCCACATCTGCGTAAGGCTGATGTTTTTCCACAACTCATCGTTGAATTTTTTCTTAAAACAAGTGGTAGACAATGGCAAGGAAGTCCAATCCCAAAAGATGATCCATTCATGATTATCAACAATAATAAAGCGGATCTTTATCTACCCGATGCACCATTGCATTCACAACAACCGTTCTTAACGCTTGATACCTTTCCCTGCGATCAGCAACCAGAACTGTATGATCACATGGCGCTTATTGCAAAAAAAACATTTCTTATTCTAGAAAAAGCGTGGCAACTGCAAGGTGGCCAGTTAGTTGATTTTAAAGTTGAATTTGGTATCGATGCACACGGCAATTTATTGCTTGCTGATGTTATCGACAACGATTCATGGCGTGTTTTAAAAAATGAAAACTATATCGACAAACAATTTTATCGCGATGGTGGTGAGTTAGATGCGGTAACAAAATTGTATGAACAAGTACAATCGCTAACCGCACGTTTTTCATTGCCAACGCAACAATTAATTATTTGGCGTGGATCGGAAAAAGATGTCGTAGAACCGTTGCTTGAACAATGGAAATCGGCTCTTTCATGGCTTGATGTAAAAATTGTAACGATTTCGATGCATAAAGAACCGGTCAAAGGATATCAAGAATTGCAAAAAGCTCTGCAAGAAATTCCCAATTCAGTTATTGTTGCATTCATTGGGCGCAGTAATGGTGCGGGACCAACATTGGCAGCACAATGCACGGTGCCCGTAATTACCGTACCGGTAAATTGGCAACAATTTCCTGAAGATGTGTGGTCATCATTGCGCGCACCAAGTGATGTTCCTGTCCTTACCATTCTTGAACCCAATAATGCACTATTGGCTGCATTACAAATATTGGCAATGAACAACCCAGCATTGTATGCACAATTGAGAATGAATCAAGAAAAACGATTAATCAATACTTCGATTAATTAAATATTTTCTTTAAAAAGATGTACGCACGAATTGAAAAAAGTGCGTACATCTTTTTTCATTTAATATCGAATTCTTTCAATGCTTCCACAAAATCGTCACCATACTTTCCACTTTGATACAATAATATTATTTTTTTTAACCGTTCTTCATAAAGCATTTTGGGTAATAAATACCGATTTTCTGCCGTTGAATCGGCCAATAACGCTCGCCATTCAAGTCCGCTGCATTTTTTGCTGGTTACTACGTTCAAAAGCCAACTCATTGCATTATATTCTTCTGTTTGAAAAAGCAATGTGCGATCGCTTTTTTTAATTGATTCTGGTTGGACATCTATCACTTTCTGTTCAAGATCAATAAACAAATCAGCAAGCATAATTTTTTGATTTTTACTTAACCATTCTGCATCTATTTGCGTGCGTACTTTAATTCGCCAAAACCACTCCAATGATTCATAAGCATTTTTTTTGTTAAGTTCAAAATATAATTTACCAAGCATTGCATTCACATCGGCACATTCAAGATTTACTTTTTTAACACCAGGACTTAATTTCTGGTATTCATCGGTTGCATCTTTATACAACTTTTGCAAATGTAACTTAGTTGATTCAATATTGTTGACTCGTTCTTCCATTGCAGTTAACGAGAACGCATACACTAATGCAATTATTTTTTTCATGTCCCTTTTCCCCCTAATTATTACTTCCCTATTGTTAATCTTAATAAATTATTCTCGTAACTGCCTATATAACTTGGGTACAATGAGATTTATATTTTGATAGGAGAGATTATGAAAATTAATACACAATGGCATTGGTTATTAATGAGTCTTGTAGTATCAACAGAAACACAAACCAATGGAATACGAGATTTTTTTTATCGCTTACGTGGTAACAGTAAACATTCTGAAACCAAAATTAGTGCTTCAAAAACGCTCAAAATAATAGCGCTTGAAAGCCGCGAAAGAAATAAACTGTTTTGGTTAAATGCAATTCAGAACCGAGATCTTGCATTGAATCAAGAGCTGGCAGAGCTCAGCGGCGAGAAGACCGGTCAAACAGCAGCACCATTACGAACAAAAAATGAAATTTTAGCGGAGACGCTTAATAACCTGCAATTGTGTGATGATTTTTTTCCTGAAGAACACAAACAAATAGAAACTGATATTGAAAAGCAAATCAATGAACTTCGATCTTCAATTTACTCAAAAAAAGATTCATTGATTCGAGAACTAATGAAGCATAAGAGCAAAACACCTGCACTGGTTTTTACTAATTATTCAACTCGTTTTTTGCCTTCTCAGGAATTTATACAAGAACTGGAGTGGCATAAAAGACAAACTGAACTTGCCCAAAAGAAAAAATAATTAATCTAACTGTTCAGAATTATCCATTTTTTTTAATTGTCCATAGCTGGCAATAGTTTTGAGTCGCTCATTTCTAAGATATTCTGGCGTCAAATATTTGGTTGTCGAATCAGGTTTTCCAAAAAGTGAGCACCATTCCAATCCTTCGCAGGTATTATTTTCAACGATTCCTTTGAGCCATTGGCGTGCTTGTAATCTATCAATGTCTTGTTGTTCAGATGGTAGCATATCCTTTATTGATTGCGGTTGAATTTCCATTACCATTGAATCAAGCTCTATTTTTAGTTCAGCATAAGTTTCTGCTTGTTTTTCATTCAGCCATTTATAATCAAGATAAGTTCGCTCTTTAAACCGCTTATAATAGTTCATGGCTGCTTCATGATCTTGTTCACCAAGTGCAACGACAATTTTACCAAGCATCACAATGCAATCACCCTGTTCAAGAAATTTATGTCGCAGTTTAGGTCTCAATTCTACATAAATTTTACCCGCCTCCTTATAAACTTGAGCAAACTGTCTGCGAGTTTCCAGTACTTGTTCACCTTCTTCCATTGCATGAATGGGCATCACTAAAAAAAATAAAATAACTAATTTCTTCATTGGATTCTCCTAGAAAAAACCTCAGACCAATTATTGGTACTACCATAATGGCAAATATCATTTTCAACAATATTTTTTCATAAAAAAAGCTGATGCATTATTGCATGCAGCTTCATTTTTTCGAAAAATTTCAGATAGCAAATTTGACATTTTTTTGTAATTTGTTATTCTTTAAAAGAATGGAAAATTGCAAATGGGGGATCAATTTCTATATCTATTCATTTTTTATCAAATTTGCTTGAAACTCTAAGGAATTACAATGAAATTTGTACTATTTTCACGTTATATTGTGCTCCTGAGCACATTAATTACTTCTCTCTGTTCTGGTCAAGAGCACAAAAATTTTTCTATTTGTAACGAAATAAAAAAAATAGATCCCGAACGTACGACCCGCAATGAGTGGGACAAACTGAGTAATCGCTTAGCTGCAAATAACCTAACCGTGTGTGACTGCATGCACTACATTTCTCAACAAAGAGAGCAAAAAGCTCTTCAAGAAGTACGCAAAGAATGGTCGATTACTGAGCAGCAGATGAAGATCTTTAAAGATGCTTTAGAAAAAATGAACAATAGAGATAAACAATTTACGCCTAATATCATTTTTACTGATGACAAAGTAGCGCCCGAACTACAAGAATTGATCACAAAAAAAGTGAGTAATTTGCAAATAACCGTTCCCATCCATGTTTCAGCAATTGAAAAACAAAATGAATTTGCACAAGTAAGCAGAGGAGTAAACGAGGACCTAGATGCGCAAGAACATGTTTCTCTCAATCTCAATGCTTTTCATGCGCATCCCGATAATGTATTCTTGCCTCGATACGACGCAATCTTAGAACATGAGTTAAGACACATAAAACACAATCATACTGGATCTAAAATGATTTTGGGATGGTTAGTCGATAAAGAAGATACCAAGAACCCATTCGAATCAAAATCGTTTCAAAAATTACAAAGAGCGCGCGAAGCGCAAGCAGATAGAGTTGGTCAAGCCTGTTGCGAAGATCTTGAAACCACGCAGAATTTCTTGCGCTTTCTAGATGAAACTCTCTACATGGACAAAAAGCACGGTGTTGATTCCAACGATAAAACAATACAGCCAAACCACCCGACAACACTCAAAAGATATTTGTGGGCTATCAAAATTAATAATTTGCGCATATTGGAAGAACAAAAAAATAAATAATTTATAGAAAAAGCATAGAGGCAGTTAAATGATAATCAAAAATTCCAAATTTATCGCGTTGCTGTCTTTGATAATCGTTATTGGATTTGGCGGATATTTTTACGCAAAGAAAAGACACAATCAAAAAAAAGCAATTTCGCACGAATTTTTCGATTCTCGCACAAATAATAAGCATGTTTGGTATTTGTATGCTCCGGGTATGATGGGCACTGAACTCATGATGGGCCGCTATTGTCCTGAATTTAATGCAACTACAGGTGAAAAGATTTCCTGGAAATCTGGCGGACACGTAATCGGACAACCGCATGTTGCGGTACAATTTCCCGAATTAGATTTGCGTAAACCAGACACTTTTACACTCAATCCATTAACTGCATTTATTAATGAATTACGTAAAGATATATTTCCAGTATTTCAACGTTTTTTTGAACAAAAATTTGATTTCAAAGTAGTTGATAATCCAAAATCAAATAGTTCAGTGATAAATTTCGGTTTTTCATTTGGCAAAGCAAATATTGCTCAAAAAAATGACATCGCTGCATTAAATAAAACATATGAATCATTGCGAACACAGCATCCAGAAGCTGATATTATTTTATATGGTGATTCTCGTGGTGCAGGTACGATATTTAATTTTATTGCCACTCACAAACCATTGCGGGTAAAAGCTGCGGTGCTCGATGGAATTTTTGATGACGTACCGCATTGCATAAAACATTTTTTAGTTGAAAACAAAGGAGAACGTGCAGAAAAAAGAATGCACGATATCGTTGCCTTTTTTATGGGCAACTACAATAAAAAAGGTCCATTCCCAATCGAGTATGCTGAGCAAATCAATGATGACATTCCTCTTTTATTGGTTACCTCATTGAAAGATGGGCTCACTTCGGCCCAAGGCGCAATCAAGCTTTATTTAGAATTAAGAAACCGCAGTCTTCAAAAAGTTCATTTATTGGTACTTAATAATGCGCTCCATCCTTGCTATATGATTGATAATGAGGCAGATCGTGAATTGTATGAAACAACCGTGCATGCTTTTTATAAACATTATGAATTGCCCTATAACAAACAGCGGGCGCAAGCAGGACAAAAATCCTTTGCGCGTACTCAACCGTCAATAGATGAGTTGAAAAAATATGCGCTACCACAATGCAGTTTGTGTTCAAAGTTACTTAACAGGTAAATTATTGTTATTTCTTTTGAGCAACTACTAAAATCCGCTCACTTCTTTTATCATCAAATGTTGCACCATCGATTGCACTTTGATGCACTACTTTAAAACCGTGCTCAGTCAACAATTGTTTCAATTCTTGCGCAGAATACGTTTGCAATGTTTGTACATCTTGATTGATTTTAGTTTTTTTTCCTGATTGTTGGAGCGTGATTGTGTTCGATGTAAGGATACCAGCATCATCAATTGTACTATATTGAATTTTACGTGTTGTTATTTTACCAACCGTCGTTTGCCAATCGATGGTCAACTTCGTAATAGTGTCGGCATGCTCTAAATAACGTCGATTGAAAATATCAAAAATATATATACTATTTTTGTTCAGATTTACACTGATCGAATTCAAGGCTTGTTCAAAATCGTTTTTGGTCAAATGGCCAATCGCATTAAAAATAGTAATGACTGCATCAAATTCACCGATGCGCGCAGTGCGCATATCGCACTTTAAAAAGGTTATTTTTAAATTTTCTTTTTTTGCTTTTTGTTTTGCAATAGCGAGCATTTTTGCATTAAAATCAGCACCAACAACTTGATATCCGTGCTTATGCAAATAAAAAACTTGCGATCCGGTGCCGCACGTTATATCGAGAACCGTTTTTACGTTATATTTTCGCAACAATGTTTCAATCGTGCGATTTATAATCTGAGAATTGTGCTCATTAAATTCATCATAGCCTTCAGATTCCTTATTATAATGCGATGGTTTAGCACTAACATGAGTTACTACTTTCATAACTCATTCCATGTATTATTTGTCTTTTCATAATTTGCTATTAATCCGGTGCTTAATTCGAAATACCATGCATGCAATTGAAGTTTTTGTTGTTCAACTCGCTCTGCTATCCATGAAAAACTCATTAAATTTTCAAGCGAATTAGCAAGTGCATATTGCTCGCAGCGAGTATTTTTTTCTTGCTCGGTCAATGATGCATGTTCTTCATTCATTTTATCATATGCCGGGCGCGCAAGCTGCATCCATTGTGCAATAAAATTATCAGAATTTTTATCAAGTAATTCGGCATTATCAATCAATGCTTGAATACCACCGCAATAACTGTGCCCAAGAATAATGATGTGTTCAACTTGCAAAAAACGTACTGCAAATTCCAGTGCAGCACTCGTGCCATGATATTTACCGCTCTGTTCACATGGCGGCACCAAATTGGCAACATTGCGCACCACAAAAAGTTCACCCGGTTGCGCATCAAAAACCATTGCGGGGTCAACACGTGAATCGGAACATGAAATAATCATAATTTTAGGCCGTTGCCCAAAGGCAACAAGTTCGTCAAAAATAGTAGTAGTGTTAAAAAACTTTTTTCTAAATGCAGCATTACCAGCAATGAGTTTTTTAATTTCTGATGACATTGGTTGATTCTTTCGATTATCATGAATTATTTTTTTGGAAAATCATCCAATGATGATTGCACTCATAGTCCTCACCAAAAAAAGTTGCAATTTTAGCAATACGGTCATGAATAATTAATTTTGCATCTTTATAGAGCATTTTTATCTCATCACCGGTAAATACTTTTTCAAATTTTCCGTTATGTGGATGAAAAAATGAATATTGTTCATGAGCTGGAGATTGTGCAATCATTTTTTTATGATACATATCTTGAGTTGACATCACATACACTAAAATAAAACCATTTGGCTTAAGAATACGCATCATTTCACTTATTGCAAATATTCTTCCCGTGGAGACCGCAATATCGGTTGTCGCAAAACAATCAATCACAAAATCAAAATGATTCGCTTCAAAAGGCCAAGTTTGCGTTGCATCATGTATGATGAAATGAGTTTTTTCTTCAACATTATTTTCTACGCTTCTCAATCTCGCACGTTCAATTGCTGTTGGAGAAAAATCAAAACCAACCATGTTAATTTTTTTTTGTGCAAGCCAAATAACATTTCTTCCTTTACCGCAACCCATTTCAAGACCGGTGGATCGATTTATATTATTATCGTTAAGCCACTGAAAAAATTTTACCACACCCGCCGAAGGAAGGGGAGAATCCATTTGAACCAAAACATTTGGCATCGCATGTTCTTGCTCCCAAATTTTTTGCTGTTGAGCATTTAAGATATCATTCACAGATCACCCTTCTACTAACTAATTCAATCACATAAAAAATTAACGTTCTAAATGCGTCGGTATTCTATTTTTTTTGGGAAAAAAATAATTCAATTTCTATTTAAAAAAGCATAATATCGCTTAATAGTAAAACCAGATTTATGTGCAACGCTGCGCGACGCTACATTCTCAGCATTACAACTCCAATGGGGTTGTAAACCGCGCTTTAAACATTCGCAAATCATATGATGAACAACCAGCGTTGAAAACCCTTTAGAGCGATGTTCGAGATGAGTAATCACACCGATTTCACATGCTTGATTGCTGAGCAATGCAGCGTACGCTTCCGCAATCGGATTGCCTTGATCATCAACTAACGCAAATCCAAAACCGGTGTTGAGAAAATTTTCAGATGAGCCATACAATTTTGAAATAAACTCAAACCATAAACATTTTTTAAATAGTTCAAGCGTTTTGATTGGCACAACTGTAAAACCAGCAGGACATTCTCTTCTAATTTTTTTACCTGCACCGGTAAATTCAAATTCTATTCGCGGTTGCAATGAATAACCATGCTCAAGAAAAAAAGTATGATATTTTTCTTGGCAGATCAGTGAAATTTTTTGATACGGCGCAAGTTCATTAATAATTTCATTGAGTTGTGAATCATCATATTCACCAGCAAGATAGGCATAATGTGCATTTGATTTTATAAATAATGAATCTCCATTTTCTTTATAAATTTGAGATGCATGTATTGCTTGCTTAATACCATCAATCAGAGTTTGATTTGGTAACTCATGAATCAATGAACTTGAACCATGAATCAGTTGAATACTAAGATGCACAAAAATACAAAGCAATGATCTTATATAATTCATACAACACCTCCGACTAATCTAACGTCTTTAAAATCTTATTGTATGGAAATAATGAGAAAATAAAAAGAAATGAGTTTCCGAAAAATACGATTTTATACAGACAAAAGGGTGAAAAAATTATTCAATTAATTCACTCATTTGAAACATGCAAAATCTTACGCAAACTGAGTCCAAACACCCAATCATCCTCAATCCAGCGTTTTACCCAACAATCGAGCTTCTTCTTTGATAAGGTCAACAATAAGTTTTGCAGTTTGATATCGTTTTTCGGTTGCTGGATGCGTACGTTCTGATTCTGGCACTGGACATGCTGAAGTTTTTCCCATACTCATAGATTTTTTTAATGCGAACAAACTAGCAGGAGTTGCAACAAGTAATAATAAGACACCAACGGTATCTGGTTTAAAATATACTTCACGAGTTGCAGCACCGAGCAGTAATAAGTTTCCGACGGAAAAAAACTTCGTTATTGCCTTCTTGCTCGATTCTATTGTTTGGTCCGGCTGATCTACAGCTGCAAGAAACTCAGCTACCGAAGAATATTCAGCTCCTTGCTTTAACGGGCTAATATCTGCTTCATATTCATGCATTTGCCAAAGGGCTTTGCTCAATCGTTTTTCTTCATCACTCAGTTGTTTTTTTTGTTCAAGCCATATATTTTTAGATTCCCATATTGCACGCCGTTTCCGTAAATGCGCCCTCTTTACATGCTCAAGTTCATGGAGAATCGTACCATATTGCGCATTTTCATTTAATAAATAAAATCCTAAGCCAAATATAATTAATATCTTATTATCAGTTGTTCGAGTAACACCCACATCTCCACCTAGTTTTAAATTTTGGACGACACCGATCGTCTCATTGTTAAAATACGAATCGTTCTTGATGGCTTCTTTTATCATGTTTTGAACACTATATGGGATAAACCAAGAAAATTCTATTGTTGCATTTCCCGCTTTAACAATTTCTTTGCCAGTAAACGATTCCAACGTTCGAAAATCTATTTCAGCATCGCTACGCGATTCATTAAACTCTAAGCGCAAAAGATGAATAGATCGTTCTTTGAAAAAATCTTCTATTAGTTTTCTAACCGTTAAGCTTTCATCATGCAATTGTGCAACAAACCATCGTATTTTTTCATCTTCATTTGCAATGTCTTTTGTCACATCTTGGAACAGTTCATAAATGTTTTCAAATGTGCCCTTATTGATTGCTGCAGTAATTGGTGTTGGTTTTGATTCTGGTTTTTTATACCGTTCACCTAATTGCTTCAATTGCTCAAATGTCTTGCTTAGAGAATGTTCTTGTGGTTGAAGATTAAGAATAATGATAAAAACTAAACTTGTGAGCAATAAAGCCTTCTTCATACTAGTAATCCTTATGAAATCGAATACTTTATTAATCTAACAAAGAATAATTCAGATAGTCAATAATAGGATTTATCTTTAGGTATTTATGCATTTCTTAGAATTCTGAAGTTGAAAAAAAAGGAAATAATTAGGGATTGGTTAATTTGACTACGATGGACACATCGTATTTAGTAATATTTCATTTATGGCGCTAGCCAGGCGTAGCCCTTTAGGGCGGAGACTGGCGGAGCTGACGAGACTCGAACTCGCGACCTTCCGCGTGACAGGCGGACGCTCTAACCAACTGAGCTACAGCTCCATAAAAGAATTTCATTCGACTTCGCATAACGCTTGCGTCGCAATCACACCATTGCATCATTTTATTCGATGAATGGCCTGCCCGGCATAGTTTGCCGAGTCTAACGACCCGGATAAACCAAGACTGGCTCCGCGGGCTGGACTCGAACCAGCGACCCAACGATTAACAGTCGTTTGCTCTACCGACTGAGCTACCGCGGAACTCAATTTTATTATATTTCAATTTTATCACGCCTTAGCACTACGTGCAATGACGGATGGCCTGCCAGTCATTTCCTTCAGAAATGACTGGTGGGCGGTGCAGGATTCGAACCTGCGACCCTCAGTTTGTAAGACTGATGCTCTACCAGCTGAGCTAACCGCCCCTTTTTTTCGTTACTAGACTACCAAATTGTAAAAAAAAAGAGGTTAAAAGTCAAAACAAAAACAGCATAAATTATTTATTGTTATCGTTTGGCAAGTTATACTCACCAAATAATTCTGAAACTTTTCAAAAAAAAATTTCCAGGCTTTCTCTTCATAGGCCCATTCACACGTCATTATTTCATATTTTTTCTGCCACAATGAGCATTTCTTTCTTTCAGCACAGCTACAAAAATTTTATCGAACCTACAGGGCAGCATTGTTCATGCTTTCCTAGTTATTCAAACTAAAAGAGTGTTGTATAAGGAAATTATTCTACTGATAAACAAGATTATAGTGGGGGGATTAATTGACCAAGCTTTCAATTGCTTTAAAAAAGGCAAAAGATCAGCCTTTTTTTGAAAGATAAGGATTAATATAAAGCTAATGTGTATTAATAACCGTTAAAAGCCACCAGTATCACCATGGCGTACTTCATTGACGTCTTCCAACTCCGCAGCCATCTCAAGATCGAAATAATATGAACCATCGTGTGAGGTTTGTTCCATTGATTGCGCATTAACCATACTATTAAATGCGAAACTGATAGTAATGATAACTAATCGTAAATTCTTCATACCGTTTCCTTTTTTTGCGTAAAAGTGAGAAGGAAGGTGTATTACCTTCCTTCTTTCTAATAAATGACGTAATTATTTTTCTAAAATAACGTTATCTACAATACGAATCACACCGTTTTTGGTTTTAATTTCTCGGGCAACCGTTTGTTCTTCAACTTGACCGATTAATTGTTGACCGGCACGTTTAACTTTGTTTAAGAATGACTCAGTAGAGTAAATACCTTTACTGATATGATTTCTTAAAATGGCTGCTTTCTCTGCTAATGTTTTACCAGCAAGTTCAGCTCTAACATCTGCAAACGCTTGGTTAGTTGGTGCCAATAACGTTATTTTTTCATAAGCGTTATTCAATTGTTGTTTAATTTGCGGATGTTGTTCAATATATTGTTTTAATTGAGCAAGTTCAGGAATTTGGCTAATTGCTTGAGCAATGGTTAATGCTTCGAAGTTCTCACCTTCAGTACCAAGTTTAGCAACACCATTTTTGGTTATAACCGGTCCTGGTGCATAACGGTTTTTAGTTGTAGCAACGTCTCCACGAGTGTATCGTGAACCAGCAGTTAAACCACGCGAACCTTCTAAGCCAGTTGGAATATTTCTATTTGTTTCTACCACTTGTGCATTGATTATGGTAGCAAATGACAACCCAACCACGGCTATCATCAATTTTTGTTTGTTATTCTTCATTGTATTTCCTTTTTTTATTAAACATTAATTCAAACCAATTTCACTTAACTCTTTTATCGGCGTCCAACACGACCAGCAGCTGGGTTTTCGCCACGTCGACCAAGACGACCTTGATTCACACCTGCGCCGCCATCACGTCGACCATATCTGCCATTTTCATAATGACCACCAATACCAATTTCTAATACGCCGGGAACACCAACTTCTAAGCCACGGTTATAAACGGGACCGTCTTGATAATATTCAGCATCATAAACGTCATTTTGAGCATCATAATTGTTACGATACAAATTACGTGATTCATCGAAATTACGTTCTTCGCCAAGCTTATTTGAAATAGGTCTATGTGTCTGCGGTAAAACTTCAGCATTCACGAGTGGAGCAAATGATAGACCCACAAGTGCAATTGCTACTTTTTTCATACCTTTTTTCATTTTATTATCCTTTTTTTATAAATAATATCTTCATTTCCCCTTTTTCTTCATGTTTTAAGTATAGAAAAAGGGGAAATGATTCTTCAATGATTTGAGGTATGAAAATTGCCTGAGAAAATTGATCTATTGGCCTTTTTGAACAAGAAGGCAATAATCAAGCTTACGTAAATCGAGAAGTGGTTCGATTTTTACATTTTGGTACACACCATCACAGGCACAAAAAACCACTTTGCCCAACGCAAAACCGTGCGGAAAAACAGTTCCTTCGCCGCTTGAAATAACAAAATCGTTAAGTTTAACTTCTTGCAGATGGCTCATGTGTGCAAGCGCACCAACATCATGCCGGTTCATTCCTTCATAAATCCCACGAGCTTGACCGCTCCCACACCACACTGCAACTTTACATCTTCGGTCAGTTATGAGTGCTACTTTACTGTAAAATGGAAATACTTGGTCAACGCGCCCAATTAAATTATTTTGGTACAACGCAACCATTCCCGGTGCAACACCTTTGCGTGAACCCGCATCAATTAATACAAAATGTTCATCATCACCAAAATGATGCAAGATAATTTGTACCATCTGCGCATTATGTGGGGTATACCGTTTTTGAAACTCAATTAACGGTTGCACATCATTAACAAAACGCAGTGATGATTCGAGCATAACACTGCGCGCTACCAATTCTTCTCTTTCATTTTGCAAATGACGCACTTGCTCTTGCAATTGTGCTATTGACCACTGTTGTTGCACCAGCGAACGCACCGGACGTGTTATTGCATTTTGAAGATACACAAAAGGATAGACGATCATGGAAACACCAGTATCAAGCAACTGCACCGGTACATAGGGTATTTCAGTGCGCCAGAAAAAAAGAACTATTCCTACACCAACCAACAACACACCTAATCGAGCACGAATTGACATAAAACTCCTTATGTTTGAGCGTCAGTTTATCATGCACCTATCAATAATCAATCGTTCGGTCTGCGCTGATCGCGCAAAGAGCCCTTGTAATTTCAATTCGTAACTTATTACACTACACAAAAAGGGGTCAACTCATGAAACGCTTTTGTAAATGGATGGGTCAGGTGATTCTGGCAAGCGTAATAATTTTTTTTCAATTACATTCATATGAATTGCGGTGGGATTGGAATACATTAAATGTTCATTCCGTTTCATTTCCGCACACTTTTTTGTGGGGATGCGCAGATTCAGCACTGCAAACAGAAGGTGTTGAGACGGTCGACGGAAAATTAGTTGAAAACAGTTGGACCGCATTTGAAAAACAACTTAATATCCCACTCGAAAAACGAGTTGGAAAAGCATGTGAGCGGTGGACACGATACAAAGATGATTATCAGTTGCTCAAAAAAATCGGCATGAATTCATACCGCTTCACGATCGAATGGAGCAAAATAGAACCGATTGAAGGAATTTATGATGAAGCAGCAATGCAACATTATGTTGAAATGGTCGATGAACTTTTACGTTTAAATATTATCCCGATCATTACCCTTTTTCACCATACCTTTCCTGTATGGTTTGCAAAAAAAGGAGCTTTTGAAAATAAACAAAATAGTTATCATTTTGTGCGTTTTGCGCTGTATGTTTTTCGCCATTTGCACAGCAAAATTAATTATTGGATTACCATGAATGAACCAATTGGTTTTGCACTTGAAGGATATTATCGTGGCGTGTATCCACCAGGCAAAAAAAGTTTACAAACCGCAGGATATGTAGCAAAAAATTTATTGTATGCGCATGTTTCAACATACAAAGAATTAAAAAAAATGAATCCGAACGTATTCATTGGCATTACGCATATTTTTAATCCGCTCGATGCCTATTATGTGTGGAATCCCCTTGAGCAAGCAGTTGCACGCACCTTTGATTATTTAGTGAATAAAACGGTAATTAAGTTTTTTAAATCGGGCACGTTTGATTGGGCCTATTTAGTACGCGGTTACAACGAAGATGCACCACAGGCGCTCGATTTTTTTGGCATTAATTATTACACGCACACCACCATCAAACAAACTAATATTTTATCACTCAAACCAACGCACCGCGAAGATGAAACGTTGCTCGATTCTCCGCATGATGGCAGAGTATGCAAAACATTGTACCCTGAAGGACTGTATCGCTCGATTAAAAATTGCGCAAAGCTGCGTATTCCACTTTTTATCACTGAAAATGGTACCGCTTCCTGCAATGCAGCGGTGCGTGATGAGTACATAAAAAAACATTTGTATGTAATTTCACGCGCTCTTAAGGAAGGCTTTGATATTCGCGGTTACTTTTTTTGGACGCTGATGGACTGTTTTTGTTGGCGCAAAGGATATGCAGATAAACATGGCATTTACCAAGTTAATTTTCAAACGCAAGAACGCACACTCCGACCTGGTTGCGAATATTTGATTCAGACCATTAAGCAATTTTCAAGCTAAATTAAAATGTACAACCGGCAGTAATCCCCACTTGCTGATTAGCACACCACATATCAAACCAGACCCGTTGGTCCATGCGTCGTTCGATCACTTTTTGTGCTGCGAACGCATACAACAAACCAAAACCAACACCTGCAACAAGTTGTGAAAGATAATGACGGTTACAATTTAAAAAATCGGCAAATACAAACGCTGAAAATAAACTAAGTGGTACTGCCCATTTCCATCCGTGCCGCATACCAAAAAGCGCGGTCATATAGGTGACATTTGCCATGTGCCCCGATGGAAAACCGCCCGTTGATCGTTTGTGATGACTAAAATCTTCATGCCATGGCCGCAAACAAATATTATGATCAAGTTTTTTGATAATATCTTTTCCTGAATGCACAAATGGTAACCCAATCGCAAACATCCGTGCGGTCATACGCAGATTTTCATTTGGTGCCCACAGCGCCAAACTTGAAAGCAGCACCATTGGTACGCCAACTCCTTTTTGTGCAATTTCGTGGCATTTTTTGGGAAACTGATTAATATTCAAGTGACACTCACGATCATGGAAATTTCGCTGCACCTCTTCATCAATCATGCGCGCTGACAAATAAAATGGCGTAAACGCCGTAACTATTTTTACCGAATCAATGGTGAATAATTTTACATTCAACAAAATCGCATCTTCAATTACTTCACCAAGTGCACGAAAACTTTTGTACATGCGTGTGCGATAACAACGCATATTTTGTGATGCCTGTGCACCTATGTTAAGAAAAAAAAGAAAAAAAATCAGCGTCTGAGCAAAGCGCCACTTCATCAACCAACCTTTCCTATTTTTCATCATAGAAAGGTTGACACATCAGAGCAAGTAAGCGTTATTTAATGAATATTTTATGGCAACAGAAGCTCATTAATAAGAGGAACGAGAGAAACGACATGAATTTTTGAAGATAGTTTTTTGTGTTGCAATGAGTTCGTTACATAGACAACCGAAAGCGCACTTTCTTCGATCAACTGCACTGCATTATCTGAAAAAACACCATGCGTTGCAGCACCGCTCACTGTATGTGCTCCAGCTTTTTTGAGTAGTTCTGTAGCTTTGATAATCGTGTGTCCGGTGGTGATCATATCATCAATAATCAACACTCGTTTTCCTGCCACATCACCGTTAAGTTGTAATTCAACCTGTTCATGACGCGGGCGCACCTTGTGCATAATAAGTGCTTGTTTACCCGTGCGTCGCGCAAGTTCTTGCACCAATTGCGCAGCACCTTCATCAGGTGCTACCAAAATATCGTATTTATGTGCCAATACGGCGAAAAAATCGTACCATACAAGTGGCGTGAAGCGATGCATGGTGCGCGTTGCTGCACTATGAATATGCAAAATAGTAAATTGTTCAATACGAAATTGATCAAAAAAATGAAATAGCACTTGCGCACTCACCGGTTGTCCTGGCAATGCACGATCTTGTCGCGCGTAGCCAAAATAGGTCATGAATAATTGTATGCGCGCACCGGCACGTTGCAATGCATCTAACAATAAACACAGTTCAATTATATTTTCTGCTGGTGCTGGTGTACTTGCAACAACCCATACGATTTTTTCTTGCACCGATTCGTTAATCTCAAGAAAAAGTTCACCATCACTAAACGTGGTAAGTTCATACTTACTTGGTTGAATTGCAAGTTGCTCATGCAAATGTGCACACGAACGTGTCAAAAAAAGTTTCATTGGTTTGCCTTACGCAATAATTCAACTGCTTGTTCATCTTCAACTTGTGGAAATCTCAAATACCATTGACTAATGCCCCAAAAATGTTCGGGCGTAATCACACAATGCAGTTCATCAGCCCGCGTGCGCAAATCATGCACCGCTTGCGGTGAACAAACGGGAAGAGCAACAATAATTTTGTGTGGTTTTTGTTTTTGGAGCAATGCAAGAACTAAAAAGAGCGTTTGTCCGGTCGCAATGCCATCATCAACAACAATAACTGTTTTATCTCGTACATTAATCGTTGGACACACGGCGCGATAGTGTTCATACCTTTTGTACAACAATTGACGAATCCGTTTTTTTTCTTGTTGTACATAATCGCGATACGCAGGATGGTTTTCATAGAACGGATCGACAACTTCATCATCAATCGAAACGGCGCCGATTGCAAATTCAGGATTATCAGGAGCACCAATTTTTTTTACCAAGATCACATCAAGAAGCAAATGCAGTTCGTGCGCTATTTGTGCACCAATTTCAACACCGCCACGCGGAATCGCAATAATAACGCACTCTTTTTTATTCTTATAATGCGCAAGTAGTTTCGCTAATCGCATGCCTGCATCGAAACGATCTTGAAACATTGACTCTCCTTCATGCATCAATTAAAAGTAGCTTTGAACAAATGCATGAAAAAGTCAAAATCTGCGCGAAACACCGATTTCGGTTTTTTCTCGCGAACAATTCACTTCTACATTCCACAATCGTTCTTCACTCATAGCTATTGCTTTGTGTATTGCTATGCCGTAAATTGCACCAAGCGCAGCACCTGCAAACACTTGCGAAATATAGTGCCGATTTGCATTCACGCTGACGGCGAAAACTAAACCAGTAAACAGACCAAGCGGAATCCATGCACGCTTGCCAAACTCCAATCCGTACGTGGTTGCCAAACACGAAACTTCAAACATATGCCCCGAAGGAAATCCGCCATGAGCACGTTTGTGTTTACTAAAATGTTCATTCCACGGCCGCAAATTGACATTGGTTTTTGCACATTTAATGAGATCTTTTGCGTATAAACCAGAAACGACCCCCATAGTAAACATGCGGCTTACGGTTCGCACATGATAGTTGGGTGACCATATGCAAAAGCTGCCACAAAACAACACTGCTGCAAATGAACCTTTTTCGATCGCATTCACAAAACCTGAAGGAATTTGACGACGATTTTTATGATTTTCACGATCATAAAAATGTGCATGCAACTCTTCATCGATCATTCTTGAGCTTAGATAAAACGGCAGTGCTGCAGTGATAACTTTTATTGAATCCACAGAAAAAAGATTCCATTGAATGTATACAAATTCTTTGCACCAATTACTAAAATAGTACATCGATTTATACGAAAGAGAATCTCGTTCATATCCAGTTGATAGTTTTGTATAATTCACTGCAGCGGTTTGATTATTGAAAATCAAACACACCAAAAATAAGATCGCACGCATCTTATCCGTCTCTTGTACCAATTAAAATTGCTGTGGCATACTGCAATCTTAGTATATTTGATACACATAAATCAATCTGATGCAAATAAGGAGTTGCAGTGAATTATTCGATAGTGGTTATTTTGCTTTTAGTGATGAATCCATGTATCGCAACAAAACGTTCTTCACAAGATCAGATAAAAAAATCGAGTTCTGATGAAAATTTACAAAATGCACGCATCGTTTCGGCAATACTCAATTCCCCCGACAATGCATCGCACTCAGATTTAGCAACATTATGTGCTGCGTGGGGCAAAATAAAAACTGATTTATGGAACAAATTCAAATCACCTGAAGGAAAATAGATTATTCAAACCCAGCTGGATGCATGGTATGCCATTCAGTTGCTTGTTCATATGCATGCGCGGTTTGCAGTAACAATTCTTCAGCTAAATGTGGTGCAATGAACTGAAACCCAATCGGCAATTGTGATTTACTCATACCGCATGGCACTGAAATAGCAGGAATACCGGTAATATTCATTGCGCAGGTAAAATAATCTTGTAAATCCATTTGCAATTTATTGTCATCAAATGCGCCAAATTTAAATGCGGGCGCAGGATGCGTTGGTGCTATTAGCAGATCCACTTCTTTAAATGCTTGTGTGAATGCACTGCGCATAATTGATTGCACTTTTTTTGCATTCACATAAAAATCACCTGCATGGCCAATTGAAAGCACATAATTACCAATCATAATGCGTGCTTTAACTTCTTGACCAAACCCATCTTCGCGCGTTTGTGCATACATTTGTGCAAGGGTTGGTTGTTTGACACGCAACCCGTATTTTACGCCATCAAAACGTGACAAGTTTGAAGCAGCTTCTGCGCGGCTTAAAATAAAATAGACCGCTGCACTGTAATCTAAAATGGGAAGTTGTAAACGCTTAATACGCGCGCCTAATTTTTCAAGATCTTTAATTGCTCCATTAATTGCAGCAACAACTTCAGAATCTATTCCTTGTGCATTGAGTGCATTTTCAATCACCCCAATGGTCATTCCTGGTTTTATGGTACCGGTTAATTGTGCCGCATAATTTGGTGCTTTGTAGGGCAAGGTGGTCGAATCCCGTTCATCATTTCCTGCAATGACCGAAAGAATATGCGCTGTATCTTTTACGGTGCGCGTTGCAATACCAATTTGATCAAATGAAGAAGCGTACGCAACCAAACCATAGCGTGAAATTAAACCATAGGTTGGTTTGAATCCAACAATGCCACAAAATGCAGCTGGTTGGCGCACCGATCCACCAGTTTCAGAACCAAGTGCCCACGGAACTAATCCAGCAGCAACTGCAGCAATTGAACCACCACTTGAACCACCCGGAACACAATCTCTATTCCATGGATTTGTAGTTTTCTGGTAGGCCGATGTTTCGGTTGAACTGCCCATAGCAAATTCATCACAGTTTGCACGGCCAACTAACAGTGCACCATCTTTTTTTAATCGTGCAATAGCAGTTGCATCATAGGGAGCACGATAATTTTGCAATATTTTTGAACTGCATGAAGTAATACGATTTTTTTGACAAATATTATCTTTAATAATGCCAGGAATTTTTGCAAGTGCACCTGAAGATGCACTTGCATTCAAGATCGAATCGGTATCAAAAATTTCGAGTGCAGAACCAACTTTTGGATCATACTTTTTGAATCGGTCAAGGTGAAATTGGAGCAGTTCACGAGACGAAATTTCTTTTTTTTCTAAGGCTGTACGTAATTGATCAATGGTTGCAAAGGCCAAATTCATCAGGTTCCTTATTTGGATTCAATAATTTTAGGCACAACAAAAAAATTAGCTTCACGTTCTGGTGCAAGTGCTAATAATGGCTCCGGATCGGTTTTAATGACCACATCTTCACGCATTACATTTACTTGTTGATGTTCATCAAAAACACCATCTGCTGCCACATCCTTTACACATTGTGCATAATGCAAAATTGACTCAATGTGTTTTAATAGTGGCGCAATTTCATCTTCACGCAATTGGAGTTGCGAAATACGCGCTAATTTGATTAATTCTTCTTGCGTTATGTGTGCCATGATAATCTTTCATCGAATTTGTTGCGGTATGATCATTAGAATACCACACCTGAATAATTTTTAAACGTGCGATTTTAGATTGATTGTTTTTTCCACTCTTGGCCTTTTAATCGCCAAATATAAATAATGCTCATCACTGCATTGCCAAGATAGAAAGATCCGTAAATTAAGAAAAATTTAATCATTGGGTTTGCAAAACCAACCGAAGCAAATAAATATGATACCGGAATAAAATAAAGTAAAAATGTTCCCAAGCGTGCCCACATTACCACCCGCACATTCGCAGCTCCGCGTAATGCACCTGATAAAATAAGTTGTAGCAAATCAAAAAATACTAAAACACTCATCATAGGAAAAAGTGCAGAAGCAAATTCGGTAAACTTCTTTTTTGGATCAAAAATTGAAATAAAAAATTCAGGTTTAAACGAAATAATAATCAAAATGGTAAACACAAAAACCGAAGACAGGAATATTACTTTTTTAATATTTGTTTTGATTCCCTGCCAGTTATGAACACTATATTCATTACTCACCAAATAAGTAATCACTTGCGCAAATGCAGCAGCAGGCTGTATTGCCAATCGTTCAAGATCTTTAATCACGCTGTAACTTGCAATTGCATATTTTCCCATCGGATTAATCAAATAACCAAGCCAAATGTAGGCAGCTGCAAACAATGTTTTATCAATCACCACTGGCCAACTTAATTTAATAATATCGATCATGCGGTCAACACTTGAAATTTCATGCATAAGGCTAATGCTATATTTACGATTTTCGCGGTTGAACATTACATAGCCAAACGCAAGCACCAACATTAATCCATATTGAATTACCGAAGCTATTGCTGAACCTTGTAACCCAAGAGCAGGGAATCCCCACGCGCCATTAATTAATGCATAATCAAAAAAGAGAAAAACAATGCCACCAATAACAAATATTTGCATGGGAATGCGAGGTTTTTTAATACCGCGCAAAAAACCGATAAATGCAAAAAAGATAAACATGAAAAAAACAGCGAGTGCTTTTAACTGCAAAAAGGGAATACCAAGCGAAATCATTTTTTCAGGCACACCATATAACCAATAAATCCAATAGGCACCCGAATAGAGCAGTGTTGAAATCACTCCGCCAACAATGCAAGTAACCCAAAATGCACTTGCAAGTGATCTACCCACTTCTTTATATTCGCCAAGACCATTATATTGCCCTGCAACAATAACCGTACCAACAGAAAACCCTTCTGCCGCTTTAACAATAAAATGAATGAGTGTATTCGTTACCCCAACCGTTGCAAAAAGTGAAGTTGATTTAAGTCCAGCAATCCACCGCGCGTCAATAAGCGGAATTAATGCATACAAAAGAAGCGAGGTTATAAATTCAGGTGCAAAATAGCTCAGAATTGACCGATACGTTTCACCATTGCGTGAATCAATAATACCCGCAACATAACTTTTAAAGAGCTTTTTCTTCGGACCAGCGCTCTCCATATTTGACGACATTCTCAACATCCCTTGTTTGATACTATCTTTCAATTGCCGTATTTCCATCACCTGACCTTTTTTGTCTAGTATACATCGATTTTTTTAAAAAAAATAAACTGGCGTTCTCTATTACCAACCATGTACGATACTGTTTTTTCAATTAAAGGCGCTTCCAGCTCTGAGCTGACCCATTGTTTTGAGGCCCAATATACCAGTTGAGCATTTTGATAAGGGCAACCGGGTTTAAAAATTCGTATAAGTTCAGCAGGAGCCAATGAAGCACGAGAAACAAAAATATCAACCGCAAAATCTGTTTTTCGCAAAAATGTGCGCCAATCAAGATCGATGGTTTGAGATTCTGTCAGCCCAAGTTCCTGGAAAATCATGTTTAAAAAAGAGATTTTTTTATTATTAACTTCGATGAGAAACACTGTTAGATGAGGATATTTAATCTTGAGCGGAATACCCGGCAGCCCCGCACCGGTTCCCACATCGGCTATGGAAGAAATGGCATTAAAATCTATAAATCGATCAAGTGCCAATGAATCTTGAAAATGAAACTTGATCACTTCTTCCACTGAAGTAATGGCTGTTAAATTGAATTTTTCGTTCCATTCAAGTAACAACAAAAGATACGTTTTGAATTGGTTTGCCTGCTTGGCAGTAAGTTTTTCACTTTGTACAAAATCATCAAAAAACGCCTGTTCTTTGGGCCCAAAATCAATGGTAGTACTGATCATAATGTCCTTAACTATAGCTTTTTTTAGATCCCATTTGCTAATCTAGTTATTAAACCCATTCGGGGGAAGGGAAACGGTGAAAATGCACGGTCTATTACCTTTAAGAATAACCTTTTTTTCATTTTTTGTGAGCCTTTGGCTTTGTACCGCTCTTGAAGCTGCTATTATTACTTTTTTTATTCGTCCTTACCCGTTCAATCAAGATCCAACAACTGCTGAGTTACAAGCAATGCTTGCAAAACCGGGTAAAGTTTCACTGAGAATGCTTCGCAGCAGAAGTGATACCAAAACAACTGAAGGCATTTTTAGCTCGTATTGGGGCTACCTTGCGGCCAGCGATTTAAATGGCCAAACCTTTTTTCCACGAAAGCAGCAAAGTGACAAAATTAATATTCTTATCACCGAACGAATAACTCCTATTTTTATGATCGGAAATACAATTCATCATTGGCAAATCGACCAAATAACCCCGGCTGAACTTTATTCATTTTCTCGTATTCAGGATGAAAAAACAAAAGAATATTCATGGATCGTTTCAAAAGAATCTCTGCCCGAAAACCGACGAATACAACTTGACACGATCATCCTTTTTGCAAAACCAAAAGATATGTATATTCCTCAAGGAACAATTCCTGCCGATGCAAATCCTAACTTGATTTTGCCGCCTATTTATGCCAAAAAAACGCTGAACAGCTTATCGCCAGCACTCTGGATTATAAAAATGAGACAATTTTTCAAGCCAATCTCAGTAGAATCAAAAAAAATAACGGAGACTTACTATTCTGAGCAAATTATTCCCTAAACTCCTCAGTTATTTTTTTTTGGTTATCCGTCTCTTTTCCCAAAGCAGGTAAAACATGCTATACTGAACGGCATAAATTGTGCCGATTGCAGAAAGAAAGGATCGTATGAGACTACAGATCGCGTTTGATATGACCGATTTAGAGAAAGCATTAGCGGTAGCAACGGCGGTTGCTCCCTATGCTTCTATCTTGGAAATTGGATCGCTTTTGCTGTTAAAGCACGGAGTTAAAGCGGTAGAAAAGTTCCGTGAAACCCTCCCAGATAAAACGCTTCTTGCTGATGCAAAAATTGTTGATCGTGGTAAAAATACGGTTACAATGCTTGTACAAGCCGGTGCTGACTGGGTAACCGTGATGGCTGGAACAGGAAAAGAAGTAATTCATTCAGTGGCAACAACTGCACATGAACTACATAAATCGGTGATGCTTGATCTTTTGGATGCATGCTCTTTAGGGCAATCTGCATTAGACGCTAAAAGTTTGGGTGTAAATGCTCTCCTTTTTCATAAGCCGTATGAACAAAAAGAAGACCCATTAGCATTTGCTGATAAATGGGAAATGGTCCGAGGAAACACCAACTTGCCAATTTTTATCTCGGGTAAAATAACACGTGAATCGGTTGAAAAGATTCAAATACTTAACCCGGATGGCTTAGTTATTGGTAAAGCTATAATCGAAGCACCAAACCCTGCAGAGGAAGCAAAATTTTTCTTCGAATCATTTTCTAGTTAATTACAGCTTTTAACCAATCCACTGTTGTGCTGGTGCAATTATATTTTGCGCTTCATCAGAAATACTTTTCAATAATAGTTGGAAAGCATCAGCCGAAATTCCACCAAGATAATCTTGCATATACAGTTTACCAAACGCATCGTAACACAGTTTATTCATCCACACACCTAATGCCCGGTACGCGATTAAACGGCTTGATGCATCTCCTGCTGTTGTAATTTGTTGTTTAAAATAGTTAAATGCGTCGTTCATCGATTTTTCAAAATTATCACTCATAAACCACTTAACAACATCGTCAACTGTATCAAATGAAATACCTACTTGTTGCATATAATTAGTTACCATGGTTGTTGCTGCTTGAGAAATAGGATCTGGTAAGCTGTTATCAGAAGACGTTTGCTGAGTACTTGCTTGATCTGAACCTGCTAATTGCCCTGCTGCTAATGATCCACCCATATAATAAATGAGCGCATCTAAGAAATTTTCTTTTAAATCTTTTGCTTTTTGTTGTTCAACCGGATCACCCATTCCAGCGCGCGCAATTAAATCGGGCAATGCAATTGATTCTTGTTGACCATTGCTGAGTGTCAGTAAAATTGGTCCAACACGCGCCGCTCTATATTGTATAACATTATTGGTTGACCCTTGATAATAACTATTCAGCCATTTGAGCGCCGCTTGGTCAAACAATTTTTCATCCATCGGCGACAGTGATTTATAGGCACCAACTCCAAAAGAATAATAATTTGCTGCTGCAAAATAATTTTTTAGATTGCTTAACAAATCACCTGCTTGCATAAAAAATGCTGCCGATTTTGAAATCAATGAATTATATAAAGCTGTTTTAGGGCCATAAGTTGCTGCAGCTGTTACATAATCATTTTTTACATCCATTAATATGCCGCCATAGGTACCCTGGCTGCCCCAAAAATATTCAACAGCACGGGGATCACCAACGAGAAACAATTGTGCTGCGTCGCCAAGTAATTGATATAAATCTCCACTTATAACGGTTGTCAATGCATTAACCTTTTGCGTATCATTCAACTGTGAATAGAAATTGGATGCTAAACTATAATAAATCATAATCACGTTCTGAATATAATTTTGTATTAAATTATAGGTATTCATAAATGATGATAATTGAACCGAAAAATCTGTTTTATCAATTTTTTGTAATTTTTGAATATCATCACGCGCAGTTTTGAGTGCGTTCGTTTCATCAGCACTCATAAGTCGATCAATTTGTGTAATATCACCACCGTTGAGTAAAAAATCGATTCGTTTTTTGTAACGAGCTGCAGCACTTATATGAGATTGTGCGGTTAAATTAATAATTTGATTGTAACGATCCGGGTCATTTCCCGATACGTAGGTATATGCTGCTGTAGGAATTGTTGTAACTGATGGATCTGACAATTTTTGTGCCCATCCATAATAAAATTGAGTTGTAGGATATGCTAAATAAGGAAGTTGTGTCATTGCCATGCCTGGAATTGGAACATCAGGAATAGGTTTATACAATTCATACAAATTAAAAACAGCTTGACCATAATTATTAATGCGCTGTTGCAAACGGAGCGACGATTGTTGGCTTGTAATGCGTGCTTTTAAATCTTGCATGTATAAATAGGCGCGCACTAATATATTTTGTACCGTGTTTGTTTGATCAGGGGTTAAGCTAAATGTGTCGCGCACTTGAACACCATTAAACACAGCGCTGTAATCAATTCCTTGATCTTTCAACGCATTGTTAACATAGAGCAAGAATGCATAGGTAGCTAATAGGTCGTTCAATTTATCAGGCGCCATTTGCGCGATATCATCCGCCGTAAATGTGAGCGGAACATAGCTGGGAATTTCTTGTACATAGCTATACAATTCATACCGCTCAGGTACCGCAATCCCAGCGACCGTAATGGTAGCGATATTATGAGAATCTTTTGCGCTTGGTATTATCAAATTAACATATGCGTCTACTAAACTTCGTGTGTATGCTAGTTGCAATTGTGCATTTACCTGTGCTGAAATATCGGCTGCTCCAATTTTGTCATAATATTGTTTTGCTAATTTGTATGAGCTCGTGGCGTTCGCATAATCTTTTTTTGCAAAATAAAAATCACCAAGACTTTTGTAGGTGCGTGCAAAGATAGTATCAGGATCGGTCGTTGCAAATGTTATGAGGGGTGTTTGATTTTTTTGTCCTATGCTTATGGTTACCACCGTCGATTGTGGATCAGTTTTCTTTTGAAAAATTGAAAATGCTGCCGGATCAATGCCTGGTGCTAATTCTGATGCAATCGATTGCGCATCAGAAATTAACTGATCAAATCGATTCATCATAGCAACAAGCATTGCTTGATTATTCGGTGCATCAGTTATTAATGATGCATTGCCCACCTTTTGTTGTAGTACTGTTAATGCATCAAAAAACAGTTTAAGATCATCCTGTATAATTTTCAACACAGCACTACTATTTGCCTGATCATTTGCAGCAACGTCAAGCACATATAATCGATAGGCTATGGTAGCTGCACCAACTGATGGGAAAAATGCATCCGGTACATTTTGTTTATATGCTGACTGATATTCCTGTACAACACGTATATAATTCTGCAATGCCTGAGCCGAACCAAGTCGATACGCAGTCAAATAAGATTGTAATACATCTTTCCAGGCATTATCTGCAATGCTGCTATAGAGCGTTGCTTTAGGATCAATCGCTACCCATAAATCATTGGTTAATCGCAATGCAGCATCTTCTTTTTCTTGTGCATCTTTTAATAATTTTTGGATCTGATCTTGTGCCGATGAAAAATCAGCAATTTGTTTTGTTAATAAATCTTGAATCGGTTTGGACAAATAGGGCGTTCTTCCTGAAAGTGCTGCCGAATAATAAAGGGACGCTGTAACAATATCAGTACTCAATCCTGCCGCGGTTTCTATTAAAAGACGAGCAATGTGCCGTTGAATAAGCGTCGTAAAATTCCATTTTTGATCAGACAATAATAATTGATTGAGTTGATCGTTTGCAAATAATGATGGATATACCGGCACTAAAATAGTAAGCGCTTTGGTAGTTGCAAAAGCATCATCTATAGAACCAAAAGCTGCCAACGCTTGAGGATAATAATTATTCAACGCATTATTGAGACTATCACTTGATGCACCGCGGACTATCTGATCACCACCAGCAAGTGCCGATTGACCTTTGATAATACTCGTTAAAACAGTCACAGCCGCTTGCAAATCAGCAACAGAACTATTCATTTCTTGATATTTTTGTATAGCAACCGTGTATTTATCAATTGATTGTTGTGCACGTTTTGCAAATTCTTGCAGCCATGCTTCGAATGTACTCAATTGTCCTGTTTGATCATCAGTGCTGCTAATGTGTGCCATGTATGCTTGAATTGGCGTTATATATTGTTGTGCAAAATTAACTAATATTGAAACACCATCTTTTTTATTTTGTTCTGCTTGAAGAGCAGTAACTTTTTTATTCAAATCTTGCGCATCGATTGTGTCATTTGCTTGTGCAAAATTTTGCAGAGCTTGCAAATAAGCAGCAATTGCTTGTTCATAATTACTTTGTTGTTCAGCTACGCCGCCTTGCGTGCGCAATTTTGCAGCGGCTGCAAGTAAATCGTGCAAAGTTTGATATTGTTGTGCATTCGCCGGATCAGGAGCCTGCGTAAAATAAGACGCAGCTTGCGCATAAGCATTAATAACTTGATTCAAAATTGGTGAATTATCTTTTCCTGAAATCATACTCTGCAACAATACCTTAGCTCGTGCAACGACCACCAAAGCATAGTTTGTATTTATTAATTTTTTGAGCGTCGGCAGTAAATTGGCATCAACCAACGGAAAATTCGTGCCAATTTCATAATAAAAAGCAGCAGCATACCGCACATGTGATTCGGTCGGTGATTGAACATTGACTACAATATCTTGAAGTGCGTTAATAAATTCTTGCATGCTCATCTGTTTTCTACTTGCCGCAAAGCCATTTACAATGAGCTGTTGCTGATTGGGAAAAAAATCGGTAGCAATCGAACTAATTTCTGCTTGAAATCCTGACGCAATAACTAAAGCACCACCACCTTTACCGATTCCGTTCAATTGCTGAGATAATAGATACAATGTTTTGTAATAATCCTCTTTCTTTTTTTGCAAGAATAACTTCTTTGCTTTATTAAGTGATAGCGCAACGATCGTTAAATAAAATTGCGCAAGTTCTTTTACTGCTAAACCAAGCGCATTTGCTTTGTCAGTAAAATCAACTGGCATTCCTGCTGCTTGATAGGCACTAGCAAGAGAACCGATTGCTAATCTGTAGGCTAATGTCACCGCACTAATTGTTTTATTTGCTACAGTTCCCTGCAACGCAAACTCTTCTTTTGCAGCCCGCACCTTTGTGCGCGCATCAGTTAATAACGGTCCGGCTTTGACAATTCCTTGTACTAGCACCACCATTTTTTTTCTGTAATCATCTTGCGCTTGTTGTTGCTGAGCTGTAATAACCTTCTGGGCACTTTGTGAACGTTTAATAGGACCAGTTTGCTGATCAACAGCAGTTTGCACTGCAACCAATACCCCTGCTACTTCACGATTCATTTGAGTAATTATCGAACCGAGTGAAATATTTGTTTGATTGAGAATTGCCTTAAGCTTACTCGATGCTGCTGCGGTGGTTATTGTTTTGTTAGTAACTTGGTTGATGATATCTTGAATTTGATTTTTGGTTCGGAGCGATAAGGTTGAAATATTCGTTTGAGCATTGGTCGTTGACCCATCAACCGTTTTTTGTAAACCGGTTATTTGGTCAATTAATTTTTTTTGATCATCTCCCGATAACAACAACGCATCGGTATTCATTGCAGAAATTTGAGTATTCCATTTATCTTTATAATTACTAACTGTACTATTATTCTGCGAAGCGAGCGTATCGAGTTGCGTAAAAAAGTCGGACAGATTAGATGCCTGTTGAGCGAATCCTGTTACACCTAACATAAAAAATGGGATAATTCCCCACATAATCTTCATAATACCCTCACCGTTTCAGCCGAGTTTTCTAGGGGTAAGCTACCTTAGTTGAGCAATGAGATGCAACATTCTCGCTATCGTTTTACTCGCTAATCCATTTGTGGTATACTTAATTTGTTGATAGATGGAAAAGATTATTCACCGATCAAGCGAAAGGCTCTTTCAGGTATAGAAAAGAAAGCACAATACCAGCTTCTTGTTGACAATAATTTATTAACTTATTTTTGAAACGATTTTAGATTTTTATGAATATTTATGTTGGAAATATTGGACGCGACGTAACAGAAGAAATGCTCAAAAACCTTTTTGGTCAATTTGGGGAAGTTACATCTGTCAAATTAATTAAAGATAAATTTACTGGTGCTGCTCGTGGATTTGCATTTGTTGAAATGGCTTCAGCTACTGAAGCACAACAAGCAATCGAACAATTGAATGGCCATAACCTTGGCGGACAATCACTCCGTGTTAACGAAGCTCGTCCGATGGAACAACGCCCTCGCCGTGACTCACGTATGGGTGGCGGTAGCAGTGGTGGCAGACCTTTCGGTAGCCGTCCTCGCTCATCATATTCAAATGGTGGTGGAAGCAACCGTGGTGGTTGGAATAGCTAATCGCTAACCAGCTCTCTGAAATTAAAAAAGCGGCGCATGATAAATTCATGCGCCGCTTTATCTTTTCTTACTGATTAATCTTTATTTTCTTCGTTGTAAAAATAGAAGAACTACTGCTGCACCTAACAATCCAGCCACAAAAAATCCTACTAATTTTTTTAAATCGAAACTACCTGGTTGAGTATTCACCATTTCCGAGCCGTTCTTCTGGAATTTCTCATATTTGTCCATCACACGGTTAACGCAGGTATCGACAATCGAATCACTCACGGTTCCTTGTACTGAACAATCTGCATCGGTTTTAATCATATTAATAATACCCTCAAGATCACCATTTGATAGACCGGCTGTTTTTTGAACTATTTGCTCTATTTTAGCATCGGTCAGTATCTGATGCACACTGGCAATAAACGATTCACTATTGTGAACTTTATCACCAAGAATCGTGTCCCGGTAAGCATGCAACACTAATCTACGTTGTTTTTGCCCAGGTAATGGCAGCTCAACAAGATCATCAATTCGACGCTGCATTGCTTGATCAATAACCCCAAGTCGGTTAGTTGCCAACACGATCATAAATCTATCACTTCGTGTTCCGGTATGATTAAGAAAATTGGTAAAAATTCGATAAGCATCACTGTCCGGTTTAAGATCGTTACGCTCAGAAAGCAATGACTCTGCTTCATCGATAAATAAAATCAACCCTTTACTCTTCTTTGCCCATTCAAACAGTTCATCCATAGCTTCCATTGCCCCTTGCTTTGAAAATGAAGCTCCACTTGCCATAGCAAAAGACATTCCGGTTCGCTCAGCTAACTGTTGTGCAAACAACGTCTTACCAGTTCCTGGTGGACCATAGAGTAAAAGATTTCTATATTTAACCGCTCTATTTTTTTCTTTAATTTTTTGATTAATGGTTTTAGTAGCTTGAACAATGCCATCTAGCCGCTTTTGCAGTTCTTCATCAAAGATCATGACCGGTTCAAGCATCTTATTCTTTTTGCGATCTTTAGCATTACCAGCAATGCCTTTTTTTGAAAAAGTAATAAGAATTTTAGGCTTAAATATTTTTTTCTCGATCCAGTTCCATAATAATTTAGAACCATACCAAACGGTTGCTGCACCAAAAGTACCAAAAATGGTAGTGAGAGCTGCACTCATTCCAACCTTACCTGTAGCTTTTGCTATTGATTTACCGACACTGTCAACATAGGTATTGGTTGTTTGCGCTGCATTGACTGCTGCACGTCTAGCTTCACTATTGGAAGCAAGTGAATCAGCAACTGCACCAAAGGCTGTATCCATCGCTCGGCGTCCTTCACCCTCTTTATTAAATTGGTCACCAATACTTCTAAATACTTTTCCTACACCGCGATAAGCATGCCCATCTTTGCTGAATTCTTCATCAAATGCTTTGGAAGCACCGGTAACTATACCACCTGCACCTTTTTCTAATCCTTCAGCAACACCGGTTGCAATACCTTTGCCCATGCCCTCTGAAATTTTTTCAACAACTGGATCCAACGCTTCTAAACCTTGAATAACCACATCTTCAGCACAAATCGAGTGAAATAACATTAATGATAAAGCAATAACTGCTTTTTTGTGAGACATGAATAAAACCCCCATTTAAATAGCTCATTTATTGCTGCTTAATAACAGCTAAAAATTCACCTATACAACATAAGTGTAATTAATTTAAAAATCGGGTCAATTTGAAATATGCCCAAAACAAAGGGTTTTTTGGCAATAATGGCAGATAATAATTCACATAGAATTATTTCTTGAACTGATCATCGTATAAGTGTTGTATTTCGTTGACTGAAGTGGCTTGAACAGCCTGTTTATCCGGTCGATATCCCATAAAACGGGGGAAACGTAACGCATACCCCAGGTTTTTTTCAGTTTTACCGGCACTATGAAGTGGTGACAGGGTAATCTCATCAGCACGCACCATGCACACGATTTCTGGGCTTACCCATACATCAGGAACCAATTCTTTGGCACAAATCACATTTTTCGGTTGTGCCATCACATGAATTTTGTCGCATTTATGCTTAAGCTCTTTCCATTCTTCATCTTTTAAACCAGTACCGATCTTTGCAACTGTTTGAAAAGCATCGAGGTCTTTATTGTAAACCCCCACTAAAAATGCACCCATGCCAAATGAAACACGTTTTCCTGAACCGCTGTAATATCCCAAAATTACGCAATCAATGGTGTCTTCCAAATGCCCTTCTTCGTGCCGTTTTAATTTAATCCAATTAAAATTACGTTTTCCTGGTTGATAAATAGCATCCGGTTTTTTTACTACTAATCCTTCAAGGCCTTGATCAATATTTTCTAAAAAATAGTCTTCCAATTCTTTTGCTGAATGGAGTTTTTTTTCACCAATCACCTGAATCGATTCATTTTTAATAGATTTGCTGAGCGAAAGTAATTTTGTGCGCCTTTCTTCATGTGATTTCGTTAAATATTCTTGTCCATCTACATATAAGAGATCAAATAAAAATACACGCAATGGATATTCTGTGATTGCTTCCTCAATCCCATGTTTTCGTTTGCGTTTGACCGTTTCTTGAAATGGTAAAAAGGTGCCAGTATGTTGATCAAATGAAATTGCTTCGCCCTCACAAATCATGTTTTTTACAGGCAAATGACTGAGTGCTTCAACCAAATCTGGAAACATGTAAGACATATCGATCAAATTACGCGAGAAAAATTCGATTCGTGGTTTTTTATGCGTGTTATCAATGTGAATTTGCAAACGAAAACCATCCAACTTCGGTTGTGCAACACAATCTCCAATTTTTTCAATAATTGCTTTTGGCGTTGACAGCCGTTCAGCAGCTGCGGGACGAATCGGAATACCAACTTCAATTTTCATATCTTTCAACGCCTGAATACCGCGCTCTTTGAGCAATTGTCCAATATACCCAATATCAACACATTTATTATAAGCATCTTCAATTACCGTATGCAGTGACTTGTTGCCTGTTTCCATCCATGAATAAGCGTCGATAATGGTCATGTCAGAAAAACCAAGCCGTAACGTTCCCAAAATAATTCTGATAATAAATTTAGCTTCTAAAGGCGTTACGTTTTTCAATAATTTCAAGGCGAGGTCAGCTTTCTCTTCTTGAGAACCTTTTCCACTTACGTGCTCAAAATCACACAACGCTTGATAAACTTGCAAGACGGACAATTCTTTTTCCGGTTTCCATTTACCATATTCGGCAACAACTAAACCCAAATCGCCCAATTTTTTTGTGTGAGCTGCCACTTCTTTTTCAGATTGATCAATTAAATTGGCAACAACACCAATTAAATTTTTCTCAGCAAAATTAAATTGCGTACCTTTATACGGGGGGCGGAGCATACCAAGAGAAAGATTGCTCAAGATTGATATTTCGTGTGGACTTGCATTCTTAAACAACTGTGCAAGAATTTTAGTGATTTCGATACGAGAACTCGTTGTTTCTAATTGTTGAAATTCTTGGGCTACTGCTGCAAAATGCATAGTTTAGTTCCTTCTACTATTTTTTATACTTTTGCAACATACAAATAACGTTTCATATTATCAATATGCCGATAAATCCCAAGTGCGCCGATAAAAAACATCAACCCTGCTAATAATGGTTGTGTCGCAAATAAATTGAGCGTTGAAATACATAAACCAACAAATGCACCACTTGACGCGATGCCAATTGTTCGTGTTATCAAGTAAAAAAGTAACCAGATCGGTATCAAAATAAAAAGGGAATGCGGATACAGCGCAAGTAAAATACCGATTGTTGTTGCAACGCCTTTTCCACCTCTAAATTGAAGCCACAATGAACTTACGTTACCAAGAAGAAGCCCAATTGCGGCACAATATTGTTCAGCGAGAGGAAAATTTTTCTGCGTAAGAAAAAAAAGAAATAAAAACGCTTTTAAACAATCGATCAAAAAAACAAGAACAAAATATTTCCATCCAAGTGAGCGAGCGGTATTTGTTGCACCACTGCTTCCTGATCCCTGTTTTGTTATATCAATTCCTTTCAGCCAAGCAAAAAAAGCACCGGGTGAAATAGAACCAATAAAATAACTCAAAACAAAAATCGCTAAACGAGGAAATATCATTGCTTTCCCTTCTTTAACTGATTAATGAACGAAGCACAATACCAATAACCAGAGACAATTGTTATTATTACCGAAAAACAAAGTAATACCGATTCAACCATATCAATATGACGTATATAATTATGATTTCCTGTATTAAGGAGAACAATAGTAAGATAGCTATATTGTGCTACTGTTTTAATTTTCCCCGCCCATGAAACTGGTACAGAAAAACCACATTCAAGAGCCATTGAACGCACACCCATAACTATAAATTCACGCAGCAAGAAAATTAACGCCCACAAAAACCATATTTTCTGCGTCGCAACGAGTGCAACCAATACCGCACAGAGTAAAAATTTATCGGCCAATGGATCAAGCAATGCGCCAAGAGCGGTGGATAACTGGTATCGGCGAGCGAAAAAACCGTCCAAAAAATCGGTTATTGCTAATAACACAAATATAACGGCAACAATTATATTTAGCAGAGCATTCTGCTTAGATGCAGAAACAATAATTAGATACGGTAATAATAGTGGTGAAATAACTAATCGCATAAGTGTCAATGCGATCGGCAGTTGAATTGAAATTGTTGTCCCTTTACCAGAAAATCGGTTACCACGCTGCCCATTTTCATTAGCGCTCTGCGCGCCAGTCGACTTTGCATAATGCTTCGTCGTAATTACGCCTTAGCGCTATGCGCGTCGGCGAATGGTGGCGACGAGAGGATTCGAACCTCCGGCCTACGGATTATGATTCCGCCGCTCTAACCAGCTGAGCTACGTCGCCAATCGTTTTCTAGTATACTAAATTGATAGTTTTTGAATACCAATTGTATATAAAATAAAATTGAAAATCGATCTTAAAAAGAAAAGACCGGTAATCAATGTGGCAATAATACCAACCATCATAGTAACCGCAAAACCTTGAATCGGTCCGGTTCCAAATTTATACAACACAACACCAACAATAAATGTCGTTATGTTTGAATCCAAAATAACTGCCATTGCATCAGAAAAACCAACATCAACAGCTTTTTTTAGACCAACACCAGCTGCAAGTTCTTCACGAATTTTTTCATAAATCAAAATTGAAGCATCAATAGCCATACCAACCGTAAGCACCATACCAGCAATACCAGGAAGGGTCAGCGTTGCACGCAACCATGCTAGAGCAATGAGAATTACTAATAAGTTATAAATCAACGTTACAAAAGCAAAAATACCTGCAACTTTGTAGAACACAATGCTAAAGAGCAACAATAATGCCATACCAATCAAACAAGCAATCAATCCTTGTTTGATCGATTCTTGTCCAAGCGATGGTCCAATTTGACGCTCTTCGACAAACTTCACCGGAGCTACAAACGCACCAGATTTCAGCAACATTGCCAATTCATTTGCCGATTCGCCGGTAAAGTTTCCATGAATGTATCCATCGGTGCGAATCGGTACAGAAATACGCGGAGCTGAAATAACTTCTCCATCAAGAATAAGTGCAATTTGACGGTTATGATTGCGACGCGTTAATTCATAGAACTTTTCGCCACCTTCAGGATTGAATTGAAAATGAACAACAACTTCAGATTGCGTTTGTCCACCAAAACCGGTATACGCATCTTTGAGTAAGCGTCCCGTTAAATCGGTGTATTTTGGTACGAGGTAAAAGAATTGATGCCCTTGGCGTTCTTCTTTTCCAGGAAGAATTTCAAAACCATCAGGCAATTCACCATCATAGGCATCCAAAATTTCTTCTTTGCTTGGTGCACCGCGCTCAACTAATTTGATCTCAAGCAATGCGGCTTTACCAATCATCGCTTTTGCTTGTTGCGGATTATCAACACTTGGTAATTCAATAACAATATTTTTTTCACCTTGCGAAGCAATTGGAATTTCGCCAACACCCAGCCGATCCAAGCGAGTACGCAAAACTTCAATATTTCCTTGTACTGCCCAATCGCGAATACGTTTTTCGGCAGCTGGACGAAGCGACATTTCAACGGTCGATTCTGAGCTCGTAACTACGAGCATTTGATCATTCTTAGAAATGAATTGTACCGCTTGTTGTGCATCTTGAACTGAAGCAAATTTCCATAATGCACGATTTTTTTCTTGTGTTTGTGCAACTGGCATTGCCTGAGTTGCTTCTTCCATTTTTCGTAAAATTGACTGTACTTTGTCGGTCAATTCAACTTCAATTGCTTTCTCCGTTTGTACTTCAAGAGTGATATAGGTACCACCTACTAAATCGATACCAAATTTAACGCGTTCAGGGCGCAACTTAATACGACCCCCATCAAAGGTGAACAAATATACCAGGCCTAAAATTGCTGCGATAATCCATGCAATGAAACTGGTGCCTAAAATATTACGCATCGAAGCGTTCATGATATCCTTTCTGTCAAACTTATCAATGCTACTCTACCGATGTTTGAATTGTATAGTTCAATCTTTCTATTCGATTTTTGCTACGCCAGGCGATGTTCAATAGAACGAAGCGAGGTCCGCCTTCGTTAAAACTAGAGCGTCACTGGCCCACAAGGCATTTCGTAAAGAAATGACTGGTGCCGAAGAGGGGACTCGAACCCCTACAGGATTTCTCCCACAGCCCCCTCAAAGCTGCGTGTCTGCCAATTCCACCACTTCGGCTTATATTTCATGTATGAAAAGAAATGTAGCAGATTTATAGGGGTTGATCAACTGAAAAATAAATAACGATCATCTATTTTGGTTTTTTGTACATGCACAAAAAAATCAACCTTTTGAATGATCGCTATTTAATTACTAAAAAACATTTAATGCATAATTTTATTCTCTATTCAATTTTTTCTACATCCAGTATACTTATACAAAAATAATTCTTATCGAGAAACTTCTATGGAAACAAATAACAGTGCATTGCAGAATAAAATCAAAATTATTTCTATTTTTCCATCCGACCAACAAAGCAAATGTACTCTGCCATTTGCACAAGAACTCATCTCTGCAGGATTTCCTTCATCTGCTGAAAACTTTTTACAACAGCCTTTAGACCTTAACGATCTTGTCATCAAACATGCAACTGCTACTTTTTTTGTAAAAGTAATTGGTGATTCTATGATGAATGCAGGAATACGATCAAACGATATTTTAATTGTTGATCGTTCATTAACACCAACCAATAATAAAGTTGTTGTCGTGCGAATTAATGATGAATTCACCGTAAAACGAATTCAGTTTAGTGCTGATAAAATTATGCTCCTCGCTGACAACGAAAATTACAAACCAATCGAAATAACAAAAAGCAGTGATTTTGAAATATGGGGCGTTGTTACGTTTGTCATTCATCAAGTTTGATATGCCATGAAACGTTTTGCGCTTGCTGATTGCAATAATTTTTTTGTTTCGTGTGAACGTGTTTTTGATCCAACACTTAATGGCAAACCGGTTGTTATTCTTTCAAGTAACGATGCTTGTGTCATTGCACGTTCAAATGAAGCAAAAAAAATTGGCATCAAGATGGGCCAAGCTGCCTGGGAATGTCGCGAAATTTTCAAACAACACAAAGTGATTGTGTATTCTTCAAATTTTACCCTCTATGGCGATCTTTCAAAGCGTGTTATGCAAGTGCTTACGCACTATGCCACCGATATTGAAATTTATTCGATTGATGAAGCATTTTTTTTTATGCCACCATCAGCACCAACGTTACCGATTATAAATGATGCATTGTACTACACCCGATACGCCTATTTTATACGGCAACAAGTAAAAAAACAGATTGGCATTCCTATTTCAATTGGTATTGGTCCTACAAAAACATTAGCTAAAATCGCTAATGGAATCGCAAAAAAAAGCCCTGATGGTGTTTTTGATATTACCAATCATCCACAGTTAAATGACATTTTAAAATCGATCGCTGTTGGTGATATTTGGGGCATTGGTTATCGGTACAGTAAAAAACTGTGTGCACGCGGTATTACTACTGCTTATGATTTTAAAAATTGTGATGAACGCTGGGTGCGTAAAAATTTTACCATCAATGGGTTGCGCACCTTATTAGAACTCAGGGGTGTTGAATGTCTTGAGTTAGAACAAACCGATCCCAAACAATCGATCACAGTCTCGCGTTTGTTTGGTCGAAATGTTACTGATCTGGTTGAACTTAAAGAAGGAATAGCTGCGCACACAATTACTGCCGGTGAGAAACTACGCAAACAAAACATGTGTGCACAACAAGTTATTATTTTTACCTGTTTTGTAACGTATCATGACAATACAAGACAGTACGATTCATGTCAGTTTCAACTACCAATTGCAACTTCATACACTCCCACCTTATTATGGGCAGCAACTGTTTGTGTAGAAAAATTATTCAAAAAAGGATGCATCTATAAAAAAGTGGGAATCATTCTTGACGATTTTGTTCCGGCAGATGCAATTCAAATGAACGGTTTTTCTCAATTTCCAAAGAATAGGGAAAAACAGATACGGCTCATGAAGACAATTGATACGATCAATTCAAAACTTGGTAAAAATAAAGTTTCATATGCCGTTGCTGGAACAGATCAAACATGGCGCAATAAACAAGAAAAGAAAACCCCTGCATATACAACTAATTGGCATGAAATTTTAACCATTAAAATTTAATATACGCAGGAATTTCTCTCATTT
>JAKJAQ010000002.1:97830-117190 GCA_022707425.1 Candidatus Babelota bacterium
GGCTACTGGTTGCTCAGGTGTAACCGGCTCAGTTGCTGGTGGCATTTCTTGTGGCACCGTTACCTCTTGAATAGTAGGTTGCGTTGGTTTACGCCACAAACTGGTTATTTTATTCCATACCGTTGAAAACAAATTATTTATTGCTGAGAAAAATTGCCCAAACGATTTCATTACGAATGACCACCAACCTCGAGATTGTTGTTTTTTTTCTCGTTCAATAATTTCTTGCAACTTTTGCTCCACATCTTGCTCAACTTGCTCTTTTATTCGTTTTTGTTCAATTTCAAGATCTTGTTGTTCAAGCTTTTCAAATTCAGCTTTCAGGTCAATGCCTTTTTGCTGCAAAGAAGTAACAGACGCTTTAATTTTTGTCATTTCTTCACGCATTGCTTGAATTTGTTCATTAAAATAAGAGGCAAGCGTTCCTTTAAGATAGGTATAAATTTCTTGTAAACTTTTGTAGATGCCATCGGTATTGTAATAAAGTTCCTCAGCACGCTCATCACTCAGAACTTGTTTAATTTCTTGAAAATTCTTCCATGCTTGATTTTGATACGTATTTGAAATTTGAATTTGATTATCGATCGTTGTCATCACATCGATAATTTTTTTCTCGATTTGGGCAATGGTTTGCAAACTTTCTTGCAATGATGCAAGCTCAGTTTGTTTTTCAGTAATTACAGCAAGCAATTCTCGTTCTTGCTCAGTTAAATCACCTTGTATTGCTCGCTCTTGGTTTACACGTTCCGTTAAATCGCCCAGTAACTTTTCGGCATCACCAATATCGAATCCAACTTCACTCACAAATTTATCATATTCACTGTCAAGTTGATTTTGTTTAATTTTATAATTCATGCGAGATTCAAGAATCTGCGTAAAAACACCGTTCGATTTTTCAATTGCATCAATCGTATCTTCAAGTGCTTTTCTTTTGAGCAACCAATTACCGCCTTCTTCAATATTTACGGTATCAATGGTACCAAGAGGTTGTTCAACAATCGGTTCTAGTTCTTTTGCTTCAACAGCAACCGGTTTCAAAACTGCTGGCGCTAGAGGTGCAGCAACCGCTTTTTCCTGCGCTTCTTTAACCAGTTTTTCTTGCTCCATTTTTTTCTTCTGTTCTTCTTGCGCTCTTTGCGCTTCCTCTTTTTTTTGAGCAGCTATTTTTTTTTCTTCAATCATTTTTGCTTGAGTTGCTTTTTCAATTTCTGCTTTTTGAGCTGCCAATTGTTCTTGCGTGACTTTTTCAGCAACTCCTTTTTTTGAAGCCTCTTGCTGCTTTTTCTCTTCTTGCGCTTTCAATTCCTGTGCTTGCTGCAGCACCTGCTGCGGATTAGGTATTCCTGCAGGTGCTAAAGCACAAAAATTGTTGTTTTGCCATAAAGAGAGAACAATTAAAATCAGCGAATATTTCGCTTCTTTCATAGGCACACCACTTCCTTTTTTACAACGACTCAGACAACTCTTTAAGTTCATTTATCAACCCTTTTGAAAGCTCTTCAGCTTCCCAAGACGCGTAACTCCAGCGTACACCACTTTCAACACGTGTCAAAGTTGAACGATCACTTTTAATGTCAATAATATCGATGCGCACTACATTCATCAATGGATGCACAAGAGATGGTGCACGTACAACACCAGCACGTCCTAAAACACTGTATGCAACGTTACCTTCATCAAGAAATCCGATCATTACTTTTTTCTGCCATACCATATTGTGGTAGCCGGTATGATCTTTGTGAATCGTCATCAAAATGCTTTCAAGGCCTTTTGGATATACACATTGAATTGGCGTTGTATGTGGCAAACCTTTTTCAGAAAAAGTAGCCAACGTGCCAACCGTACCCTTTTTTAAAACTTTAACTAAATCTTCAGGAAGCTTTATACCAACATGTTTTGCCATGATTAAATCCTTTGCAAAAAAAATTTTCACATTAAAATGAGAATATTCTTATATTTTGAGAGTCCTGCCCCTTTAGACTGTCCCCGTTACATAGATAATTTTTCGACAACCTCATTTTCAACCGCTAATGCACGCGGCAATAATTGTAATCGTCCATTTTCACATTTCATCAACGAACGATCACACAGCAATGCAACTTGTGCTTTAAAACGTTCTTTTTCCTCATCGTGTAAAAAGTTGATCAGCTCTTCATACACCATTCCATTTTTTTGGCGTAGACCAAGCATCAGTGTTTCAAGCCAAATTTGCTCGCGACTCAATTGTTCAGAAAAATCAATTACATCCTTTCCGTCTCCTATATTATTAATATATTTCATCAAATTTTTTTCATTTTGAAAGCGTCTATTGCCATCAAATGAACAGGCACCAAGCCCGAATCCTTTGAAAGGAACTCGATCCCAATATGCTTTATTGTGACGCGATTCAAAACCGGGCCGTGCAAAATTAGAAATTTCATATTGCACAAATTGATGCTCAGCAAGATAGTCAATCGACCAATAATACAAATCAACCACTTCATCATCAGGAGGCAATGTTATTTTATTCGATTTTACTCCAAAATAGAGCGGTGTTTGTTCATGCACCATCAAAAAATAGATCGAAATATGGGCTATAGGCCACTGCACCACTTGAGCCAGTGTTTCTTTCCATTGTTCTGCTGAAACCCCTGGAAGCCCTAAAATAAGATCTATCGAAAGCGCCGAAAACAGCCTGTGGGCTTTCTCAAGCACTTCACCAACATCTTTAGTTGATTGGTGTCGATTCAATCGTTTTAAAACCATTTCGTTCAAGCTTTGTACCCCAATACTGATACGGTTAATACCCATTTCGCGCCATGCCACGAGCTGTTCGTCCGATACCGTCCCTGGATTAACTTCAATGCTCATCTCATAATCAGACGAAAAGGTTACGGCATTCTTTAGTGTACCAAACGTGTCAAGTAGGAGCGGTAGTGGGTAGGTACTTGGTGTCCCCCCGCCCAGGTAAACCGTGTCAATCGTCAATTTCGAGTTCTGGCGAGAAAAAAAAGTTTCAATTTCTTTCACAAGTGCATTATGGTAATCAGCCATATATTGATCATGCGCTGCCAATGCTACAAAGTTGCAAAAATGGCATTTGTAGGGACAAAACGGCCAATGGATATAGAGCGAACGCGGCACAGAAGTAGTATCAAAATGCACAAAAAAATCCCCCTCAATGAATAACAAAAATTATTTTTTCGGAATAGTATTTCTTACAATATCGATTGCTCGCATCAAATCAAAGCGCATGCGATCTTGCGCACCTTCTTGATGCGCAAATTTAATAAGTTGTGCACCTTGAAAAAGCGCACGTACATGTTCTTGCAAATCTACCGGAAGTGGCGAACATGCAATTTGTTCAATAACTTCATGATCAGTTTTATCGTTCAGTGCCAATCCATATCGCTTACCTAAGTACGTTTTGAGCAACGCGGTTAATTGTGCATAAAATATTTTGTGCGTTTCTGGATCTTCAAATAATATTAATTTGATTCCTTGCAGCTCACTCAATGCATCTTGCCACGGTTCTCGTGTTTTTTGTGCAGCTCTTTTTTTTAACAAGCGATACAAAAAAAAGAACATTATTAATATAAGACCACTTACTAATAACCAACCAACAATTCGTGCAATCGGATGATACCAAAATGGTTGATACCACCAATCATATAAATCGTATAATTCAATTCCAGATTGTTTGTTCATACCAATTGTTCCTACGCATGCGCTCGTGTATGAAAAAACCGAATTAATTTTTCAATCATTTTATGTTCATCATCTATATCAATCACATCAACAACGCATGAAGCAAATAAATGATCTTGTTGCACCGCACGTTCTTTAAGCATGCCATTTATGAGTGAATTATTTTTTTTACTTACATCAATAATTAATTCTTCGCCCGTTTCGCTATCAATACAATGCACCAAACCAACCGCTGGTATCTTTTTTTCATAATGATCAAGACAACGAATGGCAACTACTTCATTATGCTTATTGACCATTTTTAGCTGTTTTTCAAACTCAGAATCAATAAAATCTGAAACAATAAAAACTACCGCATCGCTGCGGCGCTGTTGAGCAATAAAGTTAAAAAGCGCCGCTAGATTTGTTTTTGCCTGTTTGGGATTTAATTCGCACAGTTGACGAAATAGAAAATGCACATGTTCGCGCGATCTGCGTGGCGGTACATACAACTCAATTTCATCTGAAAACAAAATCAATCCATTGTCTTGATGATATGAACCAGCCATAATAAGCACGGTTGCAATATCAATCATCACCTCATTCTTAGAACGCTGCGCACCATATAACGTTGATGCTGAACAATCAAATGCAATTAAAATTGTACGCGATCGTTCATCACGATATTCACGCACCAGCAATTTGTTCATACGCGCAGAACTGCGCCAATCAATAAACCGAACATCGTGTCCAAATTGATAATCGCTTAATTGCTCAAATTCAAGACCGTATCCTTTTTGTGCAGCTTTATGCTGACCAATTTGATAACCGGAAAGTAACCGGCGGGTACGAATCTCAATTTGGCGCACTTTTCGCGCAATTTCTGGACTGATTTTTCGATTCATAGTTGTTACCAAACACCATAATTTTTGAGTACATCAGGAATACGAATAGTTCCATCAGGCTGCTGGTACGTTTCCATCAATGCTACCATCAATCGCGGTATTGCTAAGGATGAACCGTTGAGTGTATATACTAATTTTGTTTTCTCACCAACCGCTTCACGGTACCGAATCATACCACGGCGCGCTTGGAAATCGGTACAATTACTGCATGAAGAAACTTCATAATAACCTTGGCTCGGAATCCACACTTCAATATCAAATGTTTTTGCAGAAGCGAATGAGCAATCTTGTCCAGCTAATAAGGAAACGCGATAATGAAGTCCTAATTTCTGCAACAAGCCTTCAGCACATGCTACGATGCGATTCAGTTCTTTTTCACCATCCTCTGGTTTACAGAACGTATAAATTTCAGCTTTCTCAAACTGATGAATACGAATAAGCCCACGCTCGGTTGCACCGTACGATCCTGCTTCTCTTCTAAAGCAACTTGTCCATGCAGTTAAATTCACTGGCAACTCTTTTGCTTCAAAAATGTGATCGCGGTACAAATTAGTCAAACTCACTTCCGCAGTCGGAATGAGAAAATACGGATCTTCTTTGGTTGCATATACTTGGTCTTTAAATTTTGGAAAATTACTTGCAACCGTGAGCGATTCTTCATTGACTAAATAAGGAGGCAGAATCAAATTATAGCCATGCTCTTGATTGTGTTTGAGCATAAACATTGATAATGCATAGATAAGTTTTACACCATCTCCTTTATAAAGCACAAAATTGCTACCAGCCATTTTGGCTGCTTTTGCAAAATCAAACCATCCAAGTGATTCACCCAGTTCAACATGATTTTTAGGGGTAAATTTAAACTCAGGTTTGCTACCAGCTTCTTTTACTACTTTGTTTGATTCTTTACCACCAAGAGGGATATCTGAAGCTGGGATATTCGGGCAACGTAAATAAAGTTCATTAAATTCAACCTGGCATTGCTCAAGCGCCGTTTCAACTTTTTTAAGTTGAGAACCGACTGCGATCGATTCTTCACGAATTGCAGGAGTGATTCCCCCTTGTGCTTGTTTTGCTAGTTGATTTTTTTTATGCCTCAATTCTTCAGCTTCTGATCGCAATGACCTCAACTGTTCATCTTTTTGCAATAATTTGTGTGCATCATAAGATGGCTCTTTAATTGCTAACAGTTTGATAATTTTTTCCGGTTGTTCCCGCAGGAGCGCTAAATCTATCATGTGCAACCTCAATTTTGAGAGCGTGGTTATTTTTATTAAAAATACTGCAAAAAACAAGAATTGAATAGTAAAAAAAGATGGGCCGTTGTTTGACGGCCCATCTGCAGATAAAGCTTTTTGAAATTATCGATACATTAAATTGATCTTACAACTTCACGTAACGCTTTTCCTGGCTTAAATTTCGGAACATTTACGGCAGGCAAATCAATGCGCTGCTTGGTAGCTGGGTTAATACCTTTACGTGCAGGACGACGTGAAACGGACCAAGTACCAAAACTTGCCCATTGCACTTTGTCGCCATTTTTCAACGCACGTTTGACAATACCAGCTAAACTATCCAATAAGCGAGTAACATCTTTTTTTGTAAAGAGAGTTTCTTCGCTCAAGGAGTCAATGAGCTGACTTTTGTTCATAAAGAACTCCTAAGGTTTGATTGGTTAAAACACTGCTTCTTCATTCGACTCTTCTTTTTTCTTCCTATGTTTTCCTATGACATCATCACATAGCCTAATTCGATTTAAACGTTTGTCAAATTTCGTTAAAATAGAGCGTGATGAAAAATAAAAAATTAACCAAAAGGACAATATGCAGAACAACAAAACAATTGAAAAAAACAATCTAGAGCTGATTGACACACATTGCCATATCAACATTATGGTGAAAAAAAACTTTGACACATCATTAACTCAGGAACATCTTGCCGATGCAAAAAAAATTGTCGATCAGGCAATTGCTCATCGAGTAACGCGGATAATTAATGTTGGAACAAGCGTTATTGAAAGTAAAAATTGCGTGTTGCTCGCTCAAACTTTTAATTCTTGTTTTGCTGCAGTGGGGATTCACCCAAATGATTGTACTTCTGAATGGAAGAATGAAGTGAAAGAAATTGAAAAATTAATTTTGAACGATCGTGAAAAAAGAATTGTTGCAATTGGCGAGTGCGGTCTTGATTTTCATTATCCTGATTTTGATGTTGAGCGTCAAAAAGATGCATTTCGTGCACAAATCGAACTTGCATTGAACTATGATTTACCACTTATTGTGCACACACGAGCTGCTGCTCAAGAAACATTAGGAGTGATTGATGAATTTCGCGATAAAAAATTGCGTGGAGTAATTCATTGCTTTTCTGAAGATTTAGCATTTGCTCAAGAATGTATTGCGCGTTCATTTGTACTTGGAATCGGCGGAACCCTCACCTATCCAAAAAATGAAGAATTGCGTCGCTTATTTTCAACCGTTGCACTTGAATCAATTATATTAGAAACGGATGCTCCCTATTTACCAATACAACCAATGCGCGGCAAAGAAAACCATCCAATGTATATTGATGATATTGCGAAATTCTTAGCGCAATTGCGCAATGAAACAATAGAAAAAATTGCGTATCAAACTACCTTCAATTCATTACAGTTATTTTCCACAATTTCTGAATAAAAGACACTGCAGGCTTATACATCAATGAATAACAAAATTTTTCTCATAAAACTCATTGCTTTGTGTTCATCAACTTTCATTTTTTCTATGGAGAAAAGTGAAATCAACGCAAAAGAAAATCTATCTGAATCTCTAACCAAAATTCTTAGCAAAGACAAAAAACATAATAAAGAATTTAATAAAACAGTTGATAATTTTAAAACAATATTAGGCGTTACCGACACCGATCTTGCTAACTATTATTGCAATCAAGCTACTTCAATTTTATATTTTAAAACGAGATTAGCTCTTAGTCGGCTCAATCCATCCCAGACTGATGCTATTTGTCGCTATTCACTCTCATCACACGAACAGTGGATTCTTCAAAATTACATTACGTGTGCGCGGCGCGCAAAACTTCCCGTTTTTTCTCTGCTTAAATTTCAAGATGCACCCGATACTCACAAATGCCGCATTTCATTTGAAACAATTTCCCAAACACCGTCTTCTGATCCAGAAGATAAGTTCCCAGCATTTTATCATACGTTTACTGATTATTCGATTTTAATTTCCAATGAGGAGCAATGGAAAACTGCTCAACAAGTATCAAAAGAAGCTATCAGATTCATTACGGAATTACCCATTTTTAAAACAACAAGTAGAATCATGTCAAATCAATTGGCTACAATTATAAAGAAAGAATTCGTAAACTATAATCCCTATAAAACCGAAAGCAAAGAAAGCTCATGTTTGTTTCATTTTAAACAACAAGTTGGTCAATATATTTTTTTCTTCAAAGATAAACCGTTTCTGATAAAAAATCCTGTCCAATTTAGAGATGAAGTTTTTCATTGTCTTCGTACTTTACAAGCAACAATGAATATTACGCCTAAGCAATTTTACATTCTACCAAGCGATCAAATCGAGTATAAGAAAAAAGAACGGAGTACAATACTACAAGACACGTTAAAATCTGAAATCCAAAAACAACTGTCTGTAGGTACCAACAAAAAAAAATGAAAAACATTTTCAACGGGTAGCACAAAAGTATTCATGCAAAACTGATTGTGTGAATTGTACAAATTTTAATTAAAATAGAAACGTAGTAAAAAAATTAAGACATGCAAAAAATATAAATCAATTTTTAAATGTGGCTATACAACTATGAATTTCACGTTATTAGTTATTATTATCAACGCATTCACTTCGTCAATCATTTATAGCATGGAGAAAAAAACAGTTGATCAACTGAAAGTTTCCAATCAGATACGTTCATTAATTAACCGTGAGAGTATCAGTAATGAAAAGTTTAATAACGAATTGGCTCAGTTTGAAGAAAAACTAAATTCAACCAATTTTGATTTCATTGGTTATCACCAAATAAAAGCTCTTCAAGTATTGTATTTAAAAACGCTTTTTGCATTAAGCGAATATTCTGCGTTACAAGCAAAGAACAAAGAAGATATTGGTAATCACCATGTTTTTAGTGGCTTTTTCAACACCAATGACACCATCGTTTTGCGGGAAGCTTTTGAAACCACCTTTGCACATAAAAAAAATCTCTTTCCCTATATTATGTCTCCAAAAGAATCTACATCGGAAAAAACTACCACCTGTTATTTTTCTTTTCTAAACAATAAAGGGCTTCTTCCGCGTTATTATCACGCTTGCTTATCCTTTTATTGTCCACATTTTGATGCTTCACATAGTGAAGAATCAAAAAGAATTTGTTCTGACTATACAAACCAATTGCTCAATTTAAAAATTTTTAAAGGAAATCATTTTGTTTCATCTGATGAACTGTGCAATATGGTACGTTCTGCTTGGATTAACTGTACTCTTAAATGTCAAAATATAGCCGAATTGGTTTATCTCACGGCATTTCAATCGAATATCGATCTTTATTTGAAAGCAATCTATGAACGATTTCCTAAACCACACTATGTATATGCGCCTACATTAAAAAAAGAATTTGCAGATGCTCTTGGCATCTTACATCAATCAATACATTGCAACTTTGAAAAATTATTTTTCATTTTCAGCAACGATTTAAATATCCAAAAGACATTATCATTGAAAGACGATGTCATGCGCGCACACGTACTATGTCTACCTTCTGAAATCCAAAAACAAATGGCTGCCAGCGCCAGCAAGAAAAAAAAGAAGATCAAAAAAAACAAGAAGAGCAAAATGTTGAGCACAGCACCAAACAGCGAAAACAATAACAGCACACAACCCCAGCAAGAACCAGAACGAATGCATGATTCCTCGGTGCCTGACGGTAAGGGGAAATAGGGCTAACGCACTCATCATGGCAATATCAACAAATCGACCATTAAGAAGCATTAAAATAAAGGCGACTGCTAAAATGCGATAAAAAAGTTGCTGCCCTTTACTTTTGATATCAATATCGGGAAACAAACTGCCAAAACAAGCACAACAAAGCCATTCAACAGCGGTTGAGCCGGAAGTACAATAGCTTGAAAGAGCTAATAAGAGGGTTGCCCAAGAAATAATTCCTCCAACCAAATGCGTTTTATATCCTGGCATACTTGTTCTCCCTTTTTATGCTTAGCTAACTATTTTGCAATTGCATGAATGTAGCGCCTGGATAATAAAATTGCAAGATTGATTTGTAATGATGACCTGCATCAACCATGCGTCGCGCACCCCATTGGCAAATCCCAACTTGGTGACCATAACCGCGCCCTGAAAAGCAAATTTTCTTTCCCTTTTTTTCAATCTTATAACAAAAGCTTTTAATTTTACTGCACAGCGAATACAATTCTTTACCCGTTAATTGCAGTGTCTTATTTGTTCCATCAATGCGCACTTTTTCAACGAGCCCTGCTTTGTCATATTTAATTATTTTAATATCTTTAATTGCTTTGATATGATGCCCAGCATTGCGCAATAAAAGTTCAAATTCATGCGGTTGATATTCTATTTTCCACGAATAAATTTTGCAAGTTTTGCAGAAATTACACACTTTTTTTCGTGCAAGATATGGTGCTTTGGTAAAATCAACACTACCAATATGTGCAGGAATGATGCCACCACAACATGAATCAAACATCGCTTCAATGGGTTTTTTATTGTGTGTTAAAATTATGCCGCGCGTTTGTTCAACCGCTTCGCGCAATTTTTCACTTTCATGCACACCATTATAGGTTTGATGAATATTCGTATTTTTTATATGAAAAATTTTTTTTTGCCCAACAGCCACTTGTATCTTATTCAACACATAACTTCGGCATGCGATTGCAAACGCTTTATTAACTTCCAAAGGCCATCCTGGCCAACTTTCGGAGTTTAATACTGAATACACATATTCTTCAAGGTCAAGACAATTGATCAAATGAATTTTTTTATCAGCCATTTCCACTAAAAAAACACCATGATATTCTTTGCCATCAAAATGCAAATATCCATCTATTGGCTTAATCACAAAACGGGAATAGTTAACTTTTTTTCTGTTAACTAAAAGATGATGCGCATTACTGGTAATAGAAATTTCATGATGATTAAATTTTAATCCGGCTTTACCATCTGCAGGAATAAAATAAAACCCATTTTTTGATTTTATCACCAATTGCTGATGGCTCTGTTGTTCATTTTGTGCAAGCAACACACGCACCAACTGCGTTTCCTTTTTTACTGACTGTTCATGAATATTTTTAGATGGCGTTGAGGCAACGTGCAAATGCGGGGTTGGCTTTGTGATTTTATTTTTTTTCCGCCCGAAAAGAAACCGCGCGTGAATATCACTGCTGGTCACAACAGCTGAAACAATAAGGAATGAGAGTAATTTAAATGTGAATGGCATGTTCTTTAAGCATTGCTACAAATTCTACTGGTAATGATTTTTTTTTATCGATGCCTTCATTTGCCATCGCATCAGCGTCAGCATTGTACTCTCTTTTTATATGACAAAATGAATACCGCAAATGAGCTAAAAGCACCCATGCATATTCATACAGTTTTTTAAGTTCAGGATTTTTGACTTGATATTCGCCTTTCATTTGTTTGATGAGCAATTCAGAGTCGGCCATGATATAAATCATATCATCAGGATCCACTAATTTACGGCAATAATAAATACCAAGCAATAAACCAAGATATTCAGCTTGATTATTTGTTTTATGACCAAGATAGCAGCCGACTTTTTTGACCATCTCGTCATTTTTTTTTAAAAAAACTCCGGCACCAGAAATACCCGGATTTTTTCGTGAGGCACCATCAACAAACAGCTGCCACACCTCACCCTTTTTTTTGATCGGTTTTGAAGATTCTGAACAATCTCCAAAAAGATTCATCTGCTTCATGATTCTTGTGTATCACCCGATGGAGCATTCATCGCTTGCTCCATATAAAGAAATCTAAAACAATCTCGACATAAAATGAGCTTGCCTTTGCGTAATTCATGCACATCTTTTTGTGAAATGCGATAAAAACAGGCACTGCAACTACCTTCTTGAACCGGAACAACCGGATTAGAAACTTTCATTCGCATTGCTGTATATTTTTCAAGCCATTCTGCCGGAATGCCAATCTCTTTTTCAGCACGAACCGCCATTAACTCTTTAATCTTTTCATCAATAGCTGCCATTTTACGCAACGTTTCAGTCATAAACTGATCAAGCTCTGCGCAACGCTTTACCGTAAATTCTTGTTTTTGTTCTAAATCATGCTGTGCAGTTTCGTAATTTTTCCATGAAGCAATCAAATTTTCTTCCAATCCAACTTGCTTCTTTCGAACCGATTCAATTTCATGCTTGAGTGATTCGTATTCCCGTTGACTCTGCACATCTTCAAGCTTTTTTTTCTTCTCTTTTTCTTGATGATCAAGATCGGACATTTCACGTTCTTTAACATCAACCTCTTTGCGCATTTCATGAACATGGTGCTTTACATTGGTAAGTCCAGTTTGCAGAACATCAAATTCATGTTTGGCTTTTTTGAGTTCGCGTTCAGTTTCCCCTTTTTCCTTTTCAATCTTAACAATTGATTGATCGTACTGAATGAGATCAATAAATTTGTGGAGTGGGTACTCGTTCATAAGTAACCCTTTTTAGTGGTGGGCCCACCAGGATTCGAACCTGGGACCTCTCGGTTATGAGCCGATTGCTCTCACCGCTGAGCTATGGGCCCGCGTTTACAATTTTCACAGAAATCTTAACGTATTATAACGTAATATTATTGCTTAAACAAGCTCATTGCCTGAGCGCAAGTTATCTTGCCGAAAGTAAAAAATCTTTGAGTCGTTCACTGTATCCCCATTCGTTATCATACCAGCCAAAAACTGATACTAAATTGCCAATCGATTTGGTTAGTAATCCATCAATAATTACTGAATGCGGATTATTATTAAAATCGCTTGAAACGAGCGGTTCGGTCGTAAACTGCACAATATTTTTGAGCTTACCCCGTGCTGCTTGCTCAAACTTTTTATTCACCACTTCTATGGAAAACGGTTTTTTTACCTGAGCTGTTAATTCGACCAACGATACTTTGCCAACCGGAACACGCACGGAAGACATTTCCACTTTCCCTGCAAGCGCTGGAATAATTTTTGGTACCATTTTTGATGCACCAGTTGAAGTAGGAATAATATTAAGTGCTGCTGCGCGTGATAAGCGCGCATCTTTTGCTTCGATATCAAGAAGCACTTGTGAATTGGTGTAGGCATGTGTCGTCAACATGGTTGCTGTTTGTATGCTGCATGATTCATGTAACACTTTCAACAGAGGAAATACTGCGTTGGTGGTACAACTGCCCAGCGAAACAATCAGGTGTTTTTTGGGGTTGTACATTTCATCATTGACGCCAGGAATAATTGCCACATCTTCATCGGTTGCCGGTGCTGAAATTAACACTTTCTTGGCTCCTGCTTTGATGTGTTTTTCAGCATCAGCTCCATGCGTAAATTTTCCTGAGCAATCAACCACCCAATCAATGCCACGTTTTTTCCAATCACATTGTGCAGGATCGGTAAAAGCAAGCAATTTAATAGTTTGGTCATCCACTATTAATGTATCCCCCCGCTGCTCAACGGTGCCGGGAAATATACCCATCAGCGTGTCATATTTAAATAGATGCCCAATTAAATCAATTTTACTTGGGCCAATATTGATCGCTACAACAGAAATATTTTTTTTTGCTTGTGCATCGGCCATAATAACGCGCAAAAAAGTTTTGCCGATTCTACCAAACCCATTTATTGCTATCTTCATTATCCCTGCTCCTTCTTTTTTTATTCACGCCAACTACGCGCCAATGAAATCATTCTTTTCTGATCAACCATTTCCATGGGCGGCAATTCAAGCACTATTGGTAGGTGTCCAAATTCTTTTAATTGTACAAATTGCTGAAGCGCATTACCCAGTTTACCTTGCCCAAGAAGTTGATGCTTATCTTTTTTTGTCCCAAGCGGTTCATCGGTGTCATTTAAATGCAGTAATGATATCCGCTCAAGCCCAATGGTGTCTTTGATCAATTGCACAAAAGAAGCTTGTCCTTCCATCTGTGAAATATCGTATCCAAATGCAAACGCATGCGCAGTATCAATACAAAATGAAACTTTTTCAGGGTGCTCCAATCGATCATAAATCGCTTTAAGATCATGCAAATCGCTCCCAATAGTGCGATTACCATGAGCGGTATTTTCAAGAATAAATTTCAGTTCTCGTTCTTCTTTGATAAGAGAGTTAAAAAGACGCACAAACTGTTCGATTCCTTCTTCACGTTCGTTCCACCCAGTTGCACTCCCAGGGTGCAGAACAAGTGCATTGAATTGTAACCGTTTAGCCATTTCAATCTCACGCTGCAAAAACGTAATTGAATGGGCCGTTTCTTTACCGCTCAAATTAATCCAATATGAACCATGTACATAGAGATTGCCATAGGCAGAACGAGCTGTTAAAAATTCTTTCACCTGCGGTGAGTTACAATCAATGTACCGATTGGTCAATTGATCAATCAAAAAACACTGAAATGAATTAATTTCGAGTGCTTGTGCTGCACGTACTGTTTCATTAATATCTGAGCTAATGCGCAGATGAAGACCAACCGTATTCATTGATTTATTTCACGCTCTAAAGTGTCTTTATCGATAAATTGTTGTAAATACTCAATGAAATCTCGTTTGATTCTCACTAGTTCAGCCGGTGTATTACCTTCAAAACGTAAACAAATAACTGGCTGGGTATTAGATTGGCGCACAATTGCCCATCCATGCGAAAAATTAGCACGAATTCCATCAATGGTAATGATCTGTGCATCATCACGTTGTGCCAATTGAGCGTGTATATGTGCAATAATTTTTGGCATATCATTGGGCGCACACGAAATTCGAATTTCTCGTGTGCTATATTTGTGCGGAAACACTAAAAGCAGTTCATCGAGCGATTTATTTGAATGAATGAGCAATTCAAAAAGGCGCATCATCGCATAAATGCCGTCATCATACCCAAAATAACGATCACTGAAAAAAAAGTGACAACTCAGTTCACCAGCCAATAATGCATTATTTTTTTTCATTTGATCTTTGATAATTGAATGGCCTGAAGGTGACATTACTGGCACCGCACCCCAAGCAGTAAGCAGTTCAGGCAATCCTGAGGAACATTTAATATCAAAAACAATTTTCGCACCTGGTTGATGTGCAATAATTTCTTTTGCAAAAAGTGCAAGCAATTTATCGCCCTCTACCAATTGCCCTTTTTTTGTCATTGCAGCCATGCGGTCACAATCGCCATCCAAGCCAATACCAATTTGAGTATCAGTTGTTTGTAAAACTGCTTTCACATCGCACATATTTTTTTCAACAGTGGGGTCAGCTTCATGATTTGGATAGGTACCGTCAACTCCTTCATGCAACAATGTTACGTTCGACCAATTCATTGCTTTGACTAAATGAGGAAGTACCGTGCCACCAGCACCGTTGCCACTATCAACCACCGCTTTTAATTGCATATTTTTAAGATGCCCAAATTGATCAACCATCCATGCAATATAGGCAGGAATTAATAACTGTTCTTTGTAGCTACCAATTGTTGAATTACGTGCATTTTTTTTGGCTTTGACGAAATTTTTAATTTCTTGAATCTGTTCGCCCCAGACTGATTCTTTACCAAGACAGATTTTGAGACCATTATATTCAGGACCATTGTGCGAGGCAGTAATCATAATACCGGCATCAACCGGCAGTGTAAAAAGAGCAAAATAGAGCACCGGGGTTGGGCATACACCAACAAACACCACATCCAGCCCGCTTTGGGTTAAAGCGCGACACACTTGTTCTTTAATTTCAGGTGAATGAGTTCGGCCATCAGCACCCACAGCTACAGTTTTAATGTGAGGATTTTTCTGAATAAAATAGAAAGCTATAGCCTGCGCAATTGCAAATGTCTCATCAACCGACATTTCGCTGCCTACTTTGCCACGAATATCATACTGCCGAAAAATAATATCATTCATGCTCAATCGCCTTTTCACGTGTCTTTTTTATTCATCGTAACGCAAATAGCACTAAATGCAACTACACAACGGTGCAGTCATAAAAAAAGCGCCCAAATTACTGAGCGCTTATTAAAATGTTATATTTTAGGCTGATTGTTGTTATTTTTCTTCTTCTTTGCCATTATTTTTGTTCACATTTTGTTGTTTATTTTTTTGTTCAAGCAAATAGGCAAGTGTTGCGTTACCACCAATTCCTGGTTTGAGTTTTTCATTGCGGACAATTTGTAGCTTTTCATGCATCTTTAATTCCTGTGGAATACGATCAGATAATTTTATTAAACAAATATCACCTGTTTCATGAGATTGATACGCAATAGTACTTTTATCTTTTGACAATGTGGTTCGTGAACCATGCGAACCTATATAAATTTTTTTACGATGTAGACCATGATATCTATCAGAGAAAATAAGATCTCCATTGTTATCCGATAAAATAACATTATCGTTTATCAATTTAGCGTTCACAAATTTACTCAGAACTAGATGGCCATCTGCGTCAAATTTAACCGTATTTTCTGAAAAATCATTGATTAGTTGGTCAGTTGCGAAATTTCGAATCTCTTTCGGTTTTTTGGTGAATCCCACAATATATCTTTTACCTTGCGGATCTAATCGAATTACGCTTACTCCCTTTCCTCTTAAGTCTTTCGCATAATTACCCTTTTTTAGATCGCAGATAAATGAATCACCATAGAAACTAGCTACACTTAAATATTGACCGTTATCAGTAAAACCAAATGAATATGTACTTAACGGATAGGCCAACGGGATTTCGATCTCTGATTGTGTTTTTAAATCAAAAATTTTAACGTTATTTCCATGGATAAGAAGTTGATTAGTTTTACTAAATAATAATTTAAAATTACCGCCTACTGTGTCCCATTTGAGGGTATGAAGCGGCTTATAGTCAGATCCCTGTACCTCATAAATCGTTATGATATTGCTATCAGTTGGTACTGCCAAATATTTTTCATCGTAACTAAAAGCACCAGTTTTACATGTTGCACCAAAATTACCACCAAACTTCTTTTTTTCCCCGGTGTTAATATTATATACATTCAAATCATAACTATGCGGTTCCGAGGTCATTAGATAGTTCGCTTGGGGACTCAGTTTGACAGTTAATCGTTTGTCAATTCCTTTAATTACTGGCACTGATTCAAGTTTTTCAATTTGATATTGTATTTTTTCTTGCGCAAGTCGATCCCTTACACCTTTTTCAAATTTTGGTTGAAATTCTAAATTTTTTAGATCTCCAATTAATTCTTCACCGGATTTATCTGTAGAATTAATTTTCTTTAGTATTTTCTGTGCAAATAGAGTACCGATTTTTTCTTGTTGTATGATGTCAGTTTGGAGGTAATCAACCACTGAACTTAATTCATACAATGTTTGCGCATCGAGGTTTGCTATATTTTTTTCAGCATCAACTCCCGGATCTGCGTATTTTAATGCTAATAAAACTTGTTTTTTTGAAAGCACAGAAAAATCAAATTGCCCGTTCTTGAGCGCTTGTTGATCTTTGGTGCTGTGAGCATACAAGTTTTTTAAATGTGATTTTTCAATAAGATTTCTTGAACGCAATCGATTTTCTGGATTATTTATAAGTGATAAATCACCATCAGAACATTTAATGGTAATGGGCGCAGCTTTAAATTGAGCCTGTGAAGCCGCCAAGCCAGCTATCAACGGCTTGTTGGTTTGCGCATTGGTTAATTTCTTCCAATCACCAAAATTGGCTAATATCTGATTGCTAATAAGAGCGAGGCCGGCAAAAATAACTAATTTTTTTAACATAAGTTCTCCATTTATTGTTCAATGTTATTATACTATCTTTTTAAGCTTGCTTTGTCCATTATAAAGAATTCCAACTTAATTCAATTTGTCATTTTTCTATCGCATTGTTTTTTATCATCATTGCCACCCCGCACTCGTTTGAGTAAACTAACGCTCATGATTCCATTAAAACTGCAACTCAAAAATTTTTTAAGTTACGGACCGACACTGCAAACAATTGATTTTGCACCGTACCACCTCATTTGCTTAAACGGCAAAAATGGTCACGGTAAATCGGCACTCCTGGATGCCATTACCTGGGCTGTATGGGGCCAAGCGCGCAAAATTTCGGGCGCTGCTAAACCTGATGCACATTTATTGCGGCTTGGGCAAACACAGATGCTGGTGGTTTTTGAGTTTCAATTTAACGGCCAACTGTATCGCATCCGGCGCGAATATGCAGAAAATAGTGGCAAACCGTACGCGGCACTCGATTTTGTACTCATTGACCGCGATACGAAAAAAGTTCATCCATTTACCGATAAAACAATTCGTGCCACACAAGAAAAAATTGAACAGCTCATAGGTCTTGATTTTGATTCGTTTGTTAATTCCGCATTTTTACGCCAAGGGCAATCGAACGAATTTTCAAAAAAAACACCAAAAGAACGAAAAGATATTTTAGCTTCAATCTTGCGCTTGAATCAGTACGAACAATTGCGCACGGCAGCACTGGGCAAAATTAAACAAGCTGCAACTGATCTTGCCTGTATTGCCCAACTGCAAACTCATCACACCGGGCAACTTCAACACGAACCAATTGTCACACAACAACTGGAACATGTTGTTGAACAGTTGGCACTTGTAGAGAGCGAATTTGCAAAGCTTGAAGATGAATTTAGCCAAATTCGTATGGTACAAGATCAACTCCAAGCAGCCGAGCAACAGGAACACCGCACTGCCTATGAATTAAAACAATGCACCAACGAGCAAACTGAGTATCAAAACAAATTAATCACTTTTTTTTCTCAATGGCGCTCAATTAATCGTGAACAAAAAAAGCAAGCCGATATTTCAGCATTGCAAAAACAAATTGCACAACTCACGCAGCAATCAGAACAATTTCAATACAGTGTTCAACAGCACATTGAGCTCAATAAAACAATTGTGTCACTTAAAGAACAACAACAGCAAATTGTACAAATCATACAAAAGAATTTTAGTGAACAACGCGCGGTAAAACAACGTGCTCTAGATCAACTCATGGTTACATTTCAAGAAAAAAAAACTGCATGCATGCTTGCACAACAACAGCAGCAGCACCTTGAACAAAAAATAACTCAATTGCAACAGGAAATTGCTCAACAGGAAAACAATCTCACTGCTTGTACAAAAAAAATAACGAATCAAAAAACAACAGAAGAGCAATTTGAAAAACGAAAAGAACATTATTATCAGTGGGCTGCACAACTTGATCGCATAAAAGGTGAGCTACAAGAGATTGAACAAAAAAAAGAAATGACAAGCGATACCACTAATCCCAGTTGTCCATTGTGCGAACAAAATCTATCGACAGCGCGTAAACGTTTTTTGCGAAATAAGTTAACCGGTCACGATCAATTTTTAACAAAACGTGCACAGCGGTTGAGCACTGTACTCACCAAACTTAAAAAAATATTAATCGATCAACACAAAGAAGTATCTGCACTACAGCAAACTGCGCAAGAAAAACAACAGCTTGAAGCATCGTTAATCAGTACGCGCGAACAGTTAGCGCACTGCAGCGCACCACTTGCCGGTTTCATACATGCTACACAAAAAAATGCACAAGAATTGAAT
>JAKJAQ010000002.1:117200-127591 GCA_022707425.1 Candidatus Babelota bacterium
AAACAACATCAGCAGGAACTGGTTAATTTTGAAAGTACATCCACCATTGTGCTTGAAAACGATCCTGCGCATAAAGAAGTGTGCACACACATTCGGGATAGTGAGTTACAATTGCACACACTTAATTATGATCAAAAAGCGCACGAACAAACTACACACAAACTTAAAGAAGTGCATGCACAATTTGCACACCATCAACATTTAGTTGGACAATATGCATTGCAACGTGAACGTGCAGAATCTATTAGCACATTGTGCAAGCAACTTAAATTCATCAAAAAACAAATTCACCAATTGCATGCACACCAAGAACAACTGAATGCTCAAAAACAAAACTATGTGCAACAATTGGCTCATGAAAAAATATTACGCGAACAACACAAGAAATTAAGCTCCCAAAAAGAAGCACTTTTGCAGCAAAAAGGGCAATTGCACAGCGAGTTGAACAAATTCGCACAATTAAAAGAAGAAATGCGAGCGCAGGAAGAAAAGCGAACTACACTCACTACATTTGTTGAAGATTATCAGCACATTGCAACTGCGTGCGGAAAAGAAGGAATTCAAGCGCTACTCATTGAAGATGCATTGCCAGAAATTGAGTATGAAGCCAATCAATTGTTAGCACAACTCACGCACAACCAAGCGCACATTATTATTGATTCACTCCGCGATTTAAAAAAAGGTGGCACCAAAGAAACGCTCGACATTAAAATATCGGATCCGCTTGGCATCCGCCCCTATGAACTGTTTTCTGGCGGCGAAGCGTTTAGAATAGATTTTGCTTTGCGCATTGCAATTTCAAAATTATTGGCGCGGCGCGCAGGAACTTCACTACAAACTCTCATTATTGATGAAGGATTTGGATCGCAAGATGATGAAGGCATTGCGCATATTTGTGATGCATTACTCAAAATTCAAGATCATTTTGAAAAGATCATCATCGTTTCTCATCTTCCTGCAATGAAAGATCAATTTCCCGTGCATTTTCACATTGACAAAGGTCCACAAGGCAGCACGATTCACATTCAGCAACACGGATAATTTTTTTGAACTCTCGAAATGCAGCACAGGTAGTTTTATACTAAGAGCAATGGCATCTTTAAGTTATTTGTTGAGGAAAAAAATGAACATACAATTAATTATTGTTATTTTCTTATCTGTGTGGACAGTACACAGTAATGCAATGATGACTGACAAACAATTAACAAGAGATCAAAAAAAACAATTAATTTCAAAACTGTGTAACATTCCACAAGCATGGGAAGAATTGGATAAAATTAATCAGTGGCCTCCAAAAATTGATGAATTAAATGGCGACAATTTTCGTACAGTTCTCAAGAAAGTTCAATGGTATTATTTTCTTCACACCAGAACAGAAAAGCACGAAAGACAGAAGTGCAATTGCACAGAACTGCGCACAAGAATTGATAAACAATTGTATGGTCTTTTTATTGTCTATAAATCAGAAAAAAAAGCAGTTGATCCAGCAATTGAAAATTTCATTGCCTGGGCCGAAAGAAATAATTGGTATGATTTACCTGCAAGCAGAGGATCAATAAATAAAAAAATTGATGCATAAATAAAACCGTAAATAAAGAGGGGGAGATTCATGAAATTAAAATTACTCATTATGCAGTGCATAATTTTCGTTGGAATAAACGCGATGGAAGAAGATAAAACCGGCAGAGAAAGTTCGCTCAGTTCGCTCGCAGCACAACCACCAACGCCTACTCTGACCATTCCTGTACCCCAGACCTCTGATCGCAAAAAAACTGCTCGAGACGCTGTCGTCTTTTTTGAATCTCATTTAAAAGCTGGTGATCATAAAACTCAAAATTGTAATTGCGATGAGTATCGAAAAGAAGTAAACAAAATAGTTCTAAATAAGCCACCATTTATGATCTTTGGAAAATTAAAAGTACCGCGACTTGTTGATCCACTCGGCACTAAATTTCGCACCTGGGCAGCAAAAAATGGTTGGTATGAGGGAATCACGCGAAACGATAATTGATAATTATTCAGAAATGACTTTTTTTATTGATGGAATATGTTCTTGCATTGTTTTTTGAATACCAAGAACAAGCGTATAAAAAGAAAAAGGGCACCCTACACAAGCGCCCTTAAATCTTATTTTTACGATTTCATTTTCAACTGCAATCAATTCAATATCACCACCATCAAGCTGAACTTTTGGCCTGATATGTTCATCAATTACAGAACGAACTTGATTTTCAAGTTCATTGTTGACCATTAATTACACCCATTCCAAACGTGCGATGGTCGCCGTATCACTGGGACGTTGGCCCAAAGAAATAACGCGCGTATAACCACCAGGACGTGAAACATATTTTGGTGCAATTTCGGTGAACAACTTATCCAATGCTACATCACTGTAAGGCAACAATGCTTTTACGCGACGGCGAACATTGAACGTGTTGCCTTCTCGAGCAATAGTAATTAATTTTTCGGTCAATTTGCGTACTTCTTGAACACGCACTTTGGTGGTAACCAAATGACCATTATTAATCAAACTTATGATTTGATTACGAAGAACCGATCGCTTGTGCGATGGTTTCATATTTAATTTTTTTCGTCCAATTTGATGTTTCATAGCAATATCCAGCTCTTTGTTATTCTTCTGTGTTTTTGATCAAACGTTTAATATCATCTTCAGTGACATTCATGCCAAACGAAAGACCATAACCTTTGAGACCTTCTTCGACTTCACTTGCCGATTTACGTCCAAAGTTTTTAATGCGAAGCACTTCGTCTTTAGGCATGCGAATAATATCGATTATGCGTTTTTTACCTGCGTTTAACAAGCAATTGTGCGCACGAACTGAAAGTTCAAGTTCATCGATAGGTTTGAGAAGAAAATCAGGAGAAATTCCTTTCAATCCAAGATCGGATGCGGCCAATGAACGTTCACCATGCTCATCACCTGGCATTACAGAGATTTCATTGAACGGTATTTCAGCACTCGCTAAGAAATGTTCTAATTGTGTACGTAGAACTGAAACCGCATAATGAAGCACATCAAGTGGATTTTCAGAACCGTCGGTATAAATTTTAAGTGTTAATTTATCATAATCAATTTCTTTACCGACACGAGTTTTTTCTACGTCAAAGGTAACTTGTCGAACTGGTGAAAACATTGCATCAAGATAAATTTTTCCATCTTCTTGCAACGGTTTGTCTTCTGGCCACTGTGCAGGTCGGTAGCCACGGCCCGCTTCTACAAAAAACTCTATTTCAAGTTTTCCGCGCGCTGCAACATGTGCAATGACATGATCTTTGTTCACCAATTCAAGATGTGAATCAGCTTTGATATCACTCACTTTAACAACACCTTCTTGGTCAGCAACTAAACGCATAGAACCAGGAACGCCTTCTTTGTTGCGAACCACAATTTCTTTGATATTGAGAAGCACTTGCATAGTATCTTCAACAACACCTGGCAACGCAGTAAATTCGTTATTGACCCCTTTAATGATCACTGCTGTAATAGCAGATCCTTCAACAGCCCCTAGCAAAACTCGACGAATTGCGTTACCAAGAGTTATACCGAATCCGGGCTCTAATGGTTGCGCCACGAGCTCGCCATAACTGCTCGTCAATGATTTTTTATCCCACGCGAGTCGTGGAATGATGAGAGGTTTATACACCTTCTTATTCATAATTCTCCCTACCCGTATTCTCAGTCTTACAATCTATGCAAAAATGCACCAACATCATTATTTAGAATACAACTCAACAATCAAATGTTCTTCAATTGCTGGTTGTTGAATATCTGAGCGAACTGGTGCGCGCAATACGCGGCCTTTTCGTTCATTTTTATCAAGTTCCAACCATTCAGGAACTTTAATTCCAATCTTCAATCGCTTATCAATCACTTGTTCAACAAACGCTTGTTTCTTTTCAAGCACGTTGGGCACAATAGAAACTTCATCATTCACATTGACTAAATATGAAGGCGAATAAACTCTTTCTCCATTGACTAAAACATGTCCGTGCACAATAATTTGACGCGCTTGTGCACGAGAAACTGATAATTTCAAACGATACATAACGTTATCAAGGCGACGTTCAAGCAATGAAAGCAACATTTGACCAGTTGCCTCTTTACTCTTTGTGGCCATTTGGAAGAAACGTTTAAATTGACGTTCCATCACACCGTAGGTGCGTTTTACTTTTTGTTTTTCACTTAATTGTCGACCATATTCCGAAGGATTTCTTCGCGTCGACTTCTCTAAGTTCTCTTGTGTTTTTGTTGTCGCTTTTATTTTCATAATATTCCTAGGTTAAGCACTGTGGCATTGAATTGTGCATACATGATTAAACGCGTCTCTTTTTTGCTGGACGGCATCCATTATGAGGTAATGGAGTCACATCACGCAAAACGGTAACGCTCATGCCAGCAGCTTGTAAAGCACGCACTACTGAATCGCGACCGGCACCGGGCCCTTGCATATTTACTTCTACTTCGCGAATACCCAATCCCGACATATCTTTTGCCAGCGCTGTACCTACTTGCGTTGCAGCGTATGGAGTTCCTTTACGCGAACCTTTAAATCCTAACTTGCCTGCACTGTTCACAAAAAGAACATCACCTTCAAGAGTAGTAATTGAAACTAACGTATTGTTAAAGCTTGATTTTACATGCGCAACGGCAGCGGTAACGTGACGTTTAGTTTTTTTCGTCTTTTTTTTGTATGCCATAATCGTTATTAAACCTTATTCTATCAATTATTTTTTAGTTACTGCACGTTTAAGAGCAACTGCACTTCCTGCTTTACGCGGTCCTTTGCGTGTACGAGCATTTGTTTTCGTACGCTGACCTCTTACCGGTAAACCTTTTTTATGACGAAGGCCGCGGTAAGATCCAATTTCTTGAAGACGTTTAACATTGAGCATGATCTCTTTGCGCAATTCACCTTCACACTTATAATTTTGCGAAACTTCTTTTTGAATCGCACCAATTTCTTCGTTGGTAAGGTCTTTAACGCGCTTGTTAAAATCAATCTTTAATTTATTTAAAATATCACGTGAGGTTTTCAACCCAAGACCAAAAACATACGGTAACCCATATTCAATTCGCTTTTTGGCGGGCAAATTTACACCTTCGATTCGTGCCATCTAAAAATCCTCTTTAAAAATACGTATAGTTTAATTATCCTTGGCGCTGTTTATGCCGCGGATTTTTTTCACAAATAATTCGCACAACGCGCTTACGCTTAACTACTCGACAATTTGTGCATACCTTTTTAACCGATGTTCTCACTTTCATTGCAATACCTCATAAAAATGCAAAATTTTAATTCTTATAACGCAAAATAATCCTTCCCCGGGTCAAATCGTACGGAGAAAGCTCGAGTGCAACCTTGTCACCAGGTAAAATCTTGATGTAATGCATGCGCATTTTACCCGAAACGTGGCCAAGCACTATATGTCCACCTTCAATTTCAACTCGAAACATCGCATTTGGCAATGTCTCGCGCACAATTCCATCAACTCTGATTACATCATCTTTCTTCTGTTTCATACCACCCTTAGCTTGGATTAATTTTCGTCAATATAAGTGGCTCATGTTCAGTAATTAAAACTGTATCTTCCACATGGGCCGCTAAACTTTTATCTTTGGTTCTTACTGTCCATCCATCTTGCGCTACATACACAGCATAATTGCCTTGCGTAATCATCGGTTCAATAGCAAATGTCATACCTGGTCTCAACACCGGGCCTTTACCAGGCTTGCCATAATTGAGAATCTCAGGATCTTCATGCATCTGCTTACCAATTCCATGCCCCGCAAAATCACGCACAACACCAAAACCGTGAGTTTCAACTTCGGCTTGAATCGCCGCGGAAATATCGGTCAATTTATTGCCAGCTTTTGCCTGTGCAATACCTTTATCAAGAGCCTCGCGAGCAACCTGCGCTAATTTAAGCGCAATCGCTGATGGCGAGCCCACAAAAAAGCATCGCGCACTATCAGCACAATAGCCTTTCCATGATGCACAAATGTCAACTTTAACTAAATCACCATCTTTCACTATTCGCTCAGATGGCATTCCATGAACTACTTCATCATTAATCGAAATACAGCTTGCAAATTTGTAACCCTTGTATCCTTTTGTTGAAGACACGAGGTTTCTTTTTTGCAGTTCTTTTTCAATCAATGCGTTTATTTCAAAAGTTGTTTTACCGGCAACAACATGCTGTTTGAGCAATTCAAATATTTCTGCAACCAACAATCCAGCAGTTTGCATCTTTTGAATTGCCATCTTATTCTTGATCGGAATCATGCTACGCAACCGATCATTTTCTTAAAATCTTCAAACACTTCAAACAACGGTCGTTCAACATTAATTTCTTTTACTGAATGTCCATTATTCTGATAAAATGATCATCAGATCGTCGCACTAAAGAACTTGAACAATCATCACATTTTCCCATTTTGTGCGGCTGCAAAGCTCCATCCGCTACAGAATATACCTTTTGGCAATCCTTGTTTTCGCATACAAAACGTGATGCTAAACGCTCAACTATTGTTGTATCGCAAGCGGTTAAACGCACCACATTCAACCGACAAAAAGGAACCTTTTTACTCAGTAAGGCTGCCAATGCCTGTGCTTGGGTAACGGTTCTTGGAAATCCATCTAAAATGATACCATGATATTCACTTGCATGAGCAACTAACCATTCCTCAACCATCTGAACAATCAAAGCATCATCAACTAATTTACCAGATTTCATAGAAAAATCTATTTGCTTGCCTATTGGTGTCTGCTCCGCAATATGCTTTCGGCACAGAAAGCCAGTCGAAAGCTGCATCCAACCAAATTGGCTCGTACATAATTGCGAAAGAGATCCTTTTCCTGCCCCAGGGGGACCGATAAATACAATTAAATCTTTAAAATCGTTCTTCACCGCGCAATCCTACTTTTCATGCGTCCTGTAGTCAAAAACCCTTCATAGCGATGTTCGATAAGATACGATTCAATTTGAGCTGATGTTTCAAGGGCAACACCAACAACAATCAATAATGACGTTCCACCTAAATAGAATGGCATCTTGAACAATGCATACATGAAATTAGGTAACAGAGCCAAACATGCCAAATAAAGCGCACCTACCAAACCGATTCGATTCAATATGTAATCAAAAAATTCTGCAGTCTTCTTTCCAGGTCTAATTCCCAAAATGTATCCACCGCTTTTCTTAATATTCTCAGCCAATTCATCAGGATTGAATACCAATGCGGTGTAAAAGAACGAAAAGAATACAATCAAGAAAAACTCAATTACGTTAAAAAGAACTGCTCCGGGAGCAATTATTTCAGCAAATTTTCTAAAAAATTCACCACGTGAAGAAAGCATAACAGCTAAAGTAGCTGGTAATTGGAGCACGGATGACGCCAAAATTACTGGCATGATGCCTGCGGTATTAATTTTAAACGGAATAAAGGTACTTTGTCCGCCATACATTTTTTGCCCAATAATACGACGAGCATACTGCACAGGAACTTTACGTTCACCTTTTTCCAAAAACACAATACACGCAGTAATAGCAATGAAAATCACGAGGATAAACAGTGCTTGCCACATTTCAAGAGTTCCAATATCAACCATCGCTTTGGTTTTGATAATATACTCCGGAAAACGTGAAACAATACCTGCAAAAACAATCATCGAACTACCGTTACCGATGCCATACAATGAGATTTGATCACCAAGCCACATAACAAAAAGAGAACCAACTGTGAGTGATAACACAAACAGTGCTCTAAATGCCCAACCGGGTGTTAGTACCAAATTGGCATTTTCAAGATACACTGCATAACCGTAGCTATACATTATGCTTAAGCCAATTGCTAAATAACGGGTATATTGATTGATTATTTTTTTGCCATATTCGCCTTCTTTAAGCAGCTGCTCAAAATAAGGAACCGACATTCCCAATATTTGCATCATGATTGATGCGGTAATATAGGGCATGATTCCTAAGGCAAACAATGTAGATTTACTTAATGCTCCACCAGAGAAAACATCTAAATAGCTCAGCAAGCCACCTACGCCCGTTGCCCGCTTCATGTGTTCACCAAGCATAGGTACATTCACCCCAATAACGGGAATATAGGTACCAAGGCGATCAATGATTAAAACGCCAAGCGTAAATAATATTTTTTTTCTAAGCTCTGGGATGAGAAAAATGTTCTTAAAGTTTTTTAACAGGACCACAACTTCACATCTCCTTTATGAGTTCAACCCTACCACCACACTTTTCAATCATTTGCACAGCCGCGTCACTCACTGCATCAGCGTGAATAACCAGCTTTTTTGATAACGCACCACCAGCCAAAATTTTAATTAAAACTGGTTCGTTACCCTTCAACAACTTCTTTGCTCGAAGCATTTCTTTTGTTACTTCTTGCCCTGCATCAAAAACTTCTTCAAGCACACCAAGATTAATCGCTTGATATTTACGTTCAAAGTTTTTGTTATTAAAACCACGTTTCGGTAATCTTCTTACCAAAGGCATTTGACCACCTTCAAAAGCGGTTCTTACCTTTGATTTGCCACCGGTACGCGCCTTTTGTCCCTTATTACCTTTACCACAGGTACCACCTCTGCTACCCCCACGCCCAATTCGTTTACGCTTTTTTACAAGTGATGCTAATTTACTGAGCTGAAACATGACTTCCCTTTATGATTTCTTGTGCTGTTTTGCCTCTGATGAGCATAATCTTGTCTAATGTACGCAGCTTTGCAAGCGCATTTAATGTTGCCTTAACCACATTTTGCTTGTTAGATGAGCCGAGTGATTTGGCTAAAATATCCTCTACGCCCGCTGCCTTCATAATTGCTCGAACTGCTCCACCAGCAATAACTCCAGTACCTTTACAAGCAGATCTTAAAATAACTTTGCTTGCGCCATGTTTACCGATGACTGGATAAGGAATTGTTTTATTACGAACAGGAATTCTAAACATGCTTCTACGCGCTTTTGTTGTAGCTTTTGCAATAGCGCCTGAAACTTCACGACTACTTCCTGTTCCCATGCCAACATTTCCTTGGCCATCGCCAGAAACAACAAATGCAGAAAATGAAAAACGTTTACCACCTTTAGTAACTTTTGTTACTCGGCGAACGCTCACAACTGAATCTATAAAATTTTTCTCTTTTCGCTCTTGGACCATTCTATTCCTAACTAAAGTTACAGGCTCAATCCACCTTCACGCAAACCTTCAGCAAGCGCTTTGACTCGACCATGATATAAAAAGCTGCCACGATCAAATGCTGCACGCTCTATGCCTTTACTCAAAGCACGCTTGGCTAATTCAACACCAACCGCTTTTGCTATTGCTTTTTTATCACCCGCTACTCCGGTTAATTCCAATGAAGAGCAGCTCACAATAGTTTTTTGTGAATTGTCATCAATAACTTGACCATAAATTTGATTCAAGCTGCGAAAAACTGAAATACGTACTAATCCGCTTGCTTTGATTGCTTTGCGCACACGTTGCGCTCTTTTTTCGGCGCGATGCTGAATTTTCTTTACCATTGACACGCTAATTTCCTTAAACTCTATTATGCTGCTTTTGTTTTACCAGCCTTGCGAATAATTACTTCGCCAGCCACTTTTATACCGGTTCCCTTATACGGTTCTGATGGTCGCAATGCGCGAATTTGACTACACACCAAACCAACCGATTCTCTATCCGCGCCTTCTACCGTTAACAACTGACCAGTTTTATCTGTTGAAACAGATACATCTTCTGGTAGAGCAAATGGAATCTTATGACTAAATCCAAGAGAAAAAGTTATATTTTTTCCTGAAACAGCTGCTTTAAAACCCAAGCCTGTAATATTTACTTCTTGCTTGAATCCTTCTCCCATCCCCTTAACCATATTAGCAATAAGAGCTCTATGAAGTCCCCAGAGCATCTTATTTTTTCTTGTAAGTTGATCGCAGGTAATTTTTAATTTCTTGTCAGCCATCTGCGCTTTTAACTCGCTTGGCAACTCATGCGTACCCGATCCCTTTTTTCCTTTGATATTTAGACTGTTACCATTAATTTCAACGGTAACACCGCTACAATCAATCGGTTTTCTTCCAATTTTTGACATATGAGTACCCTTACCAAACTGTGCAGATAACTTCGCCACCTACAGATTTTGCTTTCGCTTGTTTTCCGTCCATGATCCCTTTATTGGTAGTGAGAATCGAAATTCCCAAATTGCCAATAACCGGTTTCATGTTTTTTGCTTTCTGGTAACGGCGCAGACCAGGTGTACTGATGCGAGTAATTTCATGAATTGCTGACTCACCATCAACGTACTTGAGATAAATTTTAATTTTTTTATGCGCAAGTTCTTCATCAACAATTT
>JAKJAQ010000003.1:0-36337 GCA_022707425.1 Candidatus Babelota bacterium
AATCCAGAGTTTGCATAATTCTTCAAGCGAATTGGGCAGTGATTTAATTACCGTATTTGGATCAGAACAATAAGCTACAATTGCTTTGGTTTCTTTAATTGCAAATGGACTCGTTACCAATCTTTTTTCCACAATCTTTTTTTTATCAACGGTAGTATAAGTTGACAACTGCCCTATCTGTGTCTTTTCTACAAAATTAGTATGTTCACTGGGTAAACAACCAAACTGACCATCGATACATTCGAACGTCGGACGATTAGGAAGCGTTGCCTGCGCATTTTCAAATACACAAAACAATATTAAATAAAAAAAATAGTACATAGTTCACTCGTTCATTTAAATTTAAAAACATATTTTATTTTTAAGTATATAATATTTTGCAATTTTTTTCTATGAGAAAAAATGAATTAAAAAAGACGTCCAATTAAGAACGTCTTTTTATCTTTTAAAAAAATAATTTACTCTAGATTCTGACCTATTTTTTCACTGCCTTTAGTTTTTCGATATCTTCCAATAATGATTTTATTCTTTCTAAACTCAGCGCAAGTTGCTCTTCTTGTTGTTGACGTTGTGCAATTGTAGCATCCAGTTTTTCTTCCAGCTTTTTCTGCGCTACCATCATTGCTTTTCGTACGCATTCCTCGCCTCGCAATGCACTGCGTTCGTTTTTCTCCATGCACATGATGCTGAACGAAATTACAAAAAATAAAAAGGCGAATGCTTTTTTTGATTTCATAGTATCAATTTCATTTCTCAACGCACTGAAAAAACGTATCATAGAAAACCAATTATTTATTTTCATTATCTTTTGGCAATTGAACAATTTGAATTGGGGCAACATGTGCTTGCTGGCCAACCATATTTTTCACCAATGCTTCCAGGCTTCCAATGCGTTCACTCAAATCGGCTGTAGCGTCTTTGAGTTGTGATAAATCTGTTTTACATAAACTGGTTTTTGCCGCGATTTGCAAACCGTTTTTCCGCAATAGCCACAGTTTCGATTCAGCACTTCCAACTCTGTTTTGATGTTCATGTGCTTTCTTTTCAATATCAAAGTTATTCATGAGAATAATATTTTTTCGTAATTTGCTTACTGCAATCCGTTGATTCATCGTTGCCTGTGTATTGCAAAGCGGACATTTAAAACCATCTGTTTTATCTAATTTATTTGCAAGACAAATAATGTGAAATTTATGTGTTGAATCACAAATTGAGTGCGTGTAAATTGGCTCACTTAAAATTTCTTTGTTGCAACCTAAACAATTTGTTGTAGTTTCTTCCATCGCAAAAGCGGTATTAATAATAAAACTGAACATTAAAGCTAAACTATATTTCATCTTGATCCTTACCATATTTCACTGACTAATCGACTGAGAAGACTACGTTCACTGCTGTGCAAGAATACGGTACCAAAAAGTGATTGCCCTTTAAATTTATTTGTCGCAACCACCACACCGTTACTGCTAAAATCAAGATATGGAGAATCGATCTGATACGGATCGCCTGCCAGAATTATCTTACTTCCTTGACCCACCCGACTGATAAGCGTCTTAACTTCATGCGGGGTTAGATTTTGCGCTTCGTCAATCAAAATAATTTGATACGGAATCGATCTACCACGCATGTAAGTAATTGCTTCGAGACTAATCTTACCATCTTTTATCAACTGATCAAGCGGTGCAAGTTTTTCGTGACGTTCAAATTTCTTTTTTTGTTTGTGCCGTTCACTGCGCTTACCTGCATACACCGGCACTTCATGTTCATACATCTCTTCTTGGCGACCACGATTTACCGTGTGAACAATAAAATCCATGTTATCGTAAATTGGTTGCATCCAGCTATGCAATTTTTCTTGGATAGTTCCTGGTAAATAACCAATATCGGGTCCAAGAGGCACTACTGGACGAGACACGAGCATTTTTTCATACTGATCTTGCTGCAAAATTTGATAAATACCTGCCAGCAATGCTAAAAATGTTTTACCTGTTCCTGCCGGACCAAGCAATGTTACCAACTGAATCCGTTCATCAAAAAGTAAATCGAGCGCCATGATTTGCTGCACATTGCGCGGTTCCAGCGGCCAGCCTAAATTTGGCATCATTACTGGTTTGAATTCCTTATTTCCTAAATAGCGAAAAATACGATAATTAAATGGATTGTTATTGCTTTCGAGCAAAATAAATTCGTTTACAATTAAATGATGGTGTTCAACAATTTCCTGTAATTCGACCGGAATCTCTTTTTTGAGTGAAATGGAAGGAACACTAAAATGTGTCCACCCCTTGTAGAACGTTTCAGGAGTAATATATCCCTTCAAATAATCTTGCGCCGAAATACCCAACACATCAGCTTTAACGCGCGCATTTAAATCTTTTGAAATAAATTGAACTTCATAACCAAGTTGCTTGAGCCCCAGAATAGTAAGCAAAATTAAATTATCAACAACATTAAGACTCAACGCAGGAGGAATGGTAACTTTGCGATCTGGAGCAAAAAGCACCCGTAAAGTTCCTCCATTATCGAGCTCAACTCCATCCCTCAATGAACCCCGTGCACGCATTTCATCAAGATAACGAATAATTTTTCTTGAATTATACCCACGATCGGTACTTTCACTCTTGAAGCGATCAAGCTCTTCAAGAACAAAAACCGGAATGCCAACTAAAGCACCCTTGAAACTAAAGATTGATTCCGGATCATGCAACAACACATTGGTATCAAGTACATAAATACGCTCTGGCATAGAATTCCTTATTGTTTGCAATTCTGGACTTCTCTTCCTTTTTGCTTGCACCGTAACACACTCAATTTTCATACGCAATGAAATATCTTCATTTTATGCTTTTATTGCGCAACAAAAACCGAATCGTGTTAATAGCAAAAAATAACAATTTTGGTATACTTACGTTATTAAAAAATGGTATTTTACCATCTCGCTTTTAAGAAGGTAATTCTCATGGCCGATTCTTTTCACGATCTTTCAGTTTTACGTCACTCCGCTGCACATTTACTTGCACATGCAGTTCTTGAAGTTTTTCCTGATACACAATTAACGATCGGCCCTGCCACCGATGAAGGTTTTTTTTACGATTGTTTGCCTGCAAATAACTTCAAAGAAGAAGATTTACCAATTTTAGAAGCAAAAATGCATGAAATTGCAAAGCGCGATTTGCCTCTTACACACACACAAATAAGCAAAGATGAAGCGCGAAAATTATTTGCAAAAAACAGATTCAAACTACAGTTGATAGATGAAATTCCCGGTGAAACGGTTGGACTCTCCAAACAAGGCGATTTTTATGATTTGTGTCGCGGAGGGCATGTAGGTCGCACAAGCGATATTAAATTTTTTAAATTATTTACCATCTCAGGGTCTTATTGGAAAGCTGATAAAAAAAACCAGGCATTGCAACGCATTGCTGGAACCGCCTTCTATTCTCAAGCAGATCTTGATGCCTTTTTAAAACAAAAAGAAGATGCAGCGCTCTATGATCATCGGCGCCTTGGCAAACAACTCGATCTTTTCTCATTCCACGAAGAGGGAACAGGATTTCCCTTTTTTCATCCTAAAGGAAAATTAATTGTTAACCTGCTAGTTGACTACATGCGCACACTGCAAACCAAACTTGGTTATCAAGAAATTTCAACACCGTTGATTTTATCTGACGAACTTTGGAAAATGTCAGGCCACTATGCACATTACAAAGATAATATGTACTTTGTTAAAATTGATGAAAAAGGGTATGCCCTCAAACCCATGAATTGTCCTGGGGCATATTTACTTTATCAAGAACGCCCACATTCATATCGCGAATTACCACTCAAATTAGCAGAATTTGGACTTGTTCATCGTCATGAACTTTCAGGTGTTTTGCATGGACTGTTCCGTGTTCGTGCCTTTACTCAAGATGATGCACATATTTTTGCAACCATTGAGCAGCTTGAAAAGCAAATTATAGAAATTATTGAATTAACCAGGACCGTTTTCAATCGATTTGGATTTAACGATATTAAAGTTGCACTCTCAACAAAGCCAAACAATGCTATGGGAAGTGAAATTGTATGGAACCAAGCAACTGAAGCGTTAAAAACAGCTCTCGATAAAGCTCGCATGAACTATGTAATCCAAGAAGGTGAAGGAGCTTTTTACGGTCCTAAAATTGAGTTCAAAATTAACGATTCTATGGGCCGCGAATGGCAATGCGGTACTATACAAGTTGATTTTTTTGCACCAGAAAATTTCGATCTTTCCTATGTCAACTCACTTGGGACAAAATCTCGCCCGGTGGTAATTCACCGCGCAATTTACGGATCGCTTGAACGATTTTTTGGCATTTTACTCGAACATTTCAAGGGACATCTGCCATTTTTTATATGCCCAACACAGGTAAAAGTTCTCACTATTACTGATGAACAACAACCATACGCTCAAGAAATTATGGCAAAATTGCTAGAAAATGGCATTAGAACAGAAATTGATAGTTCGTCGGATCCAATTTCAGGAAAAATAAAAACTGCACAAATAGAAAAAATTCCTTGGATGATCGTTGTTGGGAAAAAAGAGATGGCGCACCGCACAATCACACTGCGTTATGCCGATGGCAAACAGGAACAAAATATCGTAATTGACGATCTGGCAGCCAAAGCAAAGCAAGCTTGCAGCCGTTAGCAAACTCTTGAATTTTTAAAATGCTTGTGAGCATGCCTTCATTATACCCTCCGTTTACAATTTATAATTAGAAAAATTATTGACTTTAATTTATCTCAAATTGTAACATCAATAATGAAGATGATATGTATCATTAATCGTTCTTCTAAAAAAAGGAGTGCCTCATGGCAATGAAGAAGAAAAAAACTACGAAAAAAGCGGCAACCCGTCGTAAAACAACGCGTAAAGCTGCAACCAAAAGAAAAGCTTCTAAAAAAGCTGCAAAAAAAAGATAAGCTGAGCTTTCTTTTTAAAATTTAAGCGCTGATAGCGGTCAAACGTTACCAGCGCTTATTTCTTTATCGTGATTTTTTTACACCAACCCGTGGGCACACAGGACGCAACGGGCAGCGAGAACAAAATGGCGAAATAGGCACACAAATTTCTTGCCCCCACACTACTAACCACCGATTGATATGAATCCAGTCATTTTTAGGAATAATCGTTTTCAGTTCAATCTCGGTCTGTTCGGGTGTTTTGGTTTTCACAATACCAAGTCGATTTGAAACGCGGTGAACATGAGTGTCAACACACAATGCCGGAATACCAAATCCTTCGGCTAATACTAAGTTCGCCGTTTTTCTGCCAACTCCTTTAATGGAGAGCAATTCTTCCTCGGTTTCGGGTACTTTGCTCTTAAATCGTTCAATAAGATCCGCGCTTACCGTGTGCAACAAGCGTGCTTTTCTGCGATAAAAACCTACCGGGTAAATCATTTTTTCGAGTTTCGTGACCGGAATTTCAAGAATTTGTTGCGGAGTTTTGGCAATTTCGAATAATTTTATGCAAATTGGCCCGGTAACGGTATCACGGGTACGCAAACTCAGCAAACAACTAATAAGAACTAAAAATGGGTCGCGACCAAACTGATTGGTAATTTGAAATACCATTGGTTTGCCCATAGCTTTAGTATGTTCGCGTAAAATTGAAAGAATTGTTGCTAGCCGTTTACTCATACGGTTATTCATCTTTTTAAACTTTTTAATTTTTTGCATAAAAAAAAACGGCTGCTGTATTTATTCCAGCAGCCGTTTTTTTACAATTCATAACAAATTGATTTCATCCGCCACTAACTGGTGGAATTTGTCCTAAAAAAAGAACAATACTGAAGAATCCAAAAACGATGCCTTTCATTGAAAACATTTTCATCCCTTTTCATTTGAACTAACATTAATTAAACTATTCACACATAATATAAATTGTTCACCACTTAAATTCAAGAAATGAAAATGATTGAAATCTTTTTTTCATTATTAAATTTTATCAATAGTTATCCGGTTCTTCTCTCTACTGTTCTTGTTGCTTTCGTTTTTAAACTGTGGCTTTTTATCACGACAATTTCACATGGAATTAGAGCTCCAAAACTCCATCGTCCTTGGTATTTTTTGATTCCTGTATTTGCAGGAGCAATGTTTTCTGATACCGCATGGATTTTTTTTAACACTAACCGGCTCTTCCTTATTGCGATAGATTACCGATTATTATTGTGTTTAATTCGAATCGCTTGGGCCATGACAATAATACAATATCAATTTTTAGGACTTTTCATTGAAAGTTTAACTGAGAAAAATTACCAATTACATATCTATCAAAAAATATTAATTACCATAAGTACACTTTTTGGTTGCGCGTTTATTTATTTGGCAATTTTTGAATTTGATAGTGCACATAATCGTCCATTTTTTGAGATGAAATTCTTATTTCCTTTTAGCGGCTATTATATATTCTTTTTAATTATTCCTAGCATATTAAGAATTTTAAAAAAGATTCAGCTATCATCACTCCCAACAATTTTGAAAAAACAGTTAAAACTCTTGATTCAATTTATAATTGTACCGCAATTATTTCTCGATTTTATTCAAATATTTCCGTTCAACTTTTCGCACACCTATACTGCAAATAGTTTTGCAGTAGTGAGTATTTCAACCATGTTGCTCACATTTGCGTTTTACTTTACTGCCAAAAAAATCATTGGTCTTCGTTTTCTCAATTTTGAAAACCATGTACAAACTACGCCGCACTTTAATTTTATTGATGATTTTAAAGATGTAGTAGAACAATTAAGCAATGCACTCACAAAGCAAGAATTAACGCATATAACTAATACATTTTTTAAAAATGCATTTCGTTTACAAAATAACCGCGTATTTTTTTACATTCGCAAATCAACTGATGAAAAACAACCAAATTCGCATCAAAAAACTACCTATGGCCGCGAAACACTTGTTGAGCATTTCATTTCGGTAGCTGAATCTCCTGAATATGAAATTGGGGTTTATTTACACAAGCACAAAATTATTATTACTGATGAAATTTCATTTACCAATTTTTATGAAGATACCGCGCAGGGCACCCGCCTTGTTAATTTTATGAACCATATTGATGCTGATATATTTTTGCCAATATATTTTAGAGAATCGATTATTGGTTATATTATTGTAGACCGCAATTCGCGCCCAAATGAATTTTACAGCCGACTTGAACGTGATGAGATGATGATATTTGCCACTTATATAAGCAATATAGTGCATATGATGCAAAATCGTAATCTTGAAACAGCCATTGAACGTGAAAAACAAATGCAAGAAGAGCTGTATCGCAAACATCAAGAAATTAATCAATACAAAGAAAGCATACAATCGTTTTTACGCACAACTCAACAGCGTAAAATTGGGCTTCTATTTTTTAAAAATCGCCGGTTTAGTTTTGGTAATCAAGCGGCAAAAGAGCTGATTGGGATAAACCCAAATGCTTTCGAAGGACATCCACTCACCAAAGCGCTTAAATCTGTCGCAACACAAGTACAAGAATATAAAAGTAGTCAAACCACTTTTACAACCGACTCCCAAGGGAATAAACTCGTGTTGGCAGCATTGCCGCATCTTGATGAAAATTCAGTTATTATCATGATTTATTATCCTGAAATTGCCGACATTTTAAAAAACCAGTTTGAAAAAATCGCCAATCCAAGCGAATGGGATTATGTACTCTATCTTGAAACAACGCATTCGGGAAAACTTATCAATCAACTTATTCCAAGTAGCTCGCCACGTCTTTTACAATTTAAAATTGAACTGTTAAAACTTGCTCTCAGCAAAAAAGCACTCTTGCTCGATCTCGCTCAAGAAGATCAACTCTCCATGGCAGAAATTATTCATCACATTAGTTTGCGCGAAACATTGCACATTATCACCTTAACTGCTCCGGAAAAAAACAATGAAACTGGTCTGAAGATTTTTGGATTAAGTCCCCTCTTTGGTGGCAGCAATGAACCATCATTGTTAGAAAAATTGCACAACACCGGCACCCTCTTTATTCAAAACGTTCATTTTCTACAACATGACACGCAGCTTTATTTGGCAGAAGTTATCAAATATGGACTGTATCGCCATTTTAAAAGTGAACAAAAAAATTCGATCAATGTGCGCATAATTTGTTCAACTAATCAAGATCTTGCAACTTTGTCGCAAGAGGGAAGATTCTCTCTTGAACTGTTTGCTGAGTTGAAACAAGCAACTCTTACATTACCACCGCTTGCTCAATTACCAGAAAACGAATTAACTGATCTTACCCATGCACTTACTGAACAAGCAATTAAAGCACAACCGTTCAAAAGTTTGTTAGAACTTACTGAGCATGAAACACATCGAATTGTTCATATGCGGCCACTGAGTTTGTATGAACTCAAAGCTAAAATTGAACAATTTTTGGTTCATAAATCAAAAAAGAATAATATTTATCATGAATCACACTTTGATCCAGGATTCAATATTACCGATCCTGAATTAGTACATGCAGCTCGTTTAGGCAAAAAAGCGTTACGCGATCCTAAAATGATGGCAATGTTGTGGCAAAAATTTGGTAACCAAAACCAAATTGCACAATTTTTGGGCGTAAATCGATCATCAGTCAATCGACGCTGTAAAGTGTACAAATTAATTTAAACTGCTCAATTACCTTCATTTTCTGTTGCTAAATTCAAGTCATTCTTCTATGTTGTAGATGAAATCAAAAAAGGATGCCATGAATCATACCGAATTTGAAAAAAAAGGAGCAGAGTTTTTACGTTATTTGCAAATCGAGCGCAATTTATCAACTCACACGATTCGCGCCTATCAGACCGATTTGCATAGATTCGGTGCTTTTTGGCAAACAATTAATTCAACTGAAAAACAAGAAATTACCATTACGCGCGCATTTGAACGCTATTGCGTTGCGCTCTATCATCAGCACATTGAGAAATCATCAATTGCACGAAAAATTTCATCGATGCAGTCATTCATTGAATATCTTAAAAGCTGCGGTATTTCTCTTACCATTACTTTAACGCGTCCGCGTCTTGATAAAAAATTACCAGAATATTTGAGCATTGACGAAATTTTCTATTTGCTCGATACGATTAAATTGCAAGATTTACCAACTCGGCGCCCTTATCGCGATCAAGCAATCTTTGAACTTCTTTATGCAACTGGTATTCGTTGTTCAGAATTAGTATCAATTAAATTTGGCGATATTGATTTGGAACAAAAAACAATTCGCATCTACGGCAAAGGAAGAAAAGAGCGAATTGCGCTGTTTGGACAAAAAGCAAAAGAAAAAATTCTCACCTACTTAAAGCACGAACGACCTGAAGCAAGTAACCAGCAAGAAAAACTGTTTCTCAATAATCGACAAGAACCATTAACAACTCGTTCAGTACAACGAATCATTGAAATGTTTCGCACATTTTTAAAAATAAAAAAACGAATTACACCACATAAATTGCGCCACTCATTTGCAACACATCTACTCAACCAAGGAGTAGATTTGCGTGTTGTGCAAGAACTGCTTGGGCATAAAACGCTTGCAAGCACAGAAAAATATACACATGTAAGCACGCAACAATTAAGTGAACTATGTGACAATCTTCATCCCTTAAATAAATTTGAGAGTGACGCAGAATAAAACATATGGAATCATCAGTTTCATCGCTAAAAAAAATAAAAATCATCAGTTTCATTTATCTCATTGCTTTTTGCGTTATCATTTTTCGTCTTATTTATTTGCAAGTGTATCTTAATCAGGAATTATTCAATCGCGCTCAAAATAATTTTTTGCGCACTGAAAAAGTAAATTCTCGTCGCGGCAATATTCTTGATTGTCATGGTAGATTGTTAGCAACAAATCAACCGATTACTAATATTTATTGGCGTGGAACTGGCAATAGAACATTATCGCCTGAACAACGCACCCTTTTAGAGCACATTTCGCAATTAATTAATATTGAGCTTGATCAAACAGTCATGAACAATATTAAATTTGTGGAACGCACATCAAAAGAAACAATTTTATGTTCAAACGCTTCATTCGAACAACTTAGTAAACTTACCGAGCTTTTTCCTGATAACCCTAACATTTCAATCAGCACCCAGCTAAAACGGTGTTACCCACACAGTTCAAAAGCGAGTCATGTCATTGGCTATATAAGTACCATCGATGAACGAATGACCGGAAAAATGGGCATTGAAAAAATGTTTGAACCTACCTTACGTGGTCAAGAAGGAATGATGATCAAAACAATCAACTCATTGGGCACTAATTTATATGCGCAGGAAATAACTAAGGCGCTTGCCGGCCAAGATATTGTGACAACGCTCGATCTTGGATTACAAGATTTGGCTGAAGAAGCATTTCCCGAAAATCAATCTGGTTGTTTATTAATTATGGATCCCCAAACCGGCGCGATTCTTTCAGCTGTTTCTCGGCCAGCGTTTGATCCGTCACTTTTTTTGGAAACAATTTCTCTTAATCAGTGGCAAAGTTTGCAGGCAAAGCAACCATTTTTAAATCGCATGCTTTGTTGTTATCCTCCAGCTTCACCATTCAAGCTGGTAACTCTCAGCGCAGCATTAGAAAACAAAATTATTACTCCTGAAACAATTACCTACTGTAAAGGCTTTACTCGATTTCGTGGACGGAGATATCATTGCGCAGATCATGATGGCCATGGCCGGCTTGATATTCAAGAATCGGTTGAAAAATCATGCAATATTTTATTTTTTGAAATAGCAAAACGAATTTCGATTGATACGTTAGCCGAGTATGCACACAAATTCGGTTTAGGGCAAAGTACTAATATTATGTTTCCAGAACAAACAGGTCTCGTTCCCACTACCGAATGGAAACGTCGCGTAAAAGGTGAACCCTGGTGGCCCGGTGAAAATCTATCGGCCGTTATTGGGCAAAGTTATTTATTGGTAACACCGCTTCAAATTGCGCGCATGATTGGGAGTATCTTTACTGGTTATTTGGTAACACCGCGCGTCATTATGCAGGAACCTATTTGCACACAACCACTTTCAATCAAACCAGAAACACGTGCATTTTTAAAAAAAACCATGAAAGGAGTTGTCGAGCAAGGAACTGCACAGCGTGTAAACAAAATAAAAAATTTAAAAGTATATGCAAAAACCGGAACTGCTCAAACTATCTCATTAGAAAAACAGGAAGCGGGTGGCAACGTTTCCCACTATTTAGAACATGCCTGGTTTACTGCCTTTTTTCGCTACAAAAAAAGCAATCCATTAATCATGGTTTTGCTTATCGAAAACGTAGGTTCGTCAAAAGAAGCAACCAAAGTTGCAAAAAAGTTTTTAGTCAATTATCGATCTATGCAAGATCAACAAGAATCTCAAACAATTAATTAATCTGCCGTTTCTATTTTTTTTACCGATTTAAGAAAAGATTTATTGTTAATACAAGAGAAATTAACAAAAGAAAAAAAGCAGCGAACACATTAACGTTTCACTGCTCCTTATCGCGCAAGAAAGAACAAATTTACTTTGTGCCTTTTGCTTTTTTAGCTGCAGCCACTTTTTTTGCAAGACGGCTTATTTTACGAGCAGCTGCTTTAGGATGAAGAGTCTTTTTGCTTTTTGCTCGAGCAAGTTTCGATTCTGCATCGCGCATTAAATCAAGTGTAAATACAATTTCGTCACCTTGATCAAGAGACAGTAACACTTTTTTTGCACTGCTTTTTAATGAACTTTTACGCGCTAAATTCACATCACGACGTTTTATATTTTGGCGTGCTTGTTTTTTAGCCGATTTAGTATTTGCCATAGCCTACCTTTAAGAAATTTTAAACAACTTTTTCAACTTTTCCAGCTTTAACACATTTAGTACACACAGCACCACGCATTACTTTTTTAGGCGTTTGTCCAGTGATAACAAAACGGATTTTATGAACGTTTGGGTAGACCCATCGTTTTGTGCGGTTATTTGCATGACTGACGTCATTTCCAACTTGTGGACGCTTATCACACAGGCAGCAGATTCTAGACATAATTCCAAACATCCTTTCAAACAATCATAGAGATTTCTTAAAGCTTACGCCTTGAGTTAATTCCGGCGCGCCTATCTTCGCCTAAAGCACAAAGGGGTGCTAAGGCAGATATATTATCTATAGTATATATTAAATGTACTATAAAATCGTAATTTTTCAATCGGTCTTATGTATCAGTTGGTAATAAAAGACGTAATTTTTCATGAATTTTAGGGTGGGCCGCCACATATGATCGATAATTTTTTGTCGGTACCGTTCCTTCAAACGTAGTAACAGCGCCTCCTGCCTCCTGAATGAGTAACATCCCTGCAGCAATATCCCACCAGCCAAGATCTCTAAAAAATAAACCATCAGTTCGACCACAAGCAACATAGGCCTGATCAAGAGCAATGGCACCCAAATGCCTCAAAGCGAATACTTTATCTGCCAATCGTTCTACCGTTTTAACCGTTTGTTGATAGGCTATTCCTTTGCTATAAGGCAACCCCACAAATAAGAATGCATCGCTCAAATTCGCAGGACAATTTACCGCAATCGGTTTTCCGTTACACATTGCTGGTTTGCCTTGCTGTACACTAAAAAGTTCATCACGCAACGGATCGTATATTACTCCTAGAACAGATACGCCCTGAAAGGTTAATGCAACTGAAATGCAAAAATAGGGAATTTTGTGGGCAAAATTTGTGGTGCCATCAAGTGGATCAATCACCCAGCAATAGGGTGCATCACCATTCTGGCCAGACTCTTCGGCAAAAAAAGATGCATGCGGCAATAATTTACCCAATTGCTCTATTAAATACCGTTCACTTTCAATATCTGCAATGGTTACAAATCCAGCATTTGGCTTATTTTTTTGCTCAATTGGTTTGCCAAAATAATGAAGAACAATGGTTCCTGATGTTTGACTATAGCCTCAACTGCTTGCACCAACTCTGCCGTGACGATCATTAGTTTTCCTGTCCACCCAAACGGAAATCTGCACGCGGAGTAATGCCCAACAATTCATATACTTCTTGAGCATACAATACCTCTTTTTCAAGAAGCGCTAGAGCTAATTTATCCAATTTGTCGCGATTGTTTTTCAATAGGTCTCGCACTGAGCTCATTGCATCTTGCAATGTTTTTTCAACCAATGCATCGATCCGTTCTGCTGTTTTTTCAGAATAACGGTATGCACGATTATCTTGTTCATACATTACTGGACCCATTTCTTCAGTCATTCCGCCACACACCATGCGTCGAGCAAGATCGGTCGCATGTTTAAAATCACTGCCAGCACCAGGAGTCATAACGCCGCACGCTAATTGTTCAGCAGCACGGCCACCAAGAGCGACAAAAATATGTGACATAAATCGATCTTTTGTTTCCAGCAATACATCTCGTTCAGGCAAGAAGTGTGTAACACCCAACGCACCACCACGAGGCACAATGGTTACCTTATCTAATGGATCACCATGTTCTGGTAATAATATTCTCACTAAGGCATGCCCTGCTTCATGGAATGCAGTAATTCTTTTTTCTTCTTCACTCATTGCATGTGATTCCATTTTTTGACCTAAGGTCACTCGGTCACGCGCAATTTCAAAATCATGCATCGTCACAACGCTATCGGCTGATCGTTTAGCTGCAGTCAATGCTGCCTCATTTACCAAATGGGCTAAATCGGCACCAGAAAAACCGGTAGTGCTGCGTGCAATACGTTCAATATCAATACCTTCTTCAGTTTTAATTTTTTTGATATGAACACGCAAAATATCTTCACGGCTTTTGAGCGTCGGATAAGGAATATGTATCTCTTTGTCAAAACGTCCAGGGCGCAATAATGCTTTATCTAAAACATCTGAACGGTTTGTAGCTGCAATTACAATAACTGCAGAATCAACGGTATTAAAACCATCAAGTTCAGTTAATAATTGGTTGAGTGTTTGATTGCGTTCTTCACTGCCGCCATCACCACCGCTCACACGATGTGAACCAATTGAATCAATTTCATCAATAAAAATAATACTTGGCATGTGTTTACGCGCTTGTGCAAAAAGATCACGCACACGCGCTGCACCAACACCCACATACATTTCAATAAAATCTGATGCGCTTACGCTAAAGAATGGACAATTTGATTCACCCGCCACTGCTTTAGCAAGTAATGTTTTACCATTTCCTGGACTGCCAACTAAAAGCACGCCACGAGGAATGCGCGCACCAATGCGGCGGTATTTAAGTGGATTTTTCAAGAAATCGACAATATCCATTAACTCTTCTTTTGCCTCAGGCATACCAGCAACATCAGCAAAGGTTACTTTCATTTGCGATGGCACAAACATTTTTGTTTTGCTGCTGCCTTTTGTTAACGGATTTGCGTTTGATAATGAAGCAGAATTGTTTTCTTCAACCACTTTTTTGTGCGCTTGTAACAAATCTGCCATGGCAACTTCATTTTTTCCTTCTTTTGAAGCTTGCAATGCAGCTTTATTCATCAAGTCTGCTAAATCAGCACCCGAAAACCCTGCCGTTTCTTGCGCAAGTGCCTTGAGATCAACATCGTCCGAAACTTTAATTTTTTGTGCATTAATTTTCAAGATTCGTTCACGCGCAATCAAGTCAGGATAACCCACCGGAACAACGCGATCAAAACGACCCGGCCTTAACAATGCTTTATCAAGTACTTCAGGCATATTGGTTGCCGCAACAACAATAATAGGAGAATTTGATGATTCAAAACCGTCCATCTCAATCAACAATTGGTTAAGTGTTTGTTCACGTTCGTCATGTCCACCACCAAAACCACTGCCACGTTGGCGGCCGATTGCATCTATTTCATCAATAAACACAATCGCAGGAGCGTGGCGACGCGCTTTTTCAAATAAATCACGAACACGCGCAGCACCAACACCAACAAATACTTCAATAAAATCTGAACCTGAAACACTGAAAAATGGGCAATGTGCTTGGCCAGCCATTGCTCGCGCAAGCAATGTTTTACCATTACCTGGGTCGCCAACTAATAAAACACCGCGCGGAATTCGGGCTCCTAAACGACGATATTTATCAGGATTCTTTAAAAAATCGACAACATCTTTAAGCGCCTCTTTTGCATCATCGGCACCTGCAACAGATTCAAAGTTTTCACTAATCATTGATGGCATAAACATTTTTGCTTTGCTTTTGCCCATTGAAAAAATGCCGCCGCTTCCACTATTTGAACCGCGTGCTTGCCTGAAAAAAAACCATGCAGCGATCGGCACAATAAGCAAGAAACCTAATAAAAGCATGTACCAAGTACTTAATGGATTTGAGTTCGTTGCAACAGAAAACTCTACATTATGTTTTTTTAATATATCCCAATTATTCGTCTGCTCGGGAATGGTAACTTCAAATCGGCTTCCATCATTCATTACTCCGTACACTTCTTGCCCAGAGACATGAACTGCTTTTACTTGTCCTTCTTCAATCGCTTTTAAATAGCTTGAATAGGTAAAACTTTTAATATGGCGAGTATAATCGGTTAATTTGGTAAGTAATGTCAAACATGCCACAAATAAAAATACGATGAAAATAAGATTTTTCGGACCGCGAGAAATTTGATTGAAACGCATTTTTTTCATAAAAACTATCCTATCGGTCAAGATTTCATATGCACTCTTTTTTGCGCACCAAACATGATCAAAAAAGAGCTTGAATTTTACTAGCTGCATCAAACGCGGCCGCTGAGGCCAACTACCCTGTCTTTTAATTATACTATAGAGCCAAAAATCTGTCGATAGATTGGCAATATACATTAAACTATACTGTTACTTGCCAAGTTTTGCCCATGACGCGATATTTAAACCACTTTTACCGCTTATGTTCACTCTTTTTATTGAATTTACCGTTTTAACGCAATTACAATAGTTCTACCATTTTATGTCCCAAAAAAAGGAAAAATATGAATATTATGCGTTCAATCAGTTTGATGAATCTTCTTCTTATTGCGCATGTTGTATTCGGAAACCAACTTTCACAATCTGAATATGAGTTGCGCAAAGCAATGAACAATTTGTGGACAGAACATGGCATGTGGACGCGTGATTATATTATTGCTGCAATTTCTGAAAGCCCAAGCCAAAAATCATCTGCTGCACGACTCATGAAAAATCAGGATGATATTGGTAAAGCAATCGCAACGTATTATGGCACTTCTGCCGGAAATAGATTGACCGAACTATTAAAAGACCACATTTCAATTGCCGTCAAAATTATCCAAGCAGCAAAACAAAATAATAAATCGGACCTAGACAATCTCAACTCGCAGTGGAAATCGAATGCGCGTGACATTGCTCAGTTTTTAAACTACGCAAATCCAAATAATTGGAAATTAGCTGATTTACAAAACATGCTCTACACTCACCTCGATCTCACAACACAAGAAGTCGTTAATCGCCTCAAAAAAGATTGGCAAGCAGATGTTACCAATTTTGATAAAGTAATCGCACAATTACGTGACATGGGTGAAACATTTGCAACAGGAATTGTCGCACAATTTCCAAATAAACTTGGAAAAAGTATGGCTCCAAAAGCGGCAGCACGCATGAAAAGAATGGCACGTTAATTTGTTTTTATACCATTATAGGTTTTTCATAGAGCGGAGACCAAGCAGGATAGCAACAGTTTTCGTGAGTATCTGTCAAATAAATACGTTCATTAGTTACTAAATGGTGAACCGCAATCCGGTTTGAATTACCATTGCTATAGGCAAATGCCACATAATTTCCGCACGGTGACCAACATGATTCTTCTTTGTTACCTGCATCGAAGGTGATTTGTGCGTGCTGTTTTGTTTTAAGATCGTAGGCAAAAAGTTGCATTACTCCGCTGCATGCGCGCGAGTACACAATTTTTTGGTTTACAGCACAATAACTGGGACTTGCACAATAACCATCTGCAGTAATTTTTTCCAATTCTTTTGTATCTGCGTGATAATAACAAATGTACGGTTGCTTGCTATCAGCATCAGAACAAAAAACTAAATCATTATTATTGCACCAATTTGGAGAAACATTATGTCCATTATTGTGGGTAATTTGGCGCAATATCGGACGCTGCTGAACTTCATCAAATTCGTATACATAAATTTGACTTTTACTGCGAATAGTTCCATCGCATGCACAGTACGCAACTTTTTTTCCATCGGGAGAAAATGATGCACCCATGGTAAAACCATCAAGATTTGCAATCAATTTACGTTTTTTTTCAAGTGACATTCCCATGAGCCGCACATTGCAATTGGTAATCTCCGAATATAAAATCATTGGCTGATTTGAATCACTATTCCATCGCGGCGCAAATACATTACCATGTTCAACAAGTGGAAATGATTGTTCAACAACACGCTCCGTGTCAATGTACGGAGCGGTGATATAAATCGATTTTTGTACTTTTTTATTTTTTGTCCGTCTTTCTTTACAATAGGCAATTCGCGTAGAAAAAAAACCAGGTTGTCCCGTCAAGAATGGCCACAATTGATCAGCAAGATGTTCGGCAACGATTTGATTGGGATATTCTTTAATGATAAATCGTTTTCCTTTGATCATCGTCGCTGTGTGTGAATCATACACCCGCCATTCAACCATTCCTGCGCGCTGATTATGCGAAAGGAATAAACATAATGCATACCCTTCATTAAACAATTGTTGCATCATTTTCTTTGCTGGCTGTTTTTCAAACGAAATAACTTTGATTGCAAAACCACTCAATGAAGCTTTAGACCGTTCAAGCATTTGTTTTAATAAGGTTGCGGTTTGCATCAATTGAACATCAGGTTCAATAACTCCCACCAGCAATTTCATCTTTTCGACAGCTTGAGTTGTAATTGAAATATTTACTTTATTTTGAGGTTCTTGATTGATGTGCGCTGCACATATGGTGGACGCAATCAGAGTAAACAATAATGCAATGTTCATGGAGTTACCTATTGATTAAATACAATAATGAGTTCTTTGTGAGCAAGACGTAAGGGAAAAGTTGCTTGCAAAAGCGCCATGCGCGCTGTCAGATCATACGAAACGATGTTAGATGATTCTTGAATTTCAACCGTGTGCGCTTGTGCTTTGCCCTGTTCATCAAGCATAATTTTTACAACGCACGAATTTAATGGTTTAATTCCTGCCGGTGGCCGCCACACACGCTCAATTTCTTGTTTCACATCAGCATACAAGCACAAAGCATCATACTCTTCTTGTCCAATTCTAATGGGTTCGCTGTTCTGAACAACAGGAACTTCTGGAACCGCCTTCGAAACTACCGGCACATCAATTTTTTGCTGCTCAACCTGCGCAACAACTGGTGGGACAACTTTTTTTATTTCTTCCTTCTTTGGTTTGTCCAACAATTGAGCAGATTTGATTGGTTGTTGTTTGGCCGCAATATTCTTTATTTTTTTTGGAGCAATTTTTTTTGCAGCAACAAGTTCCATTCCTCGTTTTTCTTGCGGCAACGCGCTTAGTGTTTTTTTTGCAGTCACCTGCGATTGGTTTTTTTGCACATTACGTTGCGCAACCTTTTCCAACGATCCTGAAATACGCCGCGCCGATGATACAAACTCAATTGGCAAATCGGACAATCGCTGTGCACTCATGGTTATTTGTAATTGTTGCTGATTTGTTACGTGCAAACTCATTAACATCATTATTAACAGATGAGCACCACACGAAATGCTCAACATTTTTAAAAAAAAAGATGTTTGTTCAGACACGCGTAGGAGCGAGCGCCACTTTAACATCTTCAATTCCCCCAACCACCTTGATGCGATCAATCACTCCCATGAGAATCCCGCATGATTTACCTTCATCGATGCGCACCCACACACTGTTCTTTTTTTTGAGTGATCTATTTGTTAATGTTTTAATCTCATTTCCTAATTTTTCAAGCACCACCGATTTATTATTTAAAAAAATGGAACCGTGCGAGTCAATTGTTACTACAATTTCTTGCTGTTCAGCTGCACCTTCTTTTGATTGTCCTTGCGGTAAATTTACTTTAATTGAATTTTGAATAATTGGCGTGGTTACCATAAAAATAATCAACAGAGTAAGCGCTGTATCAATTAACGGTGTTAAACTTAAATCGGGAATGGTATGCGAACGTCTTCGCGCACGTCTCAGTTTTAACATCACACTTCTCCATTATTTTATAAATAACGTGTTAATTGACCACGAAAATTTATCCGCTAAACGAAGCAGCAAATATTCCAGTGATCGCACGCGCGTGTTTAAATAATGAAACATCATGAGCGCTGGAATGGCAACCATTAATCCTGCAAGGGTGGTAATCAACGCTTCCGCAATACCTGGAGCAATGGTCGGAATATCGGCCTGCTGTTTTTCGGCAATGCGCACAAATGAATGAATCAATCCCCACACCGTCCCAAAAAGACCAAGAAGTGGCGATACTGCAGCAGTTGCTGCAAAAAATGGTAAAAAAGATTCTTCAGTTGCAATTGCTTCATCAATTGTTTGCTCAAGATTGTTTTCAAGCAATTCAAGTTCACGATCTGAAAGAACAGAGTACGTTTGACGCGATTCTAAAAGTGATTTAAGCACCGAAAGATTTTTCGTCATAAGCACACCCGGCAATGTATGCGCATGAATACTCGCAACACTCGCAATCTCATCGATAGTATGTGCTACTTTGAGAGCGTGTAATATGCGTGCCATTTGTCGGCGTTTGATTGCACCAATGACAAGTTTATATAAAAATAATGCCCATGAAAAAATAGAGAGAAATAACAAAATTAATAAAACAATTTTTGTCATCAGGTCAGATTGTGCAATCAGCAGCACAACCGGATTTGTTTGCATTTGAATCATGAGATTCCTTTTTACTCTGAACGTAAATCGTCGCAAAAAAGTATATCACAATGCATTAATTAATCGCACTAAATATTTTAAATTGGCAAAAAACTGTTTCTGCGCTCAATTATGATCTGGTGTTAAATAAAGATCAATTTTTTCTTTGTTGTCATTTTCAATGGGCACAATTTGCGCAACAGCTCCTGGGATTTTTTGTAATGAAACGCGTATAAATGGATCATTTTCAATACGAGCAAGTAATAAATTATATGACTCAGGATTTTTTTTGAGTATTTGGGCACACAACAACAAATAGTCACGCATGCTCTTACGTTCGTTGCTTTCTGGGTCATCAATATCAACCGCTGTTATCACTTGTGCAAGTGGTAGTTTTTTTTGTTCACAATAACCCAAATACCGCCACCCTGCATAATGCGGAATTAATTTTAAACGTGCTTTTGGAAATGTTTTTTGAACAAACGTAAGCAATTGTGCAAAGCGTGCTTCTTGAATAAAAAGTTCCGAAAAGAAATCTTGTTGGGTTAAAACCGAATCATTTTTAAAATCGGTATGGTTAAGTATCGTATCGACAAGATTCTTAAGAATAAATTTTAGTTCTATCGGATCTTGTAAATCGATTTCCGGGCTTCTTTTTTTTGTAAATAATCGTTTGGCTTCACATAATGGTAAATAATTTTTATCAACATAATGAAGATCGATAGCCGCTTGCGGATTTAATGCAAGAATTTTTATCAATGTTCTCATCTCAGAAAACATTTCACCACAACCAAAATGCACCACCTGCAACGCTGCTTTGTTATTTACCTTACTAAGAATAATCTGAGCAATTTTATCCTCAAATGTAGAACGATGCATGGGCTGATTTGCTCTGCTCATAACGCAGGGGCCGGCTGCATCTTGAGAACATTCACTCAATAAAAAAACCGGCGATTGTTGTTCAAACTTTATTCGCAAGTCTCTTACTATTTTGTAAACCTCTTCCGCTTTTTTTTGCCTTACATCATTTTTCGTAAGTTCGGAAAAAAATTGATTGTTGATTTTTTGATTGTTATTAAATGCACCATGAGGATCAACTATTAATGAATCAACAATTTGCTGCCTGAGCGGTTTTGTCGGGTTGTACGGTTTTGTGATGGTAAAATCATCATCTTTTCCTGTCTCCATTGAATATGCTGGTACTGTAAACATGATAGATAAAGTTATTATTGATTTTTTTATCATTCCAATTCCTTAATATTCATTTACCATATAATTGCTTATTTTTTAATTTGTTCTTGTTTCATGGTTTTTATACGCTTTATCAATTCTTGTTTATCCTTGATTCCTTCATTTATTTGAACAAAATAAGCATATTTGACCGCTTTGCCAAGATCAGGTCCCGGTTGAAAAATATCCAAAAGATCGCGTCCATGTAAAACTGGCTGTTCTACTTCGTAAAGTACATTTGCGTCACGCGCATGCTCAAAAAATTGTTCAATTTCGGGCATTTGGGTAGTAAGCGGTGAGCCTTTTTGTGAATTGCGGCCTTGTTTATCGGCACATGCCAACAGCCCTAACATTTCAAGTGTCACTTCAGGTGCCAATTTGCGCGCCAACCGTTTGTAAGCTGCCGCTTTTGCACCTGATTTAACAAATTGAATCGGTTCCATGTGATAATGCACAAGTTTAGATACCGTATCAACCAACTCTTTGTTGTGCGTAATACGTTTGAGCATTTTTTTTGTTAGAACTTCGCTTTCTTGTGCATGACCATAACTTTTAATGCTGCCATCAACGATTTGTGTGGCATTAACTTTACCCAAATCGTGACACAATGCTGCATACATAATTGCTAATTTTTCGTGTTCATCACGATAATGAAGCGCTGCTGCTGCATCAATTGCTTGCAAGGTGTGTTCATATACATCACCTTCAGGGTGCCATTTTTTTTCTTGCTCAATTCCTTTAGTTGCTGCCAATTCAGGCAAAACATCGGCAAGCCGCTTAATACTATCAAGCCACAGAAAACCACGCGATGGTTTTTTTGATCGCAAAAATAATTTTGCAAATTCTTGCTCAATTCGCTCACGCGAAACAGTTGAAATATCCATTTGCGAACATAATCTATTCAATTCTTCATCAGGTGTTAAATCAAAACGCGCAACAAATTGCATCACGCGAAAAAAGCGTAACGGGTCTTCAACAAAAAAATGAGGATCTGGTGCACGTGCAATTTTTTTATGCAAATCTGCAAGACCATTAAACGGATCGATCAGTTGAAATGTTGCAAGATCGATTCCCATTGCATTGATTGTCAAATCTCTTCGCGCAAACGCTTTTTCAAATGAAAGATGCGGGTCAATTTTTACCTGCGGTTTTCTACCGGAACTGTCGCTGCGCGGTACTGACCAATCAACATCAAGCCCATGCAACCGCAAAACCCCATATACTTTTCCCACCAAACTCACTGGTCCGTGATTTTTCAATCGTGTTTCAAGTTCATCGAGTGAACAATTATATACTTCAATATCAATATCTTTGAGCGGCAAATTTAAAAATAAATCACGCACCGCGCCACCAACCAGTACCGTTTGGCATCCATTCGACGAAAGTTCGTGCACAATTGGTAAAACAAGTGGATATGAGTGCGCAAGAATATCTGACGCACGTTTTTGAATATTTTCATCAACTTTTGTATACTGCATGATGCTATCCTAGACAATTATCTGCTAAAAAAGGTGATCTTTCATGAATCAGCTTTTCAGTGTAAGCCTTCTTGGCTGTTTATTGCAACTAACAATGAGTTTGCACGGTGATTTTTCCTTTAAATCGTTTAATAATTGGCTTTTTGGTTATTCACAAGAAACGGTCTATCACGAATGCGATTTTAAACCAAATCGAACGCTTGAAATCGAAAATAACACTCAAGGATCAATCACCATAAAAACATGGGCACGCCACAAAATTGTTCTTAATGCGATTATTAAATCAAAAGAAAAAAAAATTACCGACCCGTTGATTATCACTGTTACCGATTCGACTGCAATTATTAAAACAAAAGAATCACTCCCTCCTTCTACCACCATTGATTATGAGCTCATGATTCCTGAACAAACAAATTTGATCATTCGTGCACACGGTACGGTGAAAGTAAAAGCAGTTGATGGCACGCTTAATATTCAGGCGCAAGGACCTATTGATATACGTTCAGCTGCAAATTCAATTAATGCACACACTCAGCACAGTTGTTCAATTAGTATGCACACCGTGCCACTTGCAAGTCGCATTTACATTGAATCATGGGGACCGGTAGATCTCATTATGCCAACCATCACCAATGCACAACTATATGCAAAAACTGAAAATGGTTCTATTAGCTCAGAACACTATTTTACATTTCGGCCATTTAGCACAAAATTAAATCAAAATACGTGGAACCAAATGCGCAAAGAAATTAATGGTTGTATTGGCAATGGCGGAGCGCACATCGAAATTCATTGCAAAAAAGGCACTATTAAATTGCTCAAAAATAATTAATAATTATTTTGCAAAAAAAATGACAATATCGAATAAATAAGGACTCCACTCAACTAATGATTTTATCTATTCTACCTATACGCTCTGCAATCAATCTAGAGGCATCTATCACAAAAGAAAAGATTGCGAGAAATCCAATAACATGTTACTTAAAATGTAATAGTATGCAAAAATAAAGCAACTCATCACTGTTGCACATAAACTTAAAGGTGTTAATTCATATGCAGCTTTTTTCTTATTTTTTGACTCTGTTATTTTTTGTTTGTTCTGCGCAAGCGCAGGTTACTGTTTTGAACAGTTGTTCTGATAATGGTACTTCAACCATCACTTTTCAATTTTGTCTACAACCAGAACAATTGTTATATAAAGATTCATTGAGCATTTCTGTTGATCATCCAGGAATAAGTGTTTCGCCTTTACAAATCCATCAAGAATCGGTCAAACAGTACGATTCGGTGACCAAAGAAATGATGAATGGTTACATTGAATCACCCCAATTTAGTGTACAAGTTAAGCAAGAAAATGCAGATTTAATGCCTGATGCCTCTCTTCACTTGATATATCACATTAACACTGACCGTGTTCCTGCGCATTTTGTGTACCAATTGCCTGCCAATACGCAACCGGTAAAAGAAATTGAAGCTACTCAACCAAAAAAACAAGAAAATCAATCAACCACAGCGTCTGCGCAACCAGCAAACGAACAAACAAACAATTGGTCATGGTCTGAAACAATTTCACAATTAATTGAATCAACCAAATCACTTCCGCTTCGGTTGCTGTTAGTATTTTTGCTTGGCGTGTTATTGAGTTTTACTCCCTGCATTTATCCAATGATTCCAATCACGGTTGGCATTTTACATTCACAAAAAACTTCTTCCTTTTGGGGCAATTTAACACGCGCTAGTTCTTATACGCTCGGTTTGGCAACAACATTTGCTGTGCTCGGTATGATCGCAAGTTATACCGGCCCCTTGTATGGCAAACTGCTCATGAATCCAATTTCTGTGCTTATTATTGTTGGATTTTTAGCATACTTAGCACTTTCAATGCTTGGTTTTTATGAAATGTATATTCCACGTTTTTTACAACCAAAATCACACGATTCTTCTGGCGGTGGTTCTTTGTTATCAGCTTTTCTATTTGGTACAGCAAGTGGCACGATTGCATCACCGTGCGTTTCACCGGGTCTTATTTTGCTTTTAAGCATCGCCGCAACTCTTGGCAGCGCTTTACTTGGTTTTGCGATGCTTTTTGTTTTTGGTTTAGGGCTCAGTACACCGCTTTTGTTAATTGGAACTTTTTCAAGTTCTCTTTCACTCCTTCCGCAAGCTGGCATGTGGATGGTGGAAATTAAAAAATTATTTGGCCTTTTATTATTTGGTGTTTGCTTTTATTATTTGGCAAATCTTGTCTCGTGGCCTGTGCTAATGGTTCTTGTTGCGCTATTTATGTTTGTCATTGGCATTTTTTATTTAGCACAACCAACCCGCTATTTGTCACCATTTTGGAAAAAAGTGAATGGACTTATGGGATTTGCATTAATTATTGGTGCATTTTTAGCTGGTGCAGAAAGTTATCAATCGTTTATAAGCGGCACCGTGCATGATGAGTTTTGGTTCACCGATTATGATCTAGCGCGCGCAAAAGCACAAAAAGAACATAAAAAATTATTCATCGATTTTTGGGCACGATACTGTTCAATTTGTAAAAAAATTAACACAACCGTACTTGTTGATGAAAATGTGAAAATTGCATTAAGCAATTACATTCCATTGAAAATAGATGGCACCGATGAATCAACTTCTTCATATCAATCACTCAAAAACACATTCAATATTGTTGGTTTTCCTGCATTTTTAATTGTTGATCCGTTTACTGAAAAAATTGAAATGCGTTGGTCAAGCGAACTGTATTCGATGCCACGAGAAAAATTTGTTGAACAATTGCTTAACTATCGATAACGAGAATTAAGCACCTTTGTAATGATCGGTTGACCGGCCATCTTTGACGCGTTCACGTTTTTCTTTATGAAGTTGTTTGTACATTGAATCAACTGCCATATCAATGAGTTGATACATAGCTGGGCCTTCTTCACTTGCAATAAAATCACCATGCGGTGTTTTCACGCGCAATTCGGCCATGTGATGTGCATGTGGCCTACCGGGACGCAACGTTAAATCAAGATAAATTGGTTCACGTTCATTTTTTAAAAATTCAAGAACGCGCTCCAAGCTTGCATTGGCATAATTTTCGATTGCTTGTGATGAATCCATGCCATGAAAATGAATTTTTTTATTCATGTGTAGTTCCTTTTTTTTACGTGCTTTTTTTATTTACCTTTTCTTGTAACAAATCGTATCGGCACACCAACCAAATCAAGTTCATTTCTCAGCACATTTTCAAAAAAACTAAGTTGACTTGGACCAAACCAATCTGGCTCATTAACACGCAATAAAATTGTTGGGGGTGCTTTTTTTATTTGCTCTGCTTTGAATAGTTTGAGCATATGTGATCGGTGATAGAGCGGTGTATTTCGCAACGCAGTTTTTAATATTCGATCGATTTCAGAACTTTCATAATCGTGAGAATATTTTTCCCACACTTTTTTTACCAGCGGCAAAATTTTGCCTACATTTTTTCCTGTTTTGCAGGAAATGGACAACATCGGCACTTTTTTTATGAAATGTTCATATTTTGAAAGGTCAAACTTAAGATCAGATCTATTAAGATCGGTCATGAGATCATCTTTGTTGAAAAGCAAAATAATTGCTTTGCCTTCTTGAAATGAGTAAAACGCCAATTTGAGTTCTTGGTCACTGATCTGTCCTTCAGCTCCATCAACCATTAACAACACAATTGCCGCATTTTGCACTGCACGAAACGATGTTTTTACCATCATTTGTTCAAGCGTTTCATCAATAGCACGTTTTTTTCTAATTCCTGGAGTATCAGTAAGCGCAATGGTTTCTGAATAAAACTTTATTGGTTCAGTAATTGCTTCGCGTGTTGTTCCAGCAACGGCCGAAACAAGTGTTCTTTCTTGTTCTAGCAACAAATTCATCAGTGATGATTTGCCAACATTTGGTTTTCCCAAAAACACAATTGAATACGCTGGTTCTTGCTCTTGATATGCAGAGATTGCGGGCACATTGCGAACAATTGCTTCAAGTAACTCCGCAATACCAGTACCATGTTGTGCAGAAATTGGAAACATGTGCTCGATCCCTAATTGTTTCCACTCATAAATCAGTTGTCCTGCAACCTTTGTATCCATTTTATTAATGACCAAAATAATCGGCTTTCCCGTTTTACGTACATATTGCACTAAATGACGATCATCATTGGTTAATCCAACCGTGCCGTCAACGGCAAATAAAATAAGATCAGCCCGGTCTATTAATTTAAAACCAAGTAGACGCACACGCTCTGCCAATTCGTCATGCACTTTAGTAACACTAATGCCACCACTGTCAATTAACTCAAAACATACGTTTTGCCAACACACAGTGTCATGCACAAAATCGCGTGTTACACCTTCATAATCAAGCGTCATACTTTTAACATCGTTTGAAAGACGATTAAATAATGTTGATTTACCAACATTTGTTCGTCCAACGATTACCACTTGTGGCAATTTACTCATTGCTGTACCTCACTGATGATGCCGGGAAATATTTGTAATACTAGATGCGCTTTTTTCCATTTATCCTTGTCAGAAACGTCAAAACGCTTTATGGGAGCCACCGGTTTTGATTGTTTTTTTTCATATGAATAATTTTTAAATTCAGGAGCTGCTGGTGTCTTTTTTAACGCAGGTTGCGGTTGCGGATTACTTTTTTGAACATGTATGGGCGGAGTAACGGCAACCGGTTTTGGTGCAGCAACTGGCGAAACTACACTTGCTGATGGCTCATCAATAAATTGTGGTGTAAATTGAACTGCCACATTAAAGTGCTCATCAAGCAGTGGTTGCCAGAGTTTTTGCGTTGTAGCAAACCAATCTTGGAAAAAAATAAAATCTTTACCAAATGCAACTTCAACTATTTTTGTTTGTTCATCAAAACGAATAAATCGCCCTTGTTTAAAAAGTGAATTAACTAGCGGATCGTCCAGTTTTTCAATTGAATTAACCGCCATTGACCAACGATCATCGCTTTTTACTTCTTGCAAAACAGGAGATGTAGAAATGTGCTTGTGTTGCACAAGTGGTTTTGATGAAGATGTACTTTTTGATTCTAACACTGAATGAGAAGAGTCATGTTTCTCGCACAACGAAATCATAATAGTTTCAAGTAACCGATGTTGTGCCGTTGTTTTATGAAATAGAAGTTCATGATCATAGAAAATTTGTAATATGCGCGTCAATTGCGCAGTAGTACAACGATTTGCTAGCCGAGCCAATTGATCTTCATACGATTTATATCGTTCAATAATTTTTCCATGTTTTGCCCAGACAACTGCACGCACAAGTTCAATAAATGAATCCCACACCGTTGATGCTGAGTGTTGGTCAATCTTATTATATTCAAACCAAGATAAAACGTGAGCAACATTACCATCTATAATATACTCAATCAGTTTCATCAAATGTTCATCATCAATATATCCAAGTACCTGCAACACCGCTTGCTGAGTCACTGTTTGATATGCAAAACGTACACGTTCGAGCAAATTAATCGCATCGCGAGCTGAACCTTGCGTATTTGCAGCAATAGTGCTGAGTGCCGCTGCTTCATACGCTATCGATTCTTTCGTGCATAGTTCCTGCAAATGTGCCGCAACCTCAGGAACACTAATTGGTTGGAAAAAAATTTGGAAACAACGCGAACGAACCGTATCTATAATTTTATGCGGATCGGTCGTCGCAAGAATAAAGAGCACAGAAAGAGGCGGTTCTTCTAAAATTTTTAAAAATGCATTAAACGCAGCTTTGCTGAGCATGTGAGCTTCATCAATCAAATATATTTTTTTTCGACCAAGAACTGGCATAAGTGATGCTGCTTCAATGATCTGACGAACATTATCAACCCCAGTGTGTGATGCAGCATCAATTTCAATAAAATCTGGGTGATTCATTTCAAAAAGCGCTTTGCATGATTGACACACAAGACACGGTACTGAAATAGCTTTAGGGTCTTTTTGAAATTGTGGTAATTGTTCGCAATTGACGGCAGCTGCAAAAATACGTGCCGTTGTTGTTTTACCACATCCACGCTGTCCCGAAAAAAGATAGACCGGAAAATATTTATCTCGATATAAACTGTTTTTGAGCATACGAACCACGAGCGATTGCCCAACAATTCCATCGAACGTGCGTGAACGCCATTTTCTGGTTAAATTTAAATCCATAGAAATCTGCTCAAAAAATAGGAAAAAGAAAAATTTACGCTGCTTTTTTAGGATACTATAAAGGGGAAGACCATACAAGAATCAAAGTGCTCCTGCTGCTTCCTTTCGGACCTGACAGATTAAACATTCGTTCTTTATAGCTTCCCCAATTTTTAGATCAATTTTTTTGATTGGCTATTGAAAATAATAGCTCAATTTTATCCATCCGGCAAGCCAATGCATTTTCAGAACCAATTTTTAGATTACTTTTTGAACGAATTTTGACAAAACAGGCTATACTCAGGAATCTAGACCATTATTGTAATTTCGGGAGATCGTCATGAAAGCGGCACAGGTAGGAATCATTTTACTGGGATTTACACCCCTTTACGGTATGAATTCAGTAGAAAAATCTATAAAAGAGCACAAATTTGAACTGTTTAAGCAGAATTTAAAGGGGGCACATAAAATTGCTATTTCAGGACAATGCGGTGAGTGGTCAGAAAAAAAATTACCTGAAAAAATACAGTATATCCACACACCAACAACAAATCTTCATGACTCTCACAAGGCAGAAATTCTCAATACAGATGCACAACTGAAGTTTTTAGAAGATTATCATGCGCAATCAACTGTACATGTAAAGTACCTTCAAGAGCATAAAAACGAATCCCGTTTAAAAATTGCTTCGTGTATTGGAGTATTAACCGGAGGAGCATATCTATTGAGTCGGTTTGTAGATAATGATGCACCATTATGGTCAACACGATCAGAATTATACACCTGGTGTGGACTGGCATTATCAATTTTATTATCTGTTCGAATTGATATAAAAGAAAAACAAAAACGAAGGCACATTAAAGCCATTCATAACGTTCTGGATATGTGTAAAACTCAAACAGAAGATTATTTATCAGTCCTTGCAACAAACGAAAAAAATAGTTACTGATAACTCATAAGTAGCGTATAAGCAATTATTAATTTTTTAGATGAATATCAATCTGATAAACATCTAAAATCTATGCTATACTTAGAATAAATAATCTAATAGACAAAATTTTATTTAAAAAAACCACTAAAAAGGGTTAGTTAATAAATGGTCCTTTTTTCAAGTCCAATCTCTCGATAAGAAATCATGAAAAAAACCATACGACCGATTGATGAACAACTATTGCAAGAAGCCAAAAAAATTGTTGCTGAACGGTTTGGCGATAAGATAACAATTGGTTCCGCCACCTATTTGAGTGGACCTGACCGGCGCAATGTCCTCATGAGAATAACACTGATTCATGAATCAAAAAACATACCGCACAGCATTATTTTGAAGCAATCACTGGTTGAAAAATCGGATATTGATGATAAAGAAGCATTCGATAGATTTGCGCGCGATTGGTCTGGCCTAGAATTTTTAAGTGATCTGGAAATAACAGTACCGCTTGCTCCCCAATTTTATGGTGGTAGTAAGAAAAATCGTTTTGTATTAATGGAAGATCTTGGCACTATTCAAACAAGTTTAATAGATCTTCTCATGGGCAATGAAAAAAATAAAGCGCTGGGTGCTCTGAAACGCTACATGAAAATTATTGGACAAATTCATGGATTGGCAAGCGATCATACAAAAAAATATCATAAAATTCTGCAAAGAATTAATCCAGATGCATTACTCTGGCAAGATAATTTTCAGGATATGTTCTCCAAAGTAGCAGGACGTATTAAACAGTTTGGTTTTTCCATAAGTCCAGAACTCAACCATGAAATAGACACTATTTTTACGATGGCGAAAAATCCAGGGCCATTTACTACCCTTATGCACGGCGATATTTGTCCTGATAATTTTTTTTATCATCCTGAGACGCAAGAAATGCGCATGATTGATTTTGAGTGGAGTTTCGTTGGCAATGCGCTCTTAGATGCTGTTGTCTTGCGCATGTGCATGCCAACCTCATGGAGCATGAAAGCATTTCCACAAGACGTTGTCGATTCAATTGAAGATGTTTACCGCAAAGAATTGGCAAAATCGATTCCTGCAGCACATAATGACACTCTTTATTATAAATCGTACGTTGCAGCATCTGCTTATTGGATGCTTTGGCGAATCGTCAGCCTGGAAGATATTTTAGATAAAGAAGTAGTAGACTTTACCACTCAAAATTATTTACATCTTCATCATCATTGGCAACCGGATGATAATTTAAGAAAACCGCGCAATGTGTACCGGCTAGAAGCCTTTATAGAAATTTCTCAAAAACACGGTTTTTTTCCAGAACTGCGGCGAATGGCTCAATACATTTTAAAAGAATTAAAAATACGCTGGCCAGATGTTAAACCGCTTGAACTATATCCAGCATTTAAATGAAATAGCCTGATTGCCATTTTCTTAAATGATATTGATCTCGCATTTTGATTACTTTAACGGACACGATTGTTCTTTCGCTAAAGCTACAGCGTGACATTACTCCTTAGCGCTACGCGCCTCGGCGAATGGCTGTGCCAGGCGTAGCCCATAAGGGCGGAGACTGGCGGAGAGAGAGGGATTCGAACCCTCGATACCCCGTTAAGAGTATACACGATTTCCAATCGTGCTCTTTCGACCACTCAGACACCTCTCCGCGTGCAAAAAATTGATTAAATTAATCTTCTTTTTTGATTGGACGACGCTGCCCCATTGGACGACTTGGTCCCATTGGACGACGTTGCTTTGGCGCATCTTCTTTTGGCTTAGTTAAATCTGAGCCCTTTTTGCGAGCAACTCGACGCGCATTTTCTTCTTCCTCAGTCATTTCCTTTGGCAATAACTGTGCTGCGTCTTCTTCTACAGCCATTTCAGCAGCCATGCGAGCATCTTCTTTAGCTTGTGCTGCACGCTCTTGGCCTTTGACTACTGCATCAGCTAAATAGCCCATGATAACTTCTATAGATGCTTTTGCGTCATCGTTGGCAGGAATTGGATATTGAACCATTGATGGATCACTATTGGTGTCAACCAATGCAACAACAGGAATACCCATTGCCGCTGCTTCGCGCAATGCTGTTTGTTCTTTTTTCACGTCAACAATAACAACTGCACCAACTGGCAGAGTAAACGAACGAATCGAACCGACGTTTTTCATCAGGCGATCGACCATTTTTTGGAACATTCCATACTCTTTTTTGGTATAGCTAAATTGTTGCGATTTAGACAAAATATCTTCGTAATGAAGTAATTTGGTAACCGATTTTTTAACTTGTGAATAGTTGGTCAATGTACCACCAATCCAACGATGAATCACATAGGGAGAATTTAATCGTTTACCAACCTGGGTAATAGGCTCTTGAGAAACTTTTTTTGTACCAACCCACAAAATAGTTTTTTTAGCTGCTGCAATATTTTCTAAAAATTGAGCGGCCTTTTCAAGACGTTCACCAGTTGCTCGAACGTTGATTAAGTGAATATTGTTGCGCTCACCCCAAATGAACGGTTCCATTTTTGGGTTCCAGCGAGATGTTTTATGTCCAAAATGAACACCTGCATCAACAAGTTTTTTTAAATCGATCATAAGAATTATACCTTTCTGGGTTATTACCAATACTGCTTTGGTTGTAAGTAGTTGTTACTTATTGACCACCCATAAAAAACAGTAGGAGATTAGAAATAAATTCATTCATAATTTTAGCAAACTCATCAAAAATAACAACGGCTGAGTCAGCTTTTTAGTCAACCTGCCCAATTACTTCGTTATTGGTAATTGCTTTGGTATAGCGACGGCCAAGTAAAAATGCAGTAAGCGTCCAAAGGATAATAATGCTACCAAACAACCCACCCGAAAGAACGGCCGCTGATCCCATAAACGTCGTTACCATATTAATTCCCGAACCACTGCCTCGTGCCAATTTTGCTCCAAACGCATCGATCCACGATTTTGATTTAAATTTAATCTCTTTAACCGTTGGAATATACAAACTTTCTCTTACTGGTTGGGCAAACGCATAGTTAAATGATTTTACCAACACGTAAACAATAATATTCGAGCTTAAAATGAAATACCACAACAGCCCACCGGTAACCAATGGAATCAATAACAGACACACTTCTTCGCCAACTAACCGCAACAAAGTACGGGTGCCAATAAGCGAAATAAAAAATCCTATTAAATGCAGAATAAATGCTTGCTCAAATAACCTAAAACTGAAATCTGACACACTGCTTGATGCCGATTCAATGACTCCAAGTCGGTGATAGCCCAAAATCGTGTTTATCATTTCATAGAAGAAAAGCATACCAAAAATCCCAAATACATAGGGCTGCTTAACAAGCATCGAAAGTCCCGCGAGCATTCCGACACCTTCTTCTTCTTTCTTTTCATGCTCTTTTTCAAATTGATAAACTGCCTCATATCCATGCAAATATTTACCCGGTACTTTTTTAATCAAGAAATAAATGACGATCGGAATCAGCATTACCATCCCTGAAAAAAAACAGAGCAAAATCTGATGGTTTACCACATCTGAAAACATGCGCGAACCATCTTTTAATTGCCAACCAAGCAGCCACCAAGCAAACGATGCACTGAGCATTCCACCAATTTTTGACCCTGAAACCATCCATGCATAATTTTTTTTTGCCGTCTCAGGACTATTTACTGAGTTTGCAAATGCCCAGAAAAGGCTCACCACAAAAGGCGCAAATCCTTCAACAAAAAAATAAAAAAACCATCCAAAATAGCGGTGTGCACTGGTATCGGTGTTTTGCAACCCAATTACCTGATGCCCAAGAATTGATGCGCAAATAAAACCAATAATTCCATAGAAAAAGGCATATACATACAAAAGTTGGTAGCGCCTCAAACGATCTACTAAAAATGAGTAGAAGAAGATCGCTGGAATTAAAATGATCGTTTCTAAGATACGTGCAAGTGGTACATACTCACGCCCAACTATCGCAACAAAAATAGAATCACGCAACTCTTTAATCAGTGTATACGATCCTATCACCAGAAAAAAAGCACCACACAACAAAATGAATTTTAAGCGTTCATAACGATCTGAACCTATTGCTGCCATTATGCTTCGTGCCAATTGTACCATTAGTAAGTGCCCCTATGTAGTTATAAACAGCTCTTGCACATCGACGTTTTGTTCATAAAAAAACATGAGCCTTCTAAACCCGATGACGAATTTAGAAGGCTCAACATTTTTTACCTATTCATTTTTAAAATGCTCAATCTTATACAACAACGCTCTTTTCATCGACAGCTTTTTTAAATTTTCTGCCAAGATAGAAGGTAACTGGTAACCAAATACCAACAATACCAAGCGAAGCTATAGTACACATGAATATGAACTTTTCAACTCCAGCAACGCCACCAAATTTTTCGATAAACGTTTTACGCCACAAGTTAACTGATGATGCAAACGCTTTTGAACCACGCGATCCATACATTTCAATAAATGCTTGCGATTTGTATTTTGCATCTTTACTTGTTGGAATATACAACTGTTTCATCGATGGTTGGTTCAAAGCATAGTTAACTGCTTTTGAAAACACCATAATCCAGAACAGAACACTTACCACTGGATATGATTTGAAAGTAAGCACAGCAGTTGCAATCAAAATAGGCAAGAGCGCAAGAGATGCACCAATTCCCAATGAACGTTGAATTTTGTTAATGCCAAGCAAAATGCTCAACATAGAAACAACACCAACCCAAATACCATAATGTGCCAAATACTTAGTCAATTCATGCGACATGGTAAATTGTTCACTAGCCAATGTTTTAAAATTAAAATCTAAAACCGTTACGATTATCTCATAGAATGAAATAATAGCAAAAATGCCAATTAAATAAGCTGAAGAGAAAATTAAACGAAGCCCTTCAAAAAATCCAGGTTCTGAACCCTCAGATTTTTCATTTTTTGCATGATAACCAACCAATTGTTCTTTAGGAACAGTGGCCATAAAGATCTTAACCAACACAATAATAAACGCCATAATGACTGCAGCAAATACAACTGAACCGGCATGAACCGATGCACTGGTTTGTGCAGCACCAGCTGGCAAGTCACCTTCAGGTCCAAGTTCAAAATGAGCAAAATTATGCATAATGAGCACAAGCGCCAAAGGACCAAAAATATTACCCAATTGTCCCCCAAATGCTACCAAGGGATAACCACGAGCTGCAGATTCAGGCTCGGTAGTATCAGCGGTAAATGCCCAGAAAAGAGCAACAATTAATGAACCAAAACTTTCAACATAGACATACCATGCCCATCCCCACCAGCGATCCGCACCATAGAGGCCTGCACTCAAACCATAGGTTGAGTTGTTCATTAAAAATGCAAATAACAATGCAAGCAATCCATAGATTGTGCACAATGCATAGAACATGCGTTGACGCGGGAACATGTCAACCAGCTTTGAGTAAATAAGTACCAAAGGAAATACAACTATTAACGAAAGCATTTTTGCCCACGGAATATAGTTGGAACCAACTACAGAAGAAAAAACAGAATCTTTAAGCGGACGTAGGAACCAATAAACCCCAATTACCAATCCAAAGATCAATGAAAGCAACCCAAATTTTTTAAGTTCGCCCTCCTGAAAATCTCCCCACCACCATCGTGCAATCTTGGTAAGCATATATTCCTCTCTTTACCCAAATTGTTAAAACATTTAAAATGAATAGCTATAACGCATGAATACTGTAACAAAAGATTCAGGCTTTGTAAAAATAAAATACTGGCAAATCCGCCTAAAAACAACTATTTTTCGTTATTAGCGCACAGCGACATTTCTATTTGAATTTTTTTCCCATCTTGGCCAACCTTTATATTTGATTGAAGTTTACTCATTATCGTATTTTTGGTAAAATTCTAGAAATAATAAATTAATTTGTTTGCCGCCAAAAATCGACCCAAGCTTGAAAAAGCAGTGATTTATGACCGCAAATTTGACCATATTTTATACAATTATATTTATTTTCAGATAATAAATAAATTTATTGAAAAATAGGATGCCCCATGAAGGTAGATGAATTCAAAAATATACAGCCAGCTCAAGCGTCTGACCATCCAAACGCTATTTTACCTCTTTTACCGTTAAAGAATATTATTATACTTCCTAAAAGTATTCATCCAATCATTGTGGGTCGCCCACAATCAATTCAAGCGGTAGAATATGCACTTCAACATGACAAAACAATTTTTATCTCAACCCAAAAAGACTCAAAAATTGAAAATCCAACTGATCGCGATGTATTTGAATATGGTATTCGTGCAAACATCATACAAATTACTCGCATTCCCAAAGGTTCATTCCAAATATTAGTTGAGGGAATTTGTCGCGCCAAAATGCTTAAAGCTGAAGCGTTGGACGGTTTTTGGGGTATTCATTACCAAGATTTACCAACTACTTCACTTGAACATACCGTGGAAGTTGAAGCTTTATGGCGTAATTTGAAAAAATTGTACGAGACCCTTGGCAAACTAAATGAAAAAGTTCCAAGTGAACTACTCGCAATGGCGAAAAACACAGAAGATATAGATTCAATTGCTGATACGTTAGCTGTGCATCTTAATTTGTCATTTGCTGAACGGCAAGAACTATTGCAAACAAATGATCTTCAAGAGCGATTA